>DASQGY010000103.1:0-4759 GCA_035632375.1 Bryobacteraceae bacterium | reverse complement strand
AGTGGTTTGATCGATATCAGCTCGCCGAAATCGGCCCTGTGTTGCACAGGGACGCATTGATGCGATCCAAGACAGGGCACATTCCGGAACGCGCGCCAACCCAGATCGCGGGACCTTTGTGAAATTCCCTTCTTGAAGCGTCAACGACGGGTACGTCGTTGAGAATCGGGAAACCGATCTGGCACCGAATCGAGGTGCTGGATCAATTCAAAATCGCAGAAAACAATTCCCACGACGGTGCCGCTCATTCAGAGCGCGCGCATAACGCGCCCCGCTCAGTCGTTATCAAATTGCAGACTTGCCGGTGGTCCGGAATCCGTACCCCATAAGTGCTGCCGCTGAGCGTATAGGACTCTCCTGTTCAACAGCCAAACCGAAAGGAGATATCCATGACCGCTCATCTGCTGATTATGTATCCGCATCCCAAAGACGTGAAGGAATTCGACCGCGCCTATCGCGAGGAACACCTGCCCTATGCGGGCCCAAGGCTGAAAGGCGCGACGGGTGTCGTTACCAAGCGCGTGGTCGGTCCCTCCTTCGCGCCGCCGCCCTATCATCTGATTTCCGATGTCAGCTTCCCAACAATCGAAACGCTGAAGGCAACTGCTGCCTCAAGCGGCAAGGAAGCGTTGGCCCACGCGGCGTCGATCAGTTCCGGCGGGGCGCCGACAATTTTGGTGGTTACTGACGACGCTTAGAGGTTTCATAATATCCGGACCAAGGCTGCTCGGTCGGCTTTGGTCCGGATTCGTTATGATCCCATTTGGCTGTCGCAATCGCATATTTGCCGACAGTCTGACTTTGGCCGAACACGATACGGATTGGGCGGCCAAAATGGGCCGGCGACGAATGCGCTTTCGCGCTATACGGTTGTCTCGGGCGGCTCTATTCTTCCACCAACAATGCCGGATCGATCGGCCATTTGAGGAATGCCGGTTAAACGAATTCGCCGATGTCCGGTGCGCTCTGTCTGTTGTGATAGAGTGAAGTCGCCTCGACCAGTGAAGGAACCGTTGCCATGATTCGACATGCGTTCGTGACGTTCACCCTTGCGCTGGCCGCGGGCCTGGGCATCTCCTCGGCCGCCGCCCAGACTCCACCCAACACCGTTCAGCTGCAGCCGGCTCCCGACATCCCGGGTGTCATCAAGGGCGGCACGATGCCCGAGGTCGTGATCAAGGGATTGACGAGTTCGGACGACCCCTTCTGGCTGCCGAACGTCGGTCTGATCTTCTCGGAGTCGCAGGCCAACCGCATCGTGAGGCTGGACGAGCACGACCAGCCCGTCACCTTCCTGGGTGATTTGCTCAACCCGCTCGGCATGACCTTCACCGCGCAGGGCGAGCTCATCTCGATCCAGACGAAGCCAGGTTTCCTCGGACCTCGCGTCGTATGGCCGAAAGGGAAGGAGAGAATCATCGCGGACAACTATCAGGGCAAGCCCTTCGGCCGTCCGAACGACATCGTCGCAGATCGCAAAGGCGGCCTGTACTTCACGGACCCTCCGGCCTCCGCTGTGTACTACGTGCCCCGTGGCGGCGCGATAATCCGCGTGGTGGAGGAGGGGATCAAGTCTCCAAACGGGCTGCAGCTCAGCCACGATGAAAAGATGCTCTACGTGAACGACACTCAGGGCATCAACATCTATTCGTTCGACGTGCAGCCGGATGGGCGGCTCGCCAATCGCCGCGTATTCGCGACCTATACGGGGCGCGACATGTCGCTGCCCCCGACGGCGCCGCCGGTGTCGAGGGCCGACGGGCTGGTCACCGATGACGACGGCCGGCTGTACGCGCTGACGGATTCGGGCATCGAGGTCTTAAGCCCAACCGGACAGCACCTTGGCGCCATCCCGGTCTGGTGCATCACGCGGCGCTGCCAGAACCTGGGCTTCGGCGGCCCCGACAAGCGAATTCTTTACGTGGCCGGCGGCGGCACGCTGCTTCGGATTCCGATGCTCACGCGCGGGTTCCAGGGCCGCGCAAAATAGGCAGAGGACCGCCCCTTTGGCGGTCCTGGTACCGGACTCCGACAGCCGTTCGGACACAGCGTTCGTTGCGAGACTTATGTGCTTGGATTAATAGTAGGCGGAACAAGAAGGCGCGTCGGCGGAGCGAATTTCCGAACCAGATGAGGAAAAGGAGAGCGACAATGTTTGGATCTATTTTGAGAACATTGTTTGTCGCGAGTGCCGTCGTAGCGGCCGGTTTTGCGTCCGGCACGGTTGCGCAGCCGAGCAAATCCTATCCTGACTTCTCCTCCGCGAGCTTCGGATGGGTGAGCCTGCGCGGCGGTATAGTCCCCATGCCGGGGAGCCCGCCCCCGGTCGGCCAGGACCCCAGACGGCCACTTGTCGCCAACAATACCGGCCAACAGCCCACCTTTCCTTACGCCGATCTCAACAATTCCAATTTGACGCCTTTTGCGTTGGATGGCCTCAAGAAGGCCAATGCGCTCGCCGATACGGGATTCGCCATGTATTCGCGCGCATCGCGCTGCTGGGCGACCGGAGTGCCCGTCGCTCTCAACAGTGTTGTGCAGCCCATCTTCTTCGTACAATCGCCCAAGGAAGTGCTCACGATCGGCCAGGGCGATCAGACGGTGCGCCACATCTACATGGACGTGCCGCATTCGCCGAATCCGAAACCATCCTGGTACGGAGAATCGGTCGGACATTATGAGGGCGAGTGGCTGGTGGTCGATACCATCGCTCAGGACACGCGGACCTTTATCGACAATTTCCGCACGCCCCACAGCGAGAAGCTTCATGTGGTGGAGCGCTATCATCTGATCGACGGTGGGAACACTTTGGAGGCGCAAGTCACCATCGAAGATCCGGCATCCTTTATCCAGCCGGTGCACCTCCAGATGCGTGCGCGCAAAGCGCAGGCGCCGGGAGGCATCATCGAATCGCGCTGCGCCGATGGGGAAAGCTTCAATCCCTTCGGCCAGAAGGAAGAACCCATACCGGTGGCGAGCAAGCCGGACTTCTGAACCGGCCGATCAAGCCCGAAAGACTAGCGCGGCGAAAGCAGCTGTGCCCTGAATGGCTTAATCCGAGCGGGTCTGATTGAACGCGACCGTTTTCCCGCCCCGGGAAAGCGCCAATCCCTGAGATAGCGCTGATAGGACTTCGTCTTCTCAGATTGTATACTGGCTGGCCAGCCCGGGGGAGCTTGATCGAATCCCGGCGCGGATTTCCAAACGGGAGGAAGGCAATGGAAAATATCATCGCAAAATTGCTCCAGGATTTCGAACAGGGAAAAATGAACCGGAGGCAACTCGTTCAGAGCTTAAGCATCGCGGCAGCAGCGGCAGCAGTGCCGACAACGGTGATCGGCGCCCAAGCCCCCACACCCACGGGCAAGCTCGAGGCTGGTTACGTCAACCACATTTCCTATTCCTGCAACGACTATAAGAAGGTCCGCGACTTCTATGTGGATCTCTTGGGCATGAAAGTCACCCAAGACGACGGAATGCAGTGCCGTCTGGTGTTCGGCAACAACATCCTTATTCCCCGCAACCGGGCCAAGGGCGAGCCGGCGAAAGTGGACCACATCGCCTACACGGTCATGAACTGGGACACGGAGAAGGATGCATTCGAGGCGCAACTCAAGCGCCGCAATTTGACGTACACGGGCAGCGCCAAGACCAGCTTCCAGGTCAAGGACCCAGAGGGAATGGGCGTACAGTTCGGCGGATTGCGACAGTGATCAGGTGGGGGGCTGAACCATTGCCGTGACGCAAGCAGGGACTTTCTTGCGGCGCGTTCCGACCAGGTTCAGCCTCTCCTCACGGCAGCCGCCATACTGCTTGGTACTGTCGAGTCAAGCAATGTCAATTCGGTAGTGTCTCGGATTTGAAATCCGATTAGGTGGCCGTTGTCGTTGTGACCGGTGGTGCACAACACGGGGTTGGACTGCCGCGCCCGGCATTGTTGTTGTTTGATAGCAGCAGCACGCCAATTGCGATTGCGGCCCCAACTCCCGCCACAATATAAAAGGGTTCGTTGCTTTCGCCCTGGGCCTGTTGCACCCCGGCAGCACCGCCAGGAGCCAACGGCCCCGTAGAATCGCGTGAAATTGCCGGCACCGAACTAACCACCATTGCAGCGGACACAAGCAAGATTAAAGCCTTCATGAGTCTCTCCGCTCAATGCCAACGTTGGAAGTATGAAGCAGCGCACACAATGTGTTTTGATCTGCGTCAAGTAGACTCGGAATCCAGGAAATGGGAAACGTCTCGAAAGAGTCATCCTTCGGCCCTTCCTAGTGACCGAAACGACCGGGAATCGCCAACAGGGGACCCAAGCTGCTGATCAAACTCCAGCGCCCTTGCCATCCGCATCTCCTCTTCGCCGCTGACTGCCCGGCTTCGCTCTTACACAGCGCAGGGTTTTGCCTGGCTCAGAACCGGTGTAACATCGCTTGCATAAACTTACGGGGCGATCATGAAGCTCAGGAATGTATTGAAGGCAGCGGCATTGGCGGCAATTGCGGCGGTGCCTGCGTCCGGACAGGCAGCGCCGGGCGGCGCTGCCAAACCCGATTTCTCGGGCATCTGGGCACATCCCTGGCTGCCCGGCTTTGAGGCGCTTTCCTCCGGTCCGACTGCGCTAGTCAACCTCGCGCGCACGAAAGAGGGCCGCAGCATCCAGACCCAACTCGTCGGCGACTACAAAAATCCCATTCTGAAGCCCGAAGCGGCCGAAACGGTGCGCAAAATGGGCGAGCAGTCAAAGGCGCATTTCGGCTTTCAC
>DASQGY010000102.1:0-4223 GCA_035632375.1 Bryobacteraceae bacterium | reverse complement strand
TCTTAAAGGCCGCCGCGGAAGTGCTGGGACAACACGGAGTCGAGGGCACCACCATTCCGCGAATCGCCCAGCACGCTGGGTTAACGCCGGGGGCCGTCTATCGGCGTTTCCCTGACAAGGACGCTCTCCTGGAGGCTGTGGTCCTCGGCATCATGGAGCGACAGGATGAGAGGTTGCGAATGGCGTATTCACCCGACATGGTCCGCCAGATTCCTCTGGCCGTCTTTGCCGAGCAGCTTGTCAGCAATATGCTCGTCAGCTACCGTGCAAACGCCGGCCTGTTGCGTGCGCTCCGGCAGTTCTCGCAGGGCCGCTTTTACACGCCGTTTTGTAAGCGAGCCGCCAAGCTGGAGATGCGCAGCATCCAGCACCTCGTGGGGCTGTTCCTGCTCCGTCGGAATGAGGTCAAGCACCCCGACCCGCCAGTCGCCCTATCCTTCGCCCTGGTGACGCTCACCAGCACTCTTGTCGAACTAATCCTGGCCGATCACGATTTGAAGTACTGGCAGGCTATCATTCCCAAGGATGACCAGTCGCTTAAGCGCGAGCTCCTGCGCTCATTTCTGCGCTACTTGGGCGTCGAGCAGTAGGGTTGCCGAGCGCTGCACTAAGCCCTCCCCGGAAGTCGCCGCCATTATAATTTCAAGCCACCTGCGCGGTAACACGCGGTTTGTCGGCTACCCGGAACTGACCGATTGCCCGCGAGGTCGCTGTAGACAACGCCTACTGGAAGCCGTTCCGTTTCAACCATCGTTAGTGGGGAGTGCCGTTGCCGCCGATTTGGTAGCCAACGCCGCGGATCGTTCGGATGAGCGGCCGGTCGTACCCTGAATCCACTTTGCGGCGCAGGTAGTTGATGTAGACGTCCACCACGTTGGTCATGGTGTCGAAATTGAGCTTCCAGACCTGCTCGACAATGGCAGTGCGCGTAACGGCCTGCCCTTCGTGGCGCATCAAGAACTCCAGGAGCGCAAATTCCTTGGGGCTGAGGTCGATCGAATGGCCGGCGCGCTGTACGGCATGCGCGACGCGGTCGATCTCGAGGTCAGCGACCCTGAGCACCGCGCGACCGGGACGGCTCCCGCGCCGCAGAACAGCACGGATGCGCGCCGCAAGTTCCGCGAACGCGAAGGGCTTCGCCAATGAATCGTCGGCTCCGGCATCCAGCAGACGGACACGCTCCTCGACCAGGTTAGCGCCCGTGACCATGAGAACGGGCAAGTCCGGCTTCTTCGCACGAATGTTGCGAAGAACATTCAGCCCGCCTTCCGCTGGGGAATTGAGATCCAGAATGACGAAGTCGTAGGGCTGGTCAAACGCCAAACGCTGCGCTTCCCCTCCATCCGCCACCATCTGTACGGAAAACTGTTCCTGCTGCAACCGCTGGTGAAGAAACTCCGCCAGCGGCGCGTCGTCTTCGGCGACAAGAATACGCATCGGCACGCACCGGAAAGCTAAATTTGGAAGGGGGTAAAGCCATACTGCGGGTGAACCGTTTGGGTGTCAACGAAGTATCGCGAGGCGATGGCGCAAGAGTATCCCCAAGCAAGGTCCCGCAGCGTGCGGATGCCAGTCCGATCAGCGAGGTGGCTTTGTATAAGAACCCTCGAACTGTCGACGATCCTTGGGATTTGGCCGAATCTTAGGCGAGGGCGGAGCGCAGGAAGGACAGCACGCGGTAGCCGGCAATATAGCTGAAGGGGGCTAGCTCGAGGGAATAGTGCCCGCAGTGGAGTTCCAGGGAACGGGGATGCGCTCCGTGGCGGCGCAGGGCCTCCAGCATTTGGCGGCTGAGTTCCGGCAGCATGGTGGGATCGTACTTCCCGTAGACCAGGAAGGATTTTCGATCGGCGCCCATGCCCCGCTCGACGTACGGCATGGGGCTGATCGGTGCCCAGTAGTCGCGCAGTTCGTCCACGGTGACGTGATCGCGCAGGCCTTCCCAGACGTGATTGGTCGTCATGCCCTGACTCACCACGTCGGCGTAATAGGTCGAGAAGTGCAGGAAGCCGCCGGCTTTGATCGCCGAGTCGTGCATTAGCGTGATGTAGCCGACCGAGGAGCCGAGACTCGTGCCCAGAATTCCGAGGCGCGTATAGCCCTGCTGTTCGAGCCAGCGCAGACACCGGCGCGCATCGTGCACGGCTTGCCGGTTGGCCTGCAGCGTCAGTCCAATGTTGGGCCCGCAAATCTGATCGGCGCGTTCATGGCCTTTCGCCATCCGTCGCGCATGGTACGGCATGCTCATTTTCAGAGCGGTTATGCCGAAGCGGGCGACCCATTCGCAAAGTCCGTCCTGCCCGTGCCACTTGGCATTCCAATTGGGAAGCACAAGAACGGCAGTTCCCTTCGGGGCCTTGAAAGGCGGACGCCGGCGGTTCGTGGAAGCCGGCCAGAGCCGCGCATGGACAGTATTGTTCTCCGGCCATGCCGATTCGATCGAACTGGTGAACGTGAGGACGTTTTCCTTGTCGAGGTGGTAGTCCGTGGCGGGAGTTGTGGCGAACCAGTCGACGCTGTTTTCGATGGCGTGCTTGGCATATTGGCGGACGAACTCGCTGGGGTTCGCATCCGCCGGATCGCCGCCGATGTGTTCCAGCCCCCAATCGAACGGCTGAACACGCCGATTGTCGTCGGTAGTCCACCGCCGGTGCTCGTAGCGCCGAATTTTGCGTTCAAACCAATGCATGAAGAACTCGACCGGTTAACAGTTTACAGTTGACAGTCAGAGAAACAAAGGAGCGCACAAGATAGCGCGGAGACGGACAGTAAGCGGAGGCAAGTAGAAAATCGGCGCGTTAACTCGAACGCGAGACGAACTCCAAATCTTCGTCGGTGTGCGGATCGGACAAAAAAGCCCGGCCAAAGTGCTTCGGTTCGAGAATCATTGCTCCGCCGCCGTACTGCTTCACATACCAATCTGTTTCAGGATCGGCGACCCCAGGGTCAGCCACGAGTTCGATCTTGCCTGGTTCGCCGTGAAACAGCACGCGATCGCCTTTCATCACTTCTTCGCCGGTCATATAGGTAATCGGCATTTTCCGATTCTACCTGTACCGGCGACAGTCGTGCTAAGAGCTATGCGGACGTGCGGAACCATTCTGTCCGGGTGCGGTGTTAGGAATGGGGCACTAGAGGAAGCGCGGTTTGTTGAGGCGGCTAGGTAGGTGTGGGAGAGTGTTAAGTGCGGCCGAAAGCGCGGCTGACTAAACTGTGGTCATCGCCTTCTTTTTTCTATTTGGGATCATCCTTGGAAGCTTCTTGAATGTGTGTATTACGCGCATTCCGGAAGAGCTGTCTATTGTTTCGCCAGGGTCGCGGTGTCCGAAGTGCTCGACGCCGATTAAGCCCTACGACAACGTTCCGGTATTTGCCTGGATTTGGCTGCGGGGCAAGTGCCGGGCTTGCGGAGCGCCGATCTCCGTAATGTATCCCGCGGTGGAGTTGGTTACGGGCCTTTTGTTTGTCGGATGTTTTTTGGAATTTGGGATTACGCAGGCTACGGTAAAGTGGCTGTTTTTCATTTGCCTGATCGTCATTTTGACGGTCACGGACTTGCGCGTGCGGCTGCTTCCGGACGTCATTACCTGGCCAGGGTTTGCGGCGGGTGTGCTTTTCTCGGCGTTTGTGCCGCCGAACGACGGCGTGGCTTTTCTTCTCAGTGTGCGTTTGTTTCACCAGCTTCCGCCGGAGCGAATCCTGGGCGTGATGGAGGCCATTCTGGGGGCTGCGCTCGGAAGTCTTTTGCTGTGGGGCGCGGCGGCGCTGTACAAGCTGGTGCGGGGACGCGAGGGCATGGGCCTCGGCGACGTAAAAATGATGCTGATGGTTGGTGCGTTTCTCGGAGTGAGAAACGCCTTCCTTACGATCCTGCTCGGGACCTTGCTGGGAAGCGTTTTGGGAATAGCGGTGATCGCCACCATGTATGCGAGCGGCGCGGGGCGCAGGCTTGCGGAGCGCGCCAGCCGCCGGGGTCTGGGCTCGGTCAACCAAATCCGCTGGCTCATCGCCAGCCAATATCATCTGCCTTTGGGAACTTTTTTGGGGATTGCGGCGCTGATTGTGGTGTTCGTGTTTTCTTCCTTCTCAATTGATCTGGCGCCGAGATTGCGCTAAGGCTCATTTCGATGCGAGGCCTGTACAGGCGATGACGTTCGCGGGACTCCAAGCCGAGACTACACAGCGGGTATGGGAATTCGCCCTGGGCGCGGCGGCGGCCAAAA
>DASQGY010000101.1:0-4489 GCA_035632375.1 Bryobacteraceae bacterium | reverse complement strand
ATCCGAACAATCCGACTGGCTCGCTGACCTCGCGCGAGGATATGGAGTGGCTGCTCAACAACAAGCCTGCAGGCAGCATTCTGATGGTCGACGAAGCGTACATCCACTTCGCTCACGGCGCATCCACGATGACCGACATGGTGGCCAAGGACAAAGACATCATCGTTCTGCGGACCTTCTCCAAGCTTTATGGCATGGCCGGAATCCGCGCGGGTGTGGCTATGGGCCGCCCGGACCTGCTGCAGAAGTTCACGCCGCTCACTGCCGGTGCGATGCCGGTCACTTCGATGGTCGCCGCGACGGCCAGTCTGAATTCGAAGACCCTGGTTCCGGAGCGCCGCAAGAAGATGCAGGAAGTTCGCGAAGACGTGCTCTCGTGGCTCGACAAGCACAACTTCCACTACGTTCCATCGGTCAGCAACAAGTTCATGGTGGACACCAAGCGTCCGGGCCGCGAAGTCATCAATGCGATGGCCAAAGAGAAGGTGTACATCGGCCGCACATGGCCCTGCTGGCCCACTTACGTCCGCGTCTCCGTCGGCACTCGCGAAGAGATGGAGAAGTTCAAGACCGCGTTCCTGAAAGTAATGGCATAACGCGTTTCCCGGCGTAACGCGGGCACATCCGCGCGCGCCTCAGCAGCAATGAAGTTTTCCGGCCAGCCTTACAGCCTCCGTTTGTTCATCGGAGACTGCTTCGGCGGCATTATCGCTGCGCTTATCGCGATTCCCTACGGACTGGCGATGGCATCCCTCATGGGATTGCCCCCGGTTCTCGGCATCTACACCAGCATCCTGACCGCCCCGGTGACCGCTTTACTCGGCCGCAATCCGGTGCTGATCGGTGGCACGGCTAGCGCGACGGTTCCGTTCATCGCGCTCGCGGTGAAGCAGCAAGGCATCGCCGGTGCTGCGAAAATTTGCATCGCTGCCTCGTGCTTCATGATGCTGTTCTTCGTCCTCCGGCTGGGGCGGCACATTCAGCGCGTGCCCCAGGCCGTGGTCACCGGATTCTCCTGCGGAATCGGCGGGCTGATGCTGATCTCGCAGCTCGATACGATTTTCGGCGTGGGATCGCCGTTGACACGCTCGGCTGGCTCGCCCATGACTCAGTTGTTTCGCGTGCTCGAGCGTGTGGGCGGAATGCAGACGGCTCCACTGATCCTGGGCGTAATCGTGATCGCGGCGGCCATGCTGATATCGCGATTGTCCCCGCGCCTGCCCGCGCCGTTGATCGCTGTGGGCATCGCCATCGCCGCGGCGAAGGTGTTCGGCTTTCATGAAAAAGAGGTCGGCACGCTGCCGCTGGGCATGCCCGCGGTGATCGGATTTTCGTGGCTGCGATCCGATTGGTACAACATCGTGGTGCCGGCCATCGGACTGGCATTTGTCAGTTCGGTGAACATTCTCATCACTTCGCGCGTTGTGGAACATTTTCGCGGCTGGCATCAGCACATGAAGAAATCGGATGCCGATGCGGAGCTGGGCGCCTACGGACTGGCCAACCTGGTTGGCGGACTCTTCGGTGCGCCGATGAGCGTCGGGATTCCGGCGCGCAGCCTGGCCAGCGTGCGCTGCGGCGCCACCACATCGGTCTCGAACATTCTGCATGCGGTTTTCCTGATCGCGTTCTTCCTGATGGGCGCGGGATTCGTGGCGCAGATTCCGATTCCGGCGCTGGCCGGAGTTACGGCGTGGATGGGAATCTGTCTGCTTGAATGGAGCACCTGGCGCCGCTTGCCGAAAATGCGCCGTGTGGATGCGGCGGCATTTCTGGTAACTGCCGTCGCGGTGCTGGTGACCAACGCTGTTGCTGCAGTCGCTATCGGCTGTTCGTTGTTTATGATTCACTCGCTCTATGTTCGCTTCACAACAACGACGCGGATCGAAGCAGTCGCTAATGAGCCGCAACCGTGAGGAGCGGGCGTTGCTCCTCGCGCGCGCGTGATGGAAGTTTAATCAAAAAACTCTTGGCTCCCTCGCAGCGCGCATGCTAAATTATTTTTGTCCCCAATCTCTCTCTAAGGAGGCACCCGTTTGCGAACAGTCACTGACGACACCTACAGCGATCAACCAGCGCATTACACGGGGCGCCTTCGAGCAACCACCGTTTAACCGCTAGTCTTTTCCCGCGTAGTAGCTTTCTTTGCGGTCCGTACGTGTCTTTTCACGGGCCGTTGACTTCGATCGATAGCTCCGTAGAACAGGAAAACCTATGAACAATCTCAAGGTGTTTCATGGCACGCGTTCCGCTGATTCGCCGCGTCTTTGCGATTCCTGCAACAACGGCGTAGTCTTGCGCGGACCGGCCGACAGTGAGGAGTACGTGTACTGCTCGCTGGTGGAAAAACAGATCCCCATGCGCGTGACCGAATGCAACCGTTATACCGATCGAACGCACGCGCCGCTGTGGGCGTTGAAAGAAATCGCCTGGGTGCTGCATACCGATACGAAGCGCCAGAAGATGGGCTTCGTGAGCGCGAAGGAATGGCAGAGTCAGAACGAAGGCGAGAACATGGTTCCGGGCGAGATCGCTTAACCGGAATCGAAATAAGAAACTAACGGTGCGGGTCGTTTGCGGCCGGTTATCTCCTCGAAAGGCCTGTGGGGGAAATCCCACTTCCGGCGGCTCCATTTATCCGCACCAAGAATTTTGAACGACTCGAAACTGAGCCGCGCCCGTGAGGAAGCGGTCCGTCGAGCTATCGGCGCGGGTCGCATTTATCCACGCAAAAGGATTTGAACTTCAGGAAGGAGGTCCAGCTATGAACTATTTGAACGAAGCAGTGAACGCGCAAATTACACCGCAAAGCCAGCCGCTGCCCGATCGGCCGGAGCAGGTGCGCAATTCCGCCGGCGGATTCGTGTGGGCGGTGGACAATTGGACCCGCCTGGAGCGCTTTTTGATTCTGGGAAGCGAGCAGGGCAGCTACTACATCGGTGAGCGCGAGCTGACCGCCGAGAACGTTGGTGCGGTACGAGAGTGCCTGAAAGCCGACGGGGAGCGCGTTGTCCGGACCGTGGTGGATATCTCCACGTCCGGCCGCGCTCCGAAGAACGATCCAGCGCTGTTCGTCCTGGCGCTGGCGGCGAGTCCGAAGTTCGCCAATGCGAAGACCAACGCTGCTGCGTTGCAGTCGCTGCCGCAGGTGGCGCGCACAGGTACCCATCTTTGTAACTTCGCCGCGTTCGCCGAAAAGGTGCGCGGCTGGGGGCGAGGACTGCGCTCCGCTGTCGCCGATTGGTATCTCGCGAAGCCGGTGAACGATCTCGCTTATCAGGTGTTGAAGTACCAGCAGCGCAACGGATGGTCGCATCGCGACCTGTTGCGACTGGCGCATCCAAAAGCCGCCACGCGGGCTCAGAATGCGTTGTTTCAGTGGACCGTGGAAGGTCAATTGGGGCATCTGGCGACGGCCGATGTCCTCGACGGAGAGCTGCGCCAGGTTCGCGCTTTCGAGCTGGCCAAGAAGCCGGCCGGTGAGGACGAACTGGTGCATCTGATCGAGGACTATCGCCTGACGCAGGAGATGATTCCCTCCGAGTGGAAGAACTCCGCTCGCGTGTGGGAAGCGCTGCTCGATTCCATGCCCTACATGGCCATGGTTCGCAATCTTGGCAAGCTTACCGCCGTAGGCTTGCTTGAGCCGCAGAGCGCGGCAACCGCGCTGGTGGTGGCTCGCTTGACCGACCGGAAGCGCATTTCCAATTCGCGGGTTCATCCCATTTCTTTGCTGGCCGCGCTGTTGATTTACAAACAAGGCCAGGGCGAAAAAGGAAACCTCGCCTGGGCGCCGGTGGCCAGTATCATCGATGCGTTGGATGAAGCTTTCTATCTGGCGTTCGACAATGTCGAGCCGTCGGGAAAGCGGATCTACGTGGCCATCGATGCCAGCGGTTCCATGCAGTACTCGTTCTGCAACGGGATGTCGTACCTGAGCGCGGCGATGGCTGCGGCGGCGCAGGCCATGGTGTTCGCTCGAACAGAGCCGAATGCCATGATCTCTGCGTTCCACGAAGAGCTGTGGCACGTGGACATCACGCGCAAGGATAGGCTGGACCGGGCTTGCGAGGCCATCGGCACGCGCGGCTATCGTACCGACGCGTCCTTGCCAATGAAGGACGCGCTCGATCGCAGGATCGCGGTGGATTCGTTCGTGATCCTTACGGATAACGAGACGTGGTACGGCGAGCAGCATCCGGTGCAGGCGCTGGACCGCTATCGCCGCGCGACCGGCATCCCGGCGCGGCTGGTGGTAGTGGCGATGACGTCGAACGACTACAGCATCGCCGATCCGGAAGACGCGTTGCAGTTGGACGTCGCCGGGTTTGACTCCAGCGTTCCGGCGCTGGTGGCGCAGTTCATTCGGGGCCGTCTCTCCCCGTGAGAGGCGGCCGTCTTTTTCAAGTTATTCTGCGGGCGGCCAACCAGTGCGTGACCTTCGGCCTGCCCTCCCCGTCGAGATAGGCCCACGCTTTGGCCTCCACCT
>DASQGY010000100.1:0-44611 GCA_035632375.1 Bryobacteraceae bacterium | reverse complement strand
GTCGGCAATATACAGGTTCCCTTGGCTGTCCGTTGCGAACGAAGTTGCATTGCTTGGAGTGCTATAAACGGGGCTTAGCGCTGGCTCCGGGGTTCCAAGGAACTCTGACAGGTCTCGATTATACGAGGTGGGGAACACGGTCCCGACTTGTTGTTTAATCCGTCCGAGGTATGCCGAGATGAACAGATCACCGGCAGGAGTGTACGAGAACGCACCCTGACCACCAGTGTTAACGGAGCTCACTCCCGTTCCATCGATTCGCCTGCGTTGCAGGGACGGCCCCTCTGCAAACAGCAGGTTTCCGCTTGAGTCCAACGAGATTCCGGCGTACTGCGGATGGGTGATCTGGAATTCCCGGTCGAACCCGGAAAGCTCGATTGCCGCGCCTCCAGTGAGCATCACGATTTTCGGTGGGGAACTACCGGTGCGCGCATCCAGCCAGACAACGATGTCTCCATTCGACTGAACGGCCAATCCCCGTGGGGAGGAAAACTCCAATTGGATTCGCCCGTTTCCAGGGTTTGGGGACGCGATGGTTCGAATCGTGCCGTCGCCCAACAATTTCAGGATCGCACTGCTTCCGGCATCCGCGACATAAACATTGCCCGATCCGTCCAAGGCCAGTCCGCCGGGAGTGCTAAGCCGTATGGATGTTGCCGGCCCTCCATCATCGGAGCTTCCCGCAGTCCCTCCGCCAGCGATGGTCTGGATGGTCCCATCCGCCGAGATCTTTCGAACCCGATGATTCAGCGTATCCGCAACATAGACGCTTCCATCCGTGCCTACTGCCATCCCCTGGGGGGTGTGCAGAGTTGGCCCAATTGCCGAGCCGCCTTCCGTGCCAAGACCAAAATAGAACTGGCCGGCAAGAATCCGCTTTTGTCCAGGCGCGGGCACATTCCAAACGACGTTCAATGGCGCGTCGCTCGCATATACAACGCCGCTCCCATCTGTTGTCACGTTGAAGTTCGACGCGCCGAAACCGTCTAGAACGAAAGGGCTCTCGAACAGATTGAGGACGCCGTCCGGCGTCAGTTGAAGTATGTCGGTCGAGCCGATGATGATCGATCCATTTTCCCCAATCGCCACGCTGGTCGCGTTGCCGATGAATGCTTTCGCGGCCGGCTGTGGATAGTTAGCGATCGGATTGGTAGGGGCTCCGGCCAATGTAGTAATCGTGCCGCTTCCATCTACCTTTCGGATAACCGCATTGTTCGTGTCTGCGAGATAGATCGTGCCATCGGACCCAACTGCCACGCCCCGCGGAGCATTCAACCGGGCCATTGTTGCCAGACCGCCGTCGCCTCCAAAGCAACAAGGGTCCGGAGGACCGTGGCCGGTAGGCACTCCGTTTTGGCTGCCCGCAACGGTGGTGATCAGTCCGGATGGGTCAACGCGCCGGATGCGATTATTTCCCGTATCCGCAAAATAGACTGAGCCGTCCGGTCCGATAGCCAGACCCGTCGGCATCGATAATTCAGCCGCTATAGCTGGCCCGCCGTCACCGCTGAATCCGCTGTGCCCGCCTGCAAATGGAAGGATATTGCCGTCCGGAGTTATCCTGCGGATTCTGTGATTGCCGGTATCGGAAATGTAGAGGTTGCCGTCCGGCGCCGCCAGCACGCCTTCCGGTGCCGAGAGTTGCGCCCCGATCGCGCTTCCCCCATCGCCAACATTCCCAGCAACTCCGGTGCCGGCGATGGTAACGATTGTGCCGTCCGCTCGAACCTCTCGAATCCGGTGATTCTGCGTGTCGGCGATGAAGAGATTTCCTTGCGCATCGACGGAAACGCCGTTCGGCTGCAGTAGATATGCCGAGGTCGCAGGCCCGCCATCGCCGCCCGACGTGGATGGTGGTCCGGCGATTACTTGAAACTTGCACGGCTGATCGGTTTGGGCCCATGCCGACAACGGCAGAATTATCAGGGTAAATAGAATAAGTTTCGCGCTGAATCGAGTTTGCGTAGCGTTACGAGCTTAGCATCAAGCAGGAATCTATGCTCGCGTCCCCAGCAATGGTTTGATATTCAAATTCCGAATCAACCGATGCAAATAATTCGGATGCAACCCCAACAACCGCGCCGCCTCGGTGTAATTCCCACCCGCTTGCTCCACGGCGCTAATGATGAGCTGCTTCTTGGCATCGCGCACCGCATCGTGAAAAGCGGTCACTGCCATACCTGCGGGAGCCGCTTTTTCCAAAATCTGTTCGGGTAAGTCCTCCGGCAGAATCAGATCGGACGACCCTAGCACCACGGCGCGCTCCATGGCGTTCTCCAGCTCGCGCACGTTGCCCGGCCAATCGTAGTTGAGCAGGCAGGCCCGCGCCTGCGGCGAAATCCCCAGCAGCGTGCGATTCGACCGCTTCCCGTACTTCGCCGCGAAATAGCTGGCCAGCAGCGAAATGTCCTCCCGGCGGTCCCGCAGCGCCGGCATGCGCAGCGAAACCACGTTCAGCCGGTAGTAAAGATCTTCGCGAAACCGCCCCTTCTTGACCTCTTCTTCCAGATCGCGATTCGTCGCCGTGATCAGCCGCACATCCAGCTTGATAGTGCGCGTTCCGCCCACGCGTTCAAACTCGCGCTCCTGCAGCACGCGCAGCAACTTCGCTTGCAGCGACGCGGCCAACTCGCCGATTTCGTCCAGAAATACCGTGCCGCCTTCCGCGATCTCCAGTTTCCCTTTCTTCTGCACGATGGCGCCCGTGAACGCGCCCTTTTCGTGGCCGAACAGCTCGCTCTCCAGCAGGTTCTCGGACAGCGCGGCGCAATTGATGGCTACGCACGGCTTGTTCGCGCGCTGGCTGTTGTGGTGAATGGCATGAGCCACCAGCTCCTTGCCCGTGCCGCTCTCTCCGTAAATCAGAACCGTCGAATCCTTGGGGGCAACTCGCGTGATGAATTGATAAACCTCGCGAATGCGCGGACTTTCGCCCACCATGTTGTGCTCCAGGTTCATCTCCGCCTGCAACCGGCGATTCTCCTCTTCCAGCCATTCCATGCGCCGGGCATTGTCCAAAGCCAGAGCGGCGATGCTGCCGATTGCAGTCAGCAATTGCAGATGCTCTTCGTCGAAGCGCACTTTCGGATCGCTCGCATCCAGATAGATCACGCCCAGAAAGCGGTCGAAGACTTCCAGAGGGACTGCCAGCACGCTGCGGATGTGCCGTAGGACGACGCTCTCGGTATCGGCGAAGCTCTCCGCTGCCGGCAGGTCGTTGCACAACACCGCGACCCCTTCCTGCAGCACTTGCGAAACGATGGTGCGGCTCACCTGCACCGCCGGGTTCGGGCCGGTGCGCCGGTCCCAGCCAAATACAGAACTATATTCATCCATCCCGCGGTCGCAAAGCAGAATCGCGGCCCGGTCCGCCGGGGCGACTTCGAAGATCGATTCCAGAACCTGCTTTTCGAGGGCCTCCAGGCCGCGCACCGAATTCACTGCTTTGCTGATCCGCAGCAGCGCGTTCAGGTCGCCGACCATGCGGCTGGTGGGCGCCAGCTTTTGCAGATCGCGCAGGTAGCGGGCGTCCTGTTTCTTCAGGATGATGGTGGAGCCGCCGCCGGTATCGTCCTTTTCGAATTCCACCGAGGTGGATAGCCCCTCGGCCCGGTCGCTGCCCGGCAACACGAACACAAACAGCGAATTCCCGACTTTGATCTCGTCTCCCGAAGCCAGCACGCGCTCGGTTACCGGAACGCCGTTCACAAACGTGCTGTTGCGGCTATTCAGATCGTGCAGAGTATACTGGCCATCGCCTGGACGAATGACGCAGTGCTTGCGCGACACCGAGGCGTCCAGCACCGCCACTTGGTTGGAGGGCTCCCGCCCAATGGATATTTCCTGGTCGGATATGGGAAAACTGCTGCCCTCGAGCGGTCCTGCGACGGCTTCGAGCTCCGCATTATTCGGAATCATCGCTTGGAGTCGAGTATAGCCGATGAGAGGGACGTTGCGGGCTATCTAAGGTGTTTGCCGTACTATCCGAACAGATAGGCCCTAACATCGGGCCCCGAAAGGGCTGATTCTCCGTCATAAGGTGTACCAGAAGCAGGTCCGTTTCGCCGTTTTTTCGCCACGTTTTGGCCCGTTTACTAAGGGAAAAGCCCTATCTGAGGAGATAGGGGGTCTATCTGAAGAGATAGGTGAATGCACCTGAGGCGCACTAAGGCCCAGCCCCTATCGCGGTTACTATCTCCTTTAATTTCATCTATTTAGTCCTACGTGGTACACCGTCGTCGAGGGTCATGGAACTTGTGGCAGCGTAGTTGCACTTAGGGAGTGCGTCCGAAGGGACAATCTGAAGGAGGGAGAAAAAAAATGAGGACCAAGACGAATCTGAAAGCCGGCGCCGCTGTTTGGGGCACCTAGTCATTCCGGGCCGCGTGTCAGCCCCAAGTCTGTCACGCGGCATCAAGAAGCGGAATAGAAGAGACGGAATCATAAAAAAAGGAGAAAAGGCCATGAAAACGAAGACGAACCTGAAAGCCGGCGCCGCTGTTTGGGGCACCTAGAGAACGACAAGATTTCGAAGCAAGTCCGATCGGACCGCAATGGCAACTGACCTAGGATTGGTTGCCAGGGCGGTCCGATCTGTTTTTGGACACACCCTTCCGGTTTACAATTGAGATTCGCAAATTCGCGAGAATGAACTCCCTTATCCAAGACCTGAGTTATGGATTCCGGATGCTTTTGAAAAGCCCCGGATCGACACTGGTGGCGGTGGTGGCCTTGGCGCTGGGGATCGGAGCGAACACGGCGATTTTCAGCGTGGTGAACGCGGTTCTGCTACGGCCCTTGCCTTATCACGATCCCGAGCACCTGGTGGTGGTTTGGATCACGAAACTGAACAAGGGCATTTTGCAGGAGTACGTGTCGCCGCCGGACTACCGGGACTGGGTGCAGCAGAACCGGGTGTTCGACAAAATGGCCGCGCTGAAGACGCAACCGTCGGTACTGACGGGGGGCCAGTTGCCCGAACGAGTGGAGACGGCGCTTGTATCGGCGAGCACGTTCGATCTGCTCGGCGTAAAGGCGGCGCTGGGGCGCACGTTTTTTGCGAATGAGGATCAAGCGGGACAGAACCACGTCGCGGTGCTAAGCCACGGGCTGTGGCAGCGCAGGTTCGGAGGCGATCCGGGAGTATTGGGCAAGGCGGTGATCGTGGACGGAAACAGCTTCACGATCGTCGGCGTGATGCGGCCCGATTTCCATCTGTTGGACACGCCGTCCGAGCTTTGGATGCCGTACACGCTGGACAACAAGGAAGAAAACGAGAACCAGCGGGGCTTCCGGACGCTACGCGTGATCGCGCATCTGAAGCCGGGCGTGAGTGTGGATCAGGCGCAGGCGGAGATGCGGTCCATCGAAGAGGGCCTGGCGCGGCAGTATCCGGATGTGGATGTTGGCTGCAGCACGAAAATTGTGGTGTTGCGCGATCAACTGGTGGGTGACATCAGCACCACGCTGTGGACGCTGCTGGCGGCAGTGGCGTTTGTGCTGCTGATCGCGTGCGCCAATGTGGCGAATTTGTTGCTGGCGCGCGCGGGAGCCCGCGAGAAGGAGATCGCACTGCGGGCGGCGATCGGCGCGAATCCAGCGCGGCTGGTGCGGCAGTTGCTCACCGAGAGCGTGCTGCTGGGACTGACCGGCGGATTGTTGGGGCTGCTGCTGGCGGAGGGGAGTGTCTCGCTGCTGAAGCGGCTGGGTCCGACGACGCTTCCGCGTTTGGCGGAGATCGCTATCGACTGGCAGGTGCTGGTTTTCACTTTGCTGGTTTCGGTGCTCACGGGGATCGTATTCGGGCTGGCGCCGGCGCTGGGGAGCGTGCGATCGGATCTGAACTCGATTCTGAAGACCAGCGGACGGGGCAATACGGGGAGCCGCGCGCGGGCGCAATTGCGGAACGCGCTGGTGGTGGCGGAGATCGCCTCGTGCGTCGTGCTGCTGGCCGGGGCGGGATTGCTGATCCGGAGTTTTGTGCGACTACAGGAGGTCAGTCCGGGATTCCGGCCGGACCATGTCTTGACCATGCAGATCACGCTGCCGGAGACTCGATACTCAGGAAGGCAAGTGGCTTCGTTTTACCGGCAACTGGTGGAGCGGATGCAAACCTTGCCGGGCGTGCAGGCGGCCGGGGTGGCGCGGAACTTGCCGCTCAGCGGAGTGGATGTCAGTTTGAATTTCACCGTGGAGAATCGGCCGGTAGAGGCGAGCGCGGATCAGCCGCGGGCAAAATACCGCACGGCCAGCCCGGATTATTTCGCCGCGATGGGCATTCCGTTGGTGAAGGGACGTTATTTCGATCGAACCGATGGAGAGAAGACCACTGGTGTCGCGCTGATCAATAATACGCTGGCGCGGCGCATGTGGCCGAACGAAGATCCGTTGGGGAAACGGATCAAGCCGGGTTTCGACGACAGCGTGTGGTGCACCATCGTGGGGATTGTCGGCGATGTGAAGCACACTGGTTTGGATGCGGCGGTGAATGCCGAAACCTATTATCACTATCTGCAAGTCCCGCCGGCGTTGATGACCTTCGTGGAAGGGACGATGACGCTGGTGCTGCGTACCAACGCGGATCCTGCCACGATTACCGCGGCGGCGCGCGGCGAAGTGCAGAAGTTGGACGCAGGCCTGGCGGTGTACAACGTGAAAACTATGGCGGATCTGGTGGACGGATCGCTGGCGCAACCGCGTTTTCGGACGCTGCTGCTGGGGGTGTTCGCAGGGGTCGCGGTGATTCTGGCGGCGATCGGTTTGTACGGAGTGATCGCGTATTCGGTGACGCAACGGACCAACGAGATGGGCGTGCGCATGGCGTTGGGCGCGCAGAAGAGCGACGTTTTGAAACTGGTGGTGGGCGAAGGCGCGCGGCTGGCGGCGGTGGGGATTGTGATTGGTCTGGTGGCGGCGTTCGGGTTGATGCGGATTATTTCCAAATTGCTGTTCGCGGTGGATGCGACGGATCCGGTCACGTTTGCGGGGACAGCGGGAGTGATCATCGTGGTGACGCTGGGAGCCAGTTACATTCCGGCGTTGCGGGCGATCAGAGTAGATCCGGTGGTGGCGTTGCGGTGTGAATGAGGGAGGAGTTTTCATGGACGCGTTGGAACGCGAGGACCAGGAAGATCAAGCGAGGCTAGCGGTACTGCGCGCCGCCATTGATGAGGGCGACGCCAGCGGTGTGGCCGAGGGTGACGTATTTGCGCGCGTCCGCGAAAAACTCAAGATGCCTAAACCACGAAGGAAGCATGGGCAGCGTTTGTCCTCTCGCGTTAGATCCGTCGGCGCGTAGGTATATATACCTACGCGCGTCTGTGCAAATAAAAGCTATCTAACCCGCTCTGTGGAAACCTGATCATTAGGTTAGGAGAAAGACTTCCCAGATAGACATTGGTATATATACCAATGTCTATTGGAGCTTTCGGGCTTGTGCGAAGGCGAAGCGCACGAATGAGATCAACGAGCCCACCATCAGAAGAACCTCGGACGTCTCTGGGGGGCTGGTCAGGGCGGCGATTCGCCGCCGCTCACTGCTCAGACGCGAGGGCGCCACTCGCCCGTTGCATGGACGAATCACCTTCATCCCGCTACCCTGAAAGAGGCCGTATCTGGCCCTGTGCCAATGGCTATGAAGACTTACAATTTCAAAGTCGGCGTGGAGCCCGACGAGGATTTCGACGGGAAGCCGGCGGGCTGGCACGCGTATTGCCCGGCCCTGCAAAAGGTGGGCGGATCGACCTGGGGCGAAACCAAGGAAGAAGCCCTTAAAAACATCAGCGACGTTGTCCACATGATCGTCGAGGAATTCATCGAGGATGGAACGCCGCTGCCGGAAGGCCCGGAGGGTTCCGTGGAGGTTGTGGAAGTCTCCTTGAACGAGCCCCGTATAGCGGTCACCGTCTAGACCCTTGAACCATGGCGATCGACTACGGTGCTCTCCGATCGCTTACGGCCCGCGAACTCATCGCCGCCCTCACGCAGGACGACTTTTATTTTGTCCGGCAGAGAGGGCCACACCAACGCTACCGGCATCCCGACGGGCGGCGGTTTACGGTGGCGCCCCACGGCAAGGGCGACACCTTCAAGGTAAAGACGCTCAAGGGTATGATCGAGGACCAAGCCTGCTGGACGGAGGACGACCTCCGGCGTCTGAAGCTCATCCGGTAACCCCGGGCCACGTCTGCGCGCGTTGTTACCCGGCGTTCTTACAAACGGATGAGCAGCCGCTTCCGCGACCAATCTCGGCTCGGCACGTTATGACATGGTCGTGGTGGAGCCTGGGGCGACGCTCGTCGCTACGCCGACTGCAGTTTGCGGCGAGACTGGATTGGCACCGCTAGCTGGCGCTTCGCCCGGCTTCTTTGTTGAACGAAGCGGAGTTCCAATCGCTGCTCCAATGCCGCCGCGATCCGTTGGAGCATGGTCAGGGAATGGCCCTCATAATCCGCGTCTTCGAGGCGCGCGATGACAGGCTGTTTCGAACCGATGAGCGCGGCAAGTTCACTCTGGGAAAGCCCCGCCTTGGTCCTGGCGTCGAAGATCATCTGTGCGACTTCAAAGTTGATCTTCGCCTGGGCGATGCCTGCCTTTACTGCGTCATTGTTGCCGGTGACCTTTTCCAGAATTCTCAATGCGTCTTTGGTGCGCGGCATGATTACCCCTCCTCCTGCGCGACGTAAGAGTGCGCCGCTGGGTCAGCTTCAAACGTCTTCTTCCTGCGAATTGCCCGCTCGATATCGGCCTTTGGCACTTTGTCCTCCTTGGTAAGCGCGTGACCGAGGATTGCGAGATTCCTTCCGTGGAAAAAGTAGAGAATCCTGAAATTCACTCGGCCTTTCTTTACCCGCAGTTCGTAGATGCCATTTCTCAGGATGTCCGCAAGCGGCCGTCGAAGTTCGTGTCCAACCTCGCCTAGCCGAGCGATCGCGGCGACACAGCTTTCGTATGCTCGTTGGTTGGAGTGACGAAGCTGCTTGAGCCAGTCGAGCACTGGAACATCCTCCGGGTCTTCCTGGTAGAAGAAGACATCAGTCCGAGGCATCGCCTAACTCCAAACTATCACAATATTGTTATGGATTCAAACGGGATGACCGCTCAGGGCGAGCAAGACCAATCGCGGCGTTACCGAATGCTGGTTACTGGAACGTCCAACGTGAAGTTTGCGGCGCGGGCGTCTTCGAAGAACATTTTTACTGTGTCTAGTGAGTATTGCTGAAGGTCCTTGCCTAGGAGCGGGAGTTTCTTCAGGAGATCGTGGGTGACGGTGATGATGTGGCAACCGATTTCGTCGGCTTGGACTATGTTGAAGAGTTCGCGCGGGCTGGCCCAGATCAGTTCGATTTCCGGGTACGGGCGGATGCGGTCGAGAGCGCCGCGGAGGATGGGGAGCGGGTCCACACCCGTGTCGGCTATGCGTCCGGCGAAGATGGAGATGCAGCTCGGTGGACCATGCCTCAGGGCTGGAATGACGGCGTCTACCTGATCGAGGGTCATCAACGCAGTGACGTTCACCTTTACGCCTTGGCGCGACAGGCGATGGATCAGCGGGGCGGAGCTTTGGGCGCGGGTGTTGGTGATGGGGATCTTGACGTAGACGTTGTAGCCCCAGGAGGCGATGGATAGCGCCTGCGCTTCCATTTCGTCGAAGTCGTCGGAGAGGACCTCGAAGGAGAATGGACGGTCCGGGATTTGGCGGAGCAGCTCGCGGCCGAATGCTTCGTAGTCCTTCACGCCGGCTTTGCGCATCAGCGTGGGATTGGTGGTGAAGCCTTTGATCCAGGGGTTGCGGGCCAGATCGAGTATCGAATGCAAGTCTGCGCCGTCGGCGAAGATTTTCACTTGCAGGTTGGAAACCTCAGGCATAGCGCAGTATCCTTCGTTGGGCGGATCGAATGATCCAGTTCGCGGCTTCGCGGAGGGAGTGGACTTGCACGTAGGGACCATCGGGGCGGCGCTCGCGATATTCGTAATCCAGGAAGAGGGCCTGGCATCCGGCGCGTTGACCGGCTTCGATGTCGCGCCAGCGGTCGCCGACGATGTAGCTTGCCGCCAGGTCGATATTCCAGCGGCGCGCGGCTTGGAGCAGGAGGCCGGGCTTGGGCTTGCGGCAGAAGCAGCGGTCGGCGTCATCGTGCGGGCAGACGCGGACGTCGTCGAGTTGGAGGTATTGCTGCAGCTTGTCGTTGATTTCGGCGACTTGCTCGGGGGATGCGGCGCCGCGGGCGATGTCTGGCTGGTTGGTGATGAGGATGAGAGAGAATCCGGCTTCGCGGAGTTTGCGGCAGGCTTCGCGGACGCCGGGCAAAAGGCGGAGATCGGAGAGCGATGCGGGCGGGTGGGGTTTGCCTTCGCGGAGGATGGCGCGGTTGACGACGCCATCGCGATCGAGGAAGACGGCGCGGGTGGTGGGGGGTTGGGTCATGGAATTACTCGGCTGGTCGAAGCCCAAAAACAGGCCGACGGGGGCGTCGGCCGCGGACCAGGGGGTCCGCCCCACTGCTCAAGACACAGGCTAAAGCCTGTGCTACCTTCTGCAACAACTGACGAGTACGTGGTGGCGCAGGCTTTAGTGCGGCGGACACTTTAGAGTCTCCCGGCGCGGGCGTCTTCCTGCATGGAATGCATGGCGACGCAGAGGGCCTGGCGAGTGGTGCGGTGGCAGGTCCAGCCTAAGCTGCGGATGCGATCCGTGTTGAGGCGCACGATGGGGACGTCGCCTTTCCAGCCGCGGTCGCCGCCGGTGTATTCGAGTTGGACCTTGTCTTCCGAAAGGCCGGCGACCTGGATGGCTAAGCGGGCGATTTCGGTGACGGTGATGTAATCGCCGGTGGCGACGTTGTAGACTTCGAAATTCGTGGGAGTCCGCTGGTGTGCCAGGAGCACCGCCTCTATGACGTCTTCGACATGGATATAGGATTTGCTTTGGGTGCCGTCGCCGAGGATACGTAAGCGATCGGGTTGGACGCGAAGGCGGCGGACGAAATCGAAACCGACACCGTGAGTCTGGCGCGGACCGACGACATTGCCGAAGCGGAAGGCGCAGGCGGTGAGGCCGAACATGGCGCAGTAGGAGGCGATCAGGGCTTCACCGGCCAGCTTGCTGGCGCCGTATGTGGAGACCGGAACCAGCGGGCCGTGATCCTCTTCGGCTTCATGCTGGCCGAGATCGCCATAGACGCCGCTGCCGGAGGCATAGAGCAAGCGTGGGGTTTCGGTACGGCGCATGGCCTCGACGATCTGTTGCGTCAGATAGGTGCCTTCGCGGAAGTCGATGTCGGGTTCAGTGGCGGCGCGGGCGATGTCGGGATTCGAAGCCAGGTGGATGACCACGTCATGGCCGGCCATGTTGCGTTCGAGCGCGGGCAGGTCCTTGACGTCGCCATGGATGACGCGGAGGCGCGGGTCGTCTTGATGATGCGCGTAATGCCATTGGCGGCCGGAGGAGAAGTTGTCGAAGAGCGTGACGCTTTCGGTGTTCGGTTCGGCGAGCAAGCGGTCGGTGAAATGGCTGCCGATGAAGCCTGCGCCGCCGGCGATGAAGAAGCGGCGATCGGTCATCGTGTGGACTCCCACTTCGCAGTGCCACGTTGCAGCAGCGGATGGCTGACCAGCAGATGCCAGAGCACGGCGCAGAGTCCTTCGGTGTGCGGGGTGATGCGCTCGGCGGCGACTGTTGGGATGACGATGCAGTTTTCGGCGACTTGGCCGGTGAATCCGCCGTCGCGTCCGACGATACCGAAGACGCTTGCGCCGGCTTCGGCGGCTGTTTCGAGAGCGCGCACAATGTTGACGGAGATATTCTTTTCACGGCTGCCGCCACCGACTGAGAAGACAAGCACGGCGTCGTGGGAATTAATGCGAGAGCCTTGGAGCCAGGCGGCGAAGCAGGTTTCCCAACCTTCGTCGTTGGCGCGAGCGGTTAGTTCAGAGACGTTATCGGTGGGCGCGTAGGCTTCAAAACCGCAGAGCTTACGAAAGTCGTTGACCGCGTGGCTGGCGTGGCTGGCCGATCCGCCGACCCCGAGGATGAAGAGGCGGCCGCCTTGTGCGCGCACGCGGGCCAGGCCTGCGGCCATGCGTTCGATTTCGGCCAAGTCGATTTGCTCGAGGATGTCGATCGTTTCGGCGATGAAAGCTTGGGCGAAGCCGGTTTCGACGGCTTCAACGGACGCCGGGACGGGGCGTTCGGATACGGCTTGGAGCAACTCGGTAAGGCTGGTCAAACGCGCACGGACTCCTGGTAGTTATTCGGATTTTCCCCGTGTTTCCAGTAGGGAGGAAAAGGCACTACCTAGAGGTGTTAGGTGCTAGGTGTTAGGTGCTAGGGGTGGATGCGGCTGCGCCGCTATTTTCTTTACGCAAAAAGACCGGTTTAGAGGCCTTCGAAGAGGGAGGATACAGGGATACTAAACCCGGGGAGAACACTGGAGTCCTCGAGGGTCTGGTGCTGTTCGAATTTTCTTGCCTGGCCGGTGGCGTCGAAGATTCGAACCAAGCGCCTGTCCGGAAACACAACCCACACCGATTTGCCGCCATGGGCGAGGTAGAGGTCGATTTTGGTTTCGAGACGAAGGGCTGTTTCCGACGAGACGACTTCGATGGCGATTTCAGGCGCGCCCTGAATCCATTCAGTGCTGCCGGGCGGAATGCGGCCGGGGAAGAGAACGCTCATGTCGGGGATTAGGGCGTTGTGTTCGTCGAGGTGATACATCGTCTCGGCAAAAAGCTCGCCGATCGAGTTCTGCGCCAGCCAGAGCGCAAGAATACGGATCAGATTCTTCTTGACCACTTCGTGCGGAATCTTCCCTGCGCCCATGGTGACGAGCTCGCCCCCGATCAGTTCGATGCTTTGGCCGTCGGGCTCGGGCAGTTGCAGGAACTCTTGGACTGTCACCAGCGTCGTGGTCGCGCCCATAATGTATTGATTGTACTATTCGCGTTGGAGGGTTGCTGAGAAACCGGGGGCCAACACGTCCTCGTGCGAAGGAGGCGAATTGGGGGCATGGCCAGAGGGCTGCTGGTGTACCGTGCGCGTCAGCAGACAAACCGGGGACAGGCAGCGCTGTCCACCGCCAACAGACTTCTTACCGCTCCGTGGGGATCGACATGGCTTGGGACAGCGTAGCCTGTCCCCGGTTTGTCACGAAGGGATGACCGGGGAGACGGCCAGGCGGAAGATGCGGCGGAAGGTCCAGAGGGTGGAGGTGAAGCGCTGGAGGGTGGTTTCGCCGATGCGCTCGCCGTAGGGGATGAAGACTTCGCGGATGCGGAAGCCCAGGAGCGCTGGTTTGAGCAGGAGGTCGACGGGCAGGGCGGGGCCGTGGGGGTCGACTTCTACACGGTCGATCAGTTCGCGGCGGTAGGCGCGCATGCCGGAGTGCAGGTCGGTTGATTTTACGCCCACCACGATATGGGCAGTGAAGGCGAAGAGCCAATTGGCGAAGTAGTTGGGCCAGGGCATGGATTTGGGACGTTTTTCGAGTCGAGAGGCATTCACCAGGTCGCATTCTCCGGAGAGCACCATGTCGGCCTGGATGGGGATTTCGGCGGCGGGGTAGGTGCCGTCGCAGTCCAGGGTGACCACTACTTCGCCTTTCGATTCCTTGAGGACGCGGGCCATGGCGTGGCCGTAGCCTTGGGGAGGGAATTGCCTTATGACACGTGCGCCCAGGCGCTCGGCGATTTCGGGCGTCGCGTCGCGACTGCTGTCGACGATTACGATTTCGTGGTCGCGGCCGGCTAGGGCTGTACGGATGTCGGCGATTACTTTGGCGACCGCTTTTTCTTCGTTCATGGTGATCATGGCTACTGAGATCATGTGGGTTGCCTTTCCGGGCGTTCACTGGAGAGTGAACGCGGCACGCTGAGAGCGTGCGCTACAGATTTTAGTTGGTGGGCGATGGAGAGTTCGGGTTCGGCCAGGATTACGAATTGGAACGCCAGTAAAGAGGGCCACAAGCTGCAGATGGCTCGCTCGATCGGGTAGAACCATTTCAGGTAGAAGCGATATGGGCCTGATTCCATGATGGAGGAGGAATCGGACTCGCCCGATTCGCCGTACACCTTCTTAATCAGGGGGACGAATGGGCGGAGGATTCCTGGAGTGATGCGGAGCTTTCGAACGCCTAGACCCGCTTGTTGAGTAAAGCGGCGAAAAGTCCGGCGCGTGAAGAAGCGGATATGAGTGCGATCGAGGGTGCCGGTGTCCTGGTATTCGAAGCGGCCCAGCAACAGTTCCAGGCGCACATTCCAGATGGCGACGTTGGGGAGCGAGATCAGGATTCTGCCGCCTGGAGCCAGCAACTGGAGATGGCGGGCCAGCACATCGGCGGGATCGTAGAGATGCTCCAGGATGTCGGAGAAGACGATGATGTCGAAGCGCTGCGTGCCGAAGAAGGGGTAATGCTCGGGGTTGGTGACATCCGCGACATATGCCTCGGCCAGGCGCGACTTCGCTTTCGCGATGGAGGTTTCGGAGAGATCGACGCCAATTACGCGGTGCCCGTGAATGCGTTTCAACTCTGCGCCGTGGACTCCGGAGCCGCAGCCTACGTCAAGGATTGAGAGCTCCCTGGGAAGACCATCCAGGATGTTGGGAATCTCCGGGTTGGCGATCTCAAAGTACGGGCGATTCGATTTCATGCCGCCACCACCTCGCGGCTCAAGCGGGCGGCCACCTTACGGCCACGTTCGATGCAGACGTCCATGTTGATGTATTCGAACTCGGCGACGCGGCCACAGAGGGCGATGCCAGCATCTTCGAAATAAGCCTTGGCGTTCTTCAAGTGGCGGCGGTAGTTGTCGTCCTGGACCACATAGCCGTACTTGGTGCGCATTACGCGGCCGTAACAGACCTCGCTGGGCCGGACCAGGTCCATACTCTGCAGGTCGCCAATGACGTCCGCCAGGATTTCGTCATCCGACATCTCGTGGGTACCGTCGCCCGGGTTGGTGGTGATTTCCGCCTCGATGATGGACTTGCCGGGAGGCGCGTTGTGCGGGCTGAACATCGCCGGGAAGGATAGGCGGTGAAAGCGGACCTCGGGATCGGGGACGTAGATGGCGGAGTAATCGGGCAGACGGGCGGAGTCCAGGCCGACGGCAATCGTGACCAGAGAGTTATAGCGGAGCGAGTCGACCGCGCGGATGATCTCCGGGGGAACGCCATCGAGAGCGTGAGCCAGTTCCTGGATGGGAATGGTGGAGACAAGCTGGTCGTAGCGCCCGGTGAAAAGGCCATTGCTGACGCACCACTGGTTTCCTTCTTTCCAGATGCGCTCCACTGCGAAGTCCGGGGTGATATGGCGGACGCGTTGTTCGAGCGCCTTGGGGAGCGATTCGATGCCGCCGTGGGCCGGGTAGTTGAAGTAGAGCTGGTGTGTGTAGCCTTCCGTTTCCACGCCGACGGCAGCCTTGATCACGTCTTCGAGCGGAGGTTTCGGGACGCGGCCTTCCACCCATTCCAAGCCGAGCTCCTCAGCGGGGACGTTCCAAATTTTCTCGTTGTAGGGGATCAGGTATTTCTCGGCGAGTCCCTTGCCGAAGTGGTGATAGATCCACTCTTTGAAATTGGTTTGGGGCGGCGGGTAATCGTTCTTGATGTAGTGATAGAGGCACTCGAAGCGGTCCTGCGGCTCGAGGTCGAAGAGGCCGTTCTCGAAGGGGTATTTTACATAGCGGCCTTTGTAGAAAATCTTGTTGTTGCGGCGGGCGCGGTGGACATTGTCGCCGAGGAGCCCGACCATGTAGTCCACCATTTCCTGGTTGCGCGAGAAGATGATGTGCGGTCCGCCGGCGTCGTAGGTGAAGCCCTGCTCCTGGACGGTCTGGCAGTGGCCGCCGCCGCGGCTTTCTTTTTCGAGAACTTCACATTCCTGGTCGAGGTGCGCGGCGATGGTGATGCCTGCGAGTCCGCCGCCTAAGATGCCGATGGCCAATGGAATTTGCCTTTCTTCGAGCCGAACAACCGCTTCCTGACGGGCGCGGCTCAGTAAACCGACAACCGAACAACCGCTTCCTGACGGGCGCGGCTCAGTAAACCGACAACCGAACACCCGCTCCCTCACGGTCACGGCTCGGTAGCGTTGCCGAGTGTCGCCTACACACCAGAAGTTCGGCCTTTTTCGATCCTTTCTATAGGGTCGATAAGGCTATAGGAATCAAGCGGAAAGGCCGAATAAAGAGGGGAGGGCGATGCGCGGCTGGCTGGATTGGATGCTCGGGGCATATTGCCGCTTTGCGAGGCGCGAACTGCTGGCCTGCACGGTGGTGGGGATGCTTGCGCTGGCGGGTCGCGCGGCGTTGCATCCGCGGCTGGGTGTGCCAGAGCCTGGGGCGCATGACGAATTCAGTTACTTGCTGGCGGGCGATACCTACGCCTCCGGGCGGTTGACCAATCCGGCGCATCCACAGTGGGAGCATTTTGAAACCTTTCACGTGTTGCAGCAGCCGACATACGCGTCGAAATATCCGGCGCTGCAAGGGCTGGCGCTGGCATTCGGGCAACGGTTCTTTGGGCAGCCTTGGATCGGCGTGTGGCTGACAACTGGTGTGATGTGCGGGGCGATTTGCTGGATGCTGCAGGGCTGGATCTCGCCGGGCTGGGCGTTGCTGGGCGGGCTGATGGTGGTGACCCGCATCGGGATTCTTGGCTACTGGATGAATTCGTATTGGGGCGGGGCGATCGCTGCCGCCGGTGGTGCGCTGGTGCTGGGGGCGGTGCCGCGAATCGCACGGGATCGGCGGGCTAGGCATGCAATTGTATTTGCCGTGGGGATCGGCATGCTGATGAACAGCCGTCCATTCGAGGGATTTGTGTTAGCAGCGCTGGCATCTGTGGCGCTCGCTTGGTGGCTGTGGAAGGATCGCGTGGGGAGGCAGGTGGTTGCGCTGCGGGTGGCGTTGCCGGTTGTGGCGGTGCTGGTGCCGGTTTGCGCGGCGATGGCATATCAGAATTGGCGGGTGACGGGGAACGCGCTGTTGATGCCGTATGTGGAGCACGATCGTCAATACGCGGCGGCTTCGTTGTTTCTGTGGAATGGGGCACGGCAGGCGCCGGCATATCGACATGCGGTGCTACGCGAGTATTGGGCGGATTGGCAAGTGAAGTTGATTGGGGAGGCGCGGCAGGATGTCGCTGGGCAGTTCTTTGCCAGGCTCGGGGGATTGTACGGGTTTTTCTTCGGACTTTGGCCGGTGCTGGCTGTGGCGCTGATCTGGCCGTATCCGCTGAAGAGCCGCGAGGAGCGGTGGACCGCGGGGATGGTCGGCGTGTTTCTGGTGTTGACGGTGGCCCCTCTTGGTGGCGTGCTGCCGCACTATAGCGCGCCGATTGTGGCGTTGTTGTTTCTACGGCTGCTGCATAGCTTCAGCCGGCTGCCTGCCTGGACGATTCGAGGATGGCCGGCTGGAAACATACTACTGGCTGGGCTGCTGGTGGCGTGGCTCGGACAGTTTGCTCTGGGCTTGCTTGTGCCTGGGCAGATTCCGCAGCTTGCCCATGAACGGGATCAGGTGATCCGGAAGGTGGAGCAGACGCCGGGCGATCATCTGATCGTGGTGCGGTATGGGCCGGGGCATTCGGTACACGATGAGTGGGTCTACAACCGGGCGGACATCGATGGGGCGAGGATTGTGTGGGCGCGGGAGATGGGTCCGGCGGCGGATCGGAGTTTGTTGGAGCATTTTTCGAAGAGGCATGTTTGGTTGTTGACGGTGGATGGGGGTTCGCCGCGGTTGGTGGGGTATCCGGGGGAAATTGCGGATCGGCGGTGAGGGCTGTGGTTTTGAGGGAAAAACCGGGGGGATTTAACCGCGGGAAAAAACCGGGGACAGGCAGCGCTGTCCACCGCCAACTCGCTTAGTACAGCTCCGTCAGGATGGACTTGGCTTGGGACAGCGTAGCCTGTCCCCGGTTTTTTTGGTATTCCTGTCGCTTGGGACAGCGGTCCATTGTCCCCATTTTTTGTAGGTTAATCCCGGGCGAGGAGCTTGGAGCCCTCGTGATCGAAGCCGAAGCGGACTTCGCGGAGCCCTTCCTTTTGCATGGCGCGGCGGAGTGCGTCGCGATCCTCGGCGCAGAACAGCAGGAAGCCGCCGCCTCCCGCACCCACGAGCTTGCCGCCGATGGCGCCGTTTTCGCGGCCGACGTCGTACCAGCGATTGATGCCGTCGTTCGAGGTTCCGGGCGAGCGGTCCTTCTTGTGCTGCCAGTGCTCATGCATCAGCTCGCCGAACCGCTTCACATCGCCTTGTTCCAGGGCGAACTTGATGCACAGACCGATCTCCTTGATGTAGTGCAGGTTGTCGAGCATGGCCGTGTCGCCCATCTCGGAGCGGACTTTTTGATCGTCCAGAACTACGGAGGAATTGCGAGAATAGCCGGTGAAGAACATCACCAGGCGCTCTTCCAAATCGTAGAGCGTGCTGTTGCTGATGTTGAGCGGAGTAACAGTGACTTGGCCGTCTTCCTGAAATTCGAAGCAGGCCAGGCCGCCGTACGCGGCGATGTACTGATCCTGTTTGCCGACCGGCTGCCGGAGCGTCTCGATTTCAATCTCGCAGGCTTCTTCGGCGACAACCGCGGGATCGACGTACTTGCGCTTCATGGCGTGCACGGCGCGCAACAGTCCGACGGTGAATGCGCCGGAGGAGCCGAGGCCGGTGCCGGACGGGATGTCGGCCATGCTGACCACTTCGACCGGTGCGGGGACTTCGTGCATCCTAAGGACCTCGCGGATCAGCGAGTGGCGGATTTCATCCACTGTGGGGGCGTGTTCGAGAGAGGAGTACTTCAGGAAGTAGCCACCGCTGAAGGTTTCGTTGATGCCCACGTAGATGTGCTTGTTGATGGCCGCCGCGATGACGAATCCGCCGAACTTGCGGTAGTAGGACGGCAGGTCGGTGCCGCCGCCGCCGATGGAGATGCGCAGTGGTGTGCGGGAGATAATCATGTGGGCGAGAGCGTCCACTGAATGAATCGGCGGAGTTACGGCAAGTCTGTAGTGAGCGAAAAGGCGGCGTCAGGCCCGGAAATTGCACTCATTTTGGAGGCGCATCCGGAAGGTGCAGCGCAGCAGGCCATCGGCGCCGCGGAGGAGCGGCTGGATGGTGCGAAAGTCGCCGAGGGTGGCGTCTTCGGCGGTCATTTCAGGAGTGATGTTGCGGTCGCCCGCGAAGCGCAGTTCGTCGAACCATTGCAGCGGGTATCCTGCGCCCCAGGCGCTGAAATGAATATGGGGTGGGACACGCATGCCGGGATAAGAGCCGGGGTGGATGGTGCGGAGCTCGAAGCGGCCGAGCGCATCCGTATTCATCCAACCATAAATGCGCGGCGGATATTCGGCGTGGTTGATGCGGTAATAACCCTCGGCGTCGGTGTTGTACGCGTAGACGGTGACGCCTTCGGCTGGGGTCTTGCCATCGGGCTTGAAAACACGGCCCGATACAATCAGGCGATCGCCGGGTTCGTTGGCGGCGGCGATTTGTACGGCGCTCGATGGGTTGGCCGGCGGATTGTTGTGGATCATGACCAAGCCGTTTCGTCGCGCGTTTTTCCAAGCGCCTGGCGGGAGGCTGTCGAATGGTCCGTCGGCCGGGAAGGCGCGTGGCACTAAGGCAATGGCGGCTGTTTTCAGGAGAGTGCGGCGCGTGGCGATTCTCATGCCTGGAGGACGTGATGGGATGGCACAGCGTTAACACGGCGCTTCTAAGGTTTTCGCCCGAATCATCCGATTTCCGATGTAGAGGACGATTCTTGAAAGGTCTCATTCAAGGCGGGCGCTATGTCTATGGATACGTCCGTCATAAGTTCGATGCTTTTCAAGCGTTCGGCGATTGTGAAGACGGATCGCTTCTGCCGCATTCGGTGGTGAGACCGATTGCCTCGTATTCTCCCTGGCGGACCGACAAAGAATTCCGGGCGACGTTCGAGGCAATCAGCGGGCACACGCTTGTGGATTTGTATCGGTGCTATGACCTCTGGAACCTGGTGGCCGAGGTGGCGAAACTGCCTTGCGGAGAAATCCTGGAGGTGGGAGTTTGGCGAGGGGGAACCGGGTGCCTTATTGGCCGGCGAGCGGCGCTGCTTGGACTGGATACTACAGTGCATCTTTGCGACACGTTCTCCGGGGTGGTGAAAGCCGGGCAACACGATCGTCACTACGACGGCGGCGAGCATTCGAACACCAGCGAGGGTATCGTGCGCGAGCTGGCGCATAGGCTCGCACTGGATAATGTTGCGATTCACAAAGGTGTCTTTCCGGACGAGACTGGCGATCAAATGGGGGCGAACTCGTTCCGGCTTTGCCACATTGACGTCGACGTTTACGAATCGGCTCGGGAGATACTGAATTGGGTGTGGCCTCGGATGGTGAGTGGCGGTGTTGTGGTTTTCGACGATTATGGGTTTCTCAGCACGGGAGGAATCACGCGGTTAGTAAACGAGGAACGCGTCCTGCCGGACCGGATCATGACGCACAATTTGAACGGGCACGGGGTTTTCATCAAGTTGTAGGTCGATCTGGATCCTCGGGGACCACTCCCTCACGGTCGCGGCTCGGTTTGGGGTGTCGTGTGTTTGGAAGATGTTTGCAACGCAAACCCTAGTGGAGCGCGGCGCGTAGAACAATCGCTATCTTTTCCCAAGTGGACAATTGAACACGCCGGCTCAGCACGTCGAAGTTAGAGCGCTCGATCTTTTCCAGCAAGCGGCGGTAGATCTCGATCAGGGCCCACAGCGAGCGGCGGCTGCGTTTGTGTACGAGATCGATCAAGGGGCGGGATTCCCGATAGTATGTGCGGGCGCGGCCGGCTTCGAAGCGCATCAGGGCGATGAAGTTTTCGTCGAACTTCGCCACGTCTGCCTGGAAGCGGCGAATGTCTTCGGCGGGAAGATAGATGCGGTGGTTTTCGGAGTCTTCGCTGACGTCGCGCAGGATGTTGGTCAGTTGGAAAGCGATACCGCATTTCTCGGCTAGCAGCAGTGCGTCGGGGGAGTCGAAACCGAAGATGTGGATGATGGTGAGTCCGACAACGCTGGCTACTTGATAGCAGTAGCGGTATAGTTCGTCGAAGGTTTGGATCTCGCGCGGTTCAAGGTCCCGGCTGACGCCGTCGATCATTTCGTTGAAATACTTCGGGGGGATTTGATAGCGCTGGACGGTGTCGTGGAAGGCGGGCCACAGGGGGTTGTCGGGATAGTTGCCGGTTAGGGCTTGGTCCAGGTCGTGCGCCCATTGCGCGATTCGCTGGCGCGACGCTTCGCGTCCCTCGCTGATGTCGTCGCAGTAGCGCATAAAAGCGTAGATGGCGCACATGGCGTCTTTTTGTTGGCGGGAGAGGAGGAGGAAGGAGTAGTAGAAGTTGCGGGCTCTGGTGCGGGCTATGGTGCGGCAGAAGGAGTAGGAGGCTTCCAGGCTCGACATGCGTTCACACGAGTGTGAACGCGGCACGCAGGAGTGCGTGCGCTACGAGGCTCAGGCGATCCTTTTTGGATACGGCTGGGCGGTGCGCTAACACGTTGTAGTTTTGTTGTTCGATTTTTTCGAGGACGCGGAGGCCGCCGCGGCTGAATAGCTCCAGGTCGAAGGCTAAGCGGCGGTCTACGGTCTTGATCAGCGGCAGGCCCTCGAGGAAGAGCTTGCGGGCTACTTCCACGGCGTCGCGCATGACCGCTTGGAAGGCTGGAGTGAATCGGTGCGCGGCCAGGTCGTCCACGGTATAGCCATGTTTCGCCAGCAGATCCAGCGGCAGGTAGACGCGGCCCTTCTCGAAGTCCACTGTTACGTCCTGCCAGAAATTGGCTAATTGCAAGGCGGTGCAGGTTGCGTCGGACAAGCGGTCGCGCTCGGCGTCCGAGTAGCCGCAGAGGCGCAGCACGAGGCGGCCGACGGGATTCGCCGAACAGCGGCAGTAGGCGAATACCTCGTCCCAGTTCTGGTAGCGGGTGACCGTCTGGTCCTGTTCGAAGGCGCTGATCAGGTCGTCGAAAAGCTGGCCGGGGAGACTGTATTTACGGGCCGTCCCTTCGAGCGCGACGAATACGGGATGATGGACGCGGCCAGCGTACATGTTGTGCAGCTCTTCGCGCCACCAGGCCAGCAGGCGGAGGCTTTCGGCGGGATCGCCGATTTCATCGCCCAAATCGTCGGCCCAGCGGCAGAAGGAGTAGACGTTGTAGAAATCCTGGTGCAGGCGCTTGGGCAGCAGGAAGGTGACGACGTGGAAATTCTCGTAATGGTGAGTAGCCAGCCAGCGCGTATATTCAGCGGCTGCGGCAGCCGTGTAGTTATCGCTCAGCGCCTCCGCCGAGTGGACATACTCTTTGGGGGCGAGCAGAGGCACTACGGTATGATCGCGGTCTTCATGTGACCGTTGTGGCTCATCAGGTGCCGCATCACTTCCAGGAGATTGGCGAGCGGCTCCACGCGATTCACGAAGTCGCGCGCGGTGATGACGCCGCGGCTGACGAAATCCAGCGCTTTTTGGATGTGCGCCGGGGTGTGGTGGAAGCTGGCTTTGCAGGTGATCTCGGAATAGTGCAGCAGCGATGTATCCAGGCTGATGCGGCTATCGTTGGGGCAGCCACCGAAGAAATTGACGATGCCGCCGCGACGGAGCAACTTCACCGCCATCTGCCAGGCGTCCGGATGGCCCACCGCTTCGATGGCGATATCGGCGCCACGGCCACCGGTTACCTCGCGAACCTCGCCCACGGTTTTCTCACTCTCGCCGGAAACGAGCAGTTCATCGGCGCCCATTTCCGCGGCGCGGCTCAGTTGCGTTTTGCGGCGTCCAATAGCGATGACTCGAGCGCCATAGGCCTTGGCCAAGCGAACGAACATCAAGCCGATGGGACCCAATCCGATGACGGCCACGTGGTCGCCGGGGCGGATGGAGGTTTCGTCGAGCCCGCGCATTACGCAGGCCAGCGGCTCAATCAAGGCAGCGTCCTGGTAGGTGACGTGGCTGGGAATCTCATACATGTTCCGTTCGACAATCCGGGCGGGAATGCGAATGTACTCGGCGTAAGCACCGTTGTTGAACAGAAGATCGTCACAAAGGTTTTCGTTTCCGCGCTTGCAGTAGAAGCATTCCAGACAGGGGGCTGAGTTCGCGGCGACCACTCTCTGGCCGACACGGAACCCCTGGACTTCCGAACCGATGGCCACGATATCGCCGGCCAACTCATGTCCGAACAGCGCGGGCGGAACGATCATGCGGGCGTGATAACCACGGCGGAACACCTTCACGTCGGTACCGCACGTGAGGGCAGCCTGTACGCGCACCAGCACGTCGCCCTTCTCAATCTTCGGTACAGAGACCGACTCTATCTGCAAGTTTTCCTTGCCATAGAGGACGGCGGCAATCATTTGCGTGTTCACTTAGATCCACCTCTGAGGCTGAACTATAATTTTCAACGATTTAGGTTCAGGATGCAACGCAAGGTCAATCCCTGCCCGTATCTCATTCAAAGCAAAGCGGTGAGAGATGAGGTCTTCAACTGGCAAAAGTCCTCCAAACACAAGATTCGCGGATTCTTTCTGGAGGTCGACCGAGGCGCTGTAGGAGCCAAAGATCATCCGTTCGCCCACGCAAATGTCGGCACCCGAAACTTCGATCCGTTCCTGGTGTGACGTTTGAGCGAAAAGCAGGATCTTACTTCCCGGCCTGGAGTAGCTGACGGCCTGTTCGACGATGCCAGGAACGGATGCGGCGATGACCACCGAATCCGCGCCGCGGCCGCCGGTCATTTCCTTGATGCGGTCCAGCAGGCTGGGATCGCGAGGATCAAGCGCGGCAGCGGCGCCCAAGCGGAGCGCCAGCTCACGGCGGAAGGACATGGTGTCGGTAGCGACCATCGTTGCGCCCGACCGCTTCACCAACATGGTGAACAGCATACCGATGGGGCCTTGACCCAGGATCACGACCACATCTTCCGGCTTCGGATCGAGTTGGACGACGCCCTTCAGGCAGGTGTTCACGGGTTCCACGAAGCAAGCGCGGTCGAAGGAGACACCCTCAGGTACTTTTTCCACACCACGGCGGACGATCCAGTCCATGATACGAACGTACTGCGAGAATCCGCCACCGGCCGGTTCGTAACCTGCCGTGACGCCAACTTTCTTATAGACCGGGCACTGCGCGTAGAGCTTGTGGCGGCAATAGAAGCATTCGAGGCAAGGGATGTGGTGAAAGACGATAACGCGGTCCCCAGGTTCGAAGCCTCGGACGCCCTGCCCGGCGGCGACCACCACGCCGGCGGTTTCGTGACCGTAGATGCGCGGAGGGGTGAGGAGGTTGTACTCGATTTTCTTGAGATCGGTGTGGCAGATGCCGCAGGCTTCCACGCGGACCAGCAGTTCGCCCGGGCCGATCTCGGGCGTCGGGACGGATTCCACCGAGATAGTGCTATCGCCGGTGTAGACGGCCGCACTCATGACGGTGGGGGCGCGCAATTCAGAATCGACAGCTTGCAACAAAATCTCCTAGCGCCTTGGCGGCGGCATTACATCGCTTGTTCAACTTCATCAGTTCCGGAACGACTGACGGCCTCAGGAGCGCAGCACCGATGATTTTGGCCCGGCTGAAGCGGCCCTCGGCATCGCGCAGACGATTGAAATCCAGAGGGAAGCTTTCGTTCGCGGTATCGGTCACCACACGGATACAGTAAAAAGGAACGTTCCATTCTACGGCTTTTGCCGCCACGGCGGAGGCTTCCATTTCAACTGCGCTCGCACCGGTCTTGCGGAGCTCGGATTTCTCGGCGGTGCCCGTGGCAACACGATCCATCGATAGCAAGCTTCCGGTTTTTACCGAGCCGCGCGCGTCAGCAAGCGACTTTGGTGCGGTCGCTCCCTGACGGTCGCGGCTCGGTCGCGCATCGGGATTGCGGTCGTGGTTCGAATAGGAACTCGAGAGGGTGAGGATTTCACTAGCGACAAAAATGTCGCAGGGCTGTAATGCGGGGTCGAGTCCGCCACAAAAGCCGGTACTAACTAAGCCTTTCAAATCCTCTGCCCCCTTGAGTAATTCAACTGCCCGCCCGGCCAATTTCGGGCCCGGCCCGTTCGCTACCAGCACTGCCGCCCGCCCGTTCAACCAGACTTTTCGGGCATAGTCGATCGGCCAGTCCAGCTTTTCCACTCGTTCTGCATTCGCGAGGAAGCCGTCAAACTCACGGCGCTCCGCCGCTATAAACGCCAGCAATTAAACATAACCATTCGCCCGGAACCAATCCACGGCGCGTTTCAGGGCGCCATCCACTGGTCCGGGGTTGAATCCCAGCTCTCGCTTCGCCTTGTCGGCCGAAACAAACATCTTCTTCCGGGCCATCTTCACCGCGTCCAACGGAGCCCGCGGTTCCCGGCCGGTCAGGTTCGCCCAACCGGTGCTGGCCATGCCCGCCATATACGCTACGGCGTATGGGATGCGCCAGCGCGGAGCGCTGCCACCGCTAATCGCGGCCAGACGCCCCAGAATCTGTTCCAGGGTCAAATTCTCGCACCCGAGTATATATCTCTCGCCCGGTTTGCCACGATCACAAGCCAGCAGATGCCCCTCCGCCGTGTCTTCCACATCCACCAGGTTCAAACCCGTATCCACAAAAGCCGGCATCGCCCCTTTCAAATAATCCACTACGATCTTGCCGGTGGGCGTCGGCTTGAAGTCATGGCCGCCGATGGGCGCCGTGGGATTCACCACCACCACCGGCAATCCAGACTCGGCGAACTCAAGGGCCACCTGTTCAGCCTGGAACTTCGACCGCTTGTAGGCTCCGGCCATCTCTTGCAGATGAACCTCCACTTCCTCGCTACCCGGCCGGTTCGCCGGAATTCCAATGCAGCCGACGGTGCTGGTGTAGACCACGCGGTCCACAGCGGCCTTCCGGGCCGCCTCCAGCATGTTGCGCGTGCCCTCCACGTTCGAGCGATACAACTCGCTCGGATCCTTAGCCCACAGCCGGTAATCCGCGGCGACGTGAAAAATCACACCGCATCCGGCTACCGCGCGATCCAGAGACTCAGTGTCGCGCAGATCTCCAGTTACAACTTCGACTTCCAGTTCACGAACTTTACTGCCAGGCCGGACCAGGGCGCGCACCGAATCGCCACGCGCGAGTAACCTCCGGGCCACGTGCCATCCTATGAAACCAGTCGCCCCGGTAACCAGCGTCGGCTTCACTAATTACGTTCTATCGAAACGCCCAAGTCATCAGCTTGAACGTATCGCCAGGCTTCGAATTAATTCCCAGTGCGGCCGACGGCTCGAACCCGCAGTGCACCATGCAATGGTCGCAGCGCGGATCGTTGCCGGCTCCGTAAGTTTCCCACTGGGTCTTGGTCATGAGTTCTTCGAACGTCGGATAATGAGCGTCCGTGATGAGGTAACAGGGGCCTTTCCAGCCCTTCACGTTGTAGGTAGGATTTCCCCAAGCCGTGCAAGGATAGTCGCGGTTGCCCTGCAGGAACTCGAGGTAGGTTGGCGTGCTGAACAGCGGGAATCGCGCGGCCAGCTTATCGATGTTCTTGAATTTTTCATGGATGTCGTCGCGGGTCATGAAGATTTCGCGATCATTCACGGCGGAGTAGCCGTAGGCCGGTGAAATGGTGTGGCCGTCCACATTGAACTGCGTGAGATAGTCGTACAGCTCCTCGATCTCGTTCATATCCGTCTCTTTGTAGACGGTGGTGTTAGTGCAAACCCGGAAACCCGCCTGCTTGGCCACCTTGATCCCTTGAATGGCTTCGCGGAATACGCCTTCGCGCTCTACGGCGATGTCGTGATTTTTCTCCATGCCGTCCAAGTGCACGTTGAAGTAGAACTTGTCGGCGGGCTTGAATTCCTTGAGCCGCTTCTGGATGAACATCCCGTTGGTGCAGAGGTAAATGGTCTTATTGCGTTCGGTCAGCGCGGAGGTCAGCGGTCCGATTTCGGGATACAGCATCGGTTCGCCGCCGCAGATGGATACGATAGGCGCGCCGCATTCGTCGGCGGCGTTTAGGCACTGCTGCAGCGACAGTTTCTGGGTGATGGTGGATTCGTACTCGCGAATGCGCCCGCAGCCGGTGCAGGTGAGGTTGCAGGTGTGCAGCGGTTCCAGCATCAGCACCAGCGGGAAGCGCTTCTTGATCATCGGATGCGGCGTGCGTGGCGCATCGGTGTGGGTATAGATGATCTGGAAGGGATTCGATGCGTTGGCTGTGGACGCTACGGTCTTCTGCCATTCCGGCTTGGGGCGAAACTTGTTGCGGGCGATATAAGTGGCCATGCCCGCGGTCATCGAAAGGGGAAATCTCATTTAGTTTTGTCCTCTGAAGCCAGACTTGATTTTGAGGAAATTGTTCAGGGCCATCAACGGGAACGAATTCCGGTAGAGGTGATAGCAAAGATAGAAGACCTGCGGGAAACCGGTCCCGGTGGCGAGTTCTTCATCCCAGGTTCCATCGTCGTTCTGGGTTCGCACCAGGTACTCCAGGCCATCGTGCAAGCTGGTGCTGGTGGTGTCGCCGCCCGCGAGCAGAGCAAGAATCGCCCAGGCGGTTTGCGAAGGAGTGCTGGGCGCGGCGACGAACGAGTTCAATTTGTAGCTTTCGCAACTTTCGCCCCAGCCGCCGTCGAAGTTTTGGTTCGCGCGGACCCATTCCAAGGCGCGTTGCACGTAAGCCTCGCGATCGCTCACGCCCGCCGCAGCCAACCCGCGCAACGCGAGGAAGGTGCCGTAGATGTAATCGACGCCCCAGCGCCCATACCAGCTTCCGTCCTCTTCCTGCGTGCGCACCAAAAAGTCGATGCCTTTGCGTACGGCCGGATGCGATTGATCGTGACCGTAGGCGCACAGGGCTTCGAGTACCCGGCCGGTGATATCCGGACAAGTGGGATCGAGCATGGCGTTATGGTCGGCGAACGGGACGAAGCTCAGCGGACGCCAGTTGTTGTCCACATCGAATGCCGCCCAGCCGCCGTCCTTCGACTGCATGTCCAGCAGCCATTGTATGGCGCGTTTCTCGCAGGCTTGCTGCTCGGCGGGCCGCGACGCGCGCGACTTGCTCAGCGCCAGCAGAACCATCGCGGTGTCGTCAATATCGGGATAAAACTCGTTGGCGAATTCGAAGTACCAGCCCGAGGGTTCGGTATTCGGCCGCTTTACCGACCAATCGCCTTTGCGGCGGACTTCCTTGGTCAGCAACCAGTCGGCGCATTTGGTGAGCGCCTGCCGCGGAGGTTGGGCGGCTTCACCCAGGGCGAAAGCAGCGATGGCCGCGTCCCACACAACCGAGAAGCAGGGCTGGAAAAAGAATTTGTCACCGTCATTCACCATCAAATTGTCGAACTGCTGTTGCGCTTCGACGCGATCCGGATGATCGGGCGCATATCCCAACAGATCCAGCGCCATGATGACGTACATCATCGGTGGATAGATCGCTGCGACGCCATCGGTGTAGCGGGTGCGCTCCAGCATCCATTGTTCGGCCTGGTGGAGGGCGCGCTGCCGGATGGATTTGGATCCGTGCCTTTCCCAAAGCTTCAGCACTTTGTCCAGCCGCAGGAAAACGTTGCGCCAGGTGAAGCTCTCCCTGCTAAAGGCAAACTCCGGATGCCCGCCCTTCAGGAACAGCTCCTGCAGGTTGAATCCTGCGGGAACGGGCCGCCGCGGGTTCATGGAATGCACGATGGACAGCGGAATCACGATAGCCCGCGTCCAGGAGGACATCTGGTAGATGAACTTGCCGAGTAACATGATCTCCGGCGGAATGGACGGGCAATCCTCGCGCGGATAGAGATCGAAGAGGCTTAAGTTCACCTTGACGTAGCTGTTCGCCGATTGAATCCCGCCCAGGGCGAGGATCCGTTGGCGTGCGGTAGCGAGCCGCGGGTCGTCGTACGCCACACCTGCCAGCTTCAGAGAGAAATACGCTTTAACGGTGGCGCTCAGGTCCGTGGGCCCTTGCGGGTATATATTGAAGCCGCCGTCCGGCAACTGGCGATCGAGGATGGACTCGACTGCTTTGTCGATCAGCGCGCGAGTGGGCGGATTCCAGACGCCGTCAACCGGCGGATGCAGCCATAGTTGCAGCAGGATGTAGTCGGATTCGAGCGTGGTATCGGCGGTGAGTTCCGCCCACCAGTAACCTTCGTGGGATTGAGTGCGCAGAAAATAGTCGACGGCGCGGCCTGCCGCTTTCGAGGCCCCCGCCAATAAAGAATCGACGATTTGTAGCTGGGGAGTCATGCCGGTGCGATGGTGGTGAGCTTGAGCGCGGAACGCTCCAGATCGGACGGGAGATGGAAGCGAACGTCTTCTTCCTTGAGCTCCATTTCTTCCATATAGTCGAAGCCGAACTGGTTCTCCAGCGATAGGATCAGTTCCTCGACAAGATTTTCCGGGGCGGAAGCGCCGGCTGTGACGGCGACCGTATTGATGCCCTCCAGCCATTTCGGGTTCACTTCCCGGCTATCGTCCACCAGATAGGCGGGCACGCCTTCGTTCTCGCAAACTTCCACCAGCCGGCGGGAATTGGAACTGTTTTGCGATCCAACCACCAGCAGAACCTGGGTGAGCGGCACTACGGCTTTGACGCCCAATTGGCGGTTCTCGGTTGCGTAGCAAATATCCTGGGTCTTGGGTCCCTTGATGGCCGGGAAGCGCTGTTGCAGGCGCGCGACGATGTCCTTGGTTTCGTCCAGGCTCAGCGTTGTTTGCGTGAGGTAGGCGATCTTTTGCGGGTCCTTCACTTGCAGGCGGTCCACATCCTGCACCGACGAAACGAGCATAGTCGACTGCGGGACCTCACCTAACGTTCCTATCACCTCGTCATGACCGGCGTGGCCGATCAGAACGATCGTATAATCCTGCCGGGCAAACCGCACCGCTTCCAGATGGACTTTGGTGACCAGCGGGCAGGTAGCGTCGATCACTTGCAAATTACGCTGCTTGGCTTCCTCGCGAACCGCTGGGGAAACTCCGTGGGCGCTGAAGATCACGCGCGCGCCCTCGGGAACTTCGCTCAATTCATCCACGAAGATGGCGCCCGCCTGCCTGAGCTCGTCCACAACGTGCCGGTTGTGCACAATCTCCTTGCGGACGTAAACCGGCGCGCCATAGAGGTTTAGGACGATCTTGACGACGTCGATCGCGCGCACCACACCGGCGCAAAAGCCTCGCGGGCGCAATAGGATGATCTTTTTGACAGTACTCCCGTTCGTGACGTCGCCCATGGAGATTCATTATAGCAGCGCCGGGACCGGCCAGCGGGCTGGGGGTTTTCCTAGGGATGGAGGAATACAAGGAAGTCTAGGAATACCAGGAAGATCCAGCCGTTTTGAACGTATTCAAAAAAATTCTTGACAGGCGGAGCGTTTGGCCGTACGCTCTTATTGAACACGTTCAAAAAGGAGACTTTCGAGAATGTCTATCGTATACAGCTACTTCGTTTACCTGCTGGTCAGCTTGACCGTTACCATCTGGGTGGCGCGGACCCTGCATAAGCGCGGCCGGATTTTTCTGGTGGACGCCTTTCATGGCCAGGAGGAACTGGCCGACTCAGTGAATCATTTGCTGGTTGTTGGTTTCTATTTGATTAACGTTGGCTGGGTGGTTTATGCGCTACACAGTACCGAGAATCCTGCGGGACTTCGGCAAGCGATTGAACTGGTGAGCGACAAGCTCGGCGTCGTGCTGCTGGTTCTGGGAGTGATGCATTTCTTCAATCTTTACGTTTTCTCGCGGGTGCGCCGCCGCGCGCAGGAGAATTCGGCACCGCCGCCGTTTCCCCCGGATGCCTTGTTGACTCCGGCTGAGCACGCGCAGGGGAGTTAGTCATGAGGAAAACAAAACACAGGCTAAAGCCTGTGCTACCTCCGCACCAGCAGCTTGTTAGCAAGTGGGCGCTCCCGACTTGAACAACTCCTATGCGATATCTAACTGTTGTTTACGATCCCGAGTGCGGACTCTGCACGCGCCTGAGCCACTGGCTGCAGCAGCAACCGAAGTGGATCGCGCTCCGCCTTGTCCCCTCTAACCTGGCGCCGCGGATCTACCCCACTCTCGCGCCGCGCATCGCACGGCAGGAACTGGTGGTAGTGAGCGACGAAGGCACCGTCTATCTCGGCGATCATGCCTGGCTGATGTGCCTCTACGCACTGCGGCACTACCGGAGTTGGGCGGCGCGGCTGTCGCGGCCGTCGATGCTGCCTTTCGCTCGCGGTGCGTTCGCCATTCTATCCAGCAACCGCCGTCAGGTCTCAAAGTGGCTCGGGTTGATGAGCGACTTCGAGCTGACCGCCCAACTCCGTACGGTCAACCCACCGAGGTGTCATGGTACCGGCGCCTAAGAGACCCAAGGCGGAGGAAACGCGTAGCCGTATCCTTACAGCGGCGTTGGCGCTTTTTCGCGAGCGCGGGTTCGATCAAACCACCATGCGCGATATCGCCGGCACCGCCAATGTCGCAATCGGCGCGGCGTATTATTATTTCGAGTCGAAAGAAGCGCTGGTGATGTCGTTTTACGGCGAGGCCAGCGAGTCGATGCACGAACAAATTGAGATGGCGCTTGGCCGCAAGACCGATTTGAAAGCCCGGCTGCGCGCGGTGATCGACGTGAAGTTCGAATACTTCGGGCCGAACCGCAAGTTTCTGGGAGCGCTGTTAAGGCACGCCGCCGATCCCGAGCATCCGCTGTCGCCGTTCAGCGCCCAAACGCGCGAGATCCGCGAGCGGGATATGCAGCATTTCTCCGAAGCTCTGGAAGGCGGTAATCTGCGCTTGCCCGAGGATCTGGCGCCGCACTTGCCGAAGCTGCTGTGGTTGTACCAGATGGGGCTGATCCTATTCTGGATCTACGACCGGTCACCCCAGCAGGTGCGGACCGAGCGGCTAGTGGAAAAAAGCCTGGGCATCGTCACGGGGTTGCTTAAGCTGGTGAAATCGCCATTTCTGCGGCCAGTACGCAGGATTGCCATTGAATTGCTGGAGGCGGTATCGGAAGAGCAGCCCGTGGCGGCTTCTTCCTGATTAAACGCAGCGGGAGCGGGAAGCGTCAGACATTAAGTATGAGAGTGTCCGGACTGATCGCATTTTTTCTATTGTTCGCATCCGCTTCCCAGGCACAATCGGTGATCGCCGCGGTCACCGATGCGGCGAGCTTTGCTCCGCGGGTGGCTCCCGGGGGGCTGGCCACGATATTCGGGAGCGGCCTGGCTAACACGACCGCACAAGCATCCGGCTTGCCGCTGCCGCAGACGCTGGCCGGTGCGACCGTGTTGGTCAATAATTCGCCGGTCGCTCTGTTTTACGCCAGTCCGACGCAGATCAATTTTCAGGTTCCCAGCGGACTGGCCGCCGGAATCGCCAGCCTCTTCGTCACCGTCGGCGGCGGGAACAGTTTGCCCTTCCGCTTCCTTGTGAGCAACGCCGCGCCGGGGATTTTCCAGGACACCAGCAGTCACGCCATCGCTCAGAACGCCAGTGCGGGCTATTCGTTGAACACGACGAAAAATCCAGCGGCGTCCGGTTCGGTGGTGGTGGTGTATCTCACCGGGCAAGGAACAGTGGACAATCCGGTGCCGGATGGAACCGCGACGCCGAACTCGCCGCTGGCCACGGCGAAGGCCACACCATCGGCAACTATCGGCGGCGTGAATGCCCCGGTTCAGTTCCTTGGATTGACGCCGGGCTTTGTAGGACTGGCGCAAGCGAACATTCAAGTACCTAGCATGCCCAGCGGCGATTATCCACTGGTCATCACCGCCGGCAGCTTCCTGAGCGCTTCGGCGACGATTTCCGTATCCGGCTCCGGAACTCCTCCACCCAGTTTTCTGAAACCGATTGGTCAGGTGAATTTTAGCAACGATCCGGCGAGCAGCGTCGCTATTGCGGGCAACGTCACCTATGTCTGCGGCGCTAACCAGATCACCATCGTCGACACCAGCAGCGCCAGCAATCCCGTTCTTGTTGGCTCGTTTGGCGCCGCGGATCTCGCCGGAAACGGTGGCAAGTGCGTGCTCAGCACCGGCACCAGCGCCCCCATCCTGGTGGACATCGTAGGGCCGCCCAATACTCCGTCATTCGTGGTCTATAACGTGATCAATCCGGCGGGTCCAACCAAAGTAGGCCAGATTTCTCCGGCGCAGTTCAACTTTTTTGCCGACCTCACGTTCGTCGGAACCATCGGATTCTCCAGCACCAGTTGGTTTGAGTTCGACGGCTTCAGCAACATCACCGCGCAACACGGCGATTTCGTTTCGTTCGATTTCTCCGGCTTGCTGCCGCAACTGGTTTCCGCCATGGTCCCCACGACGCAACCCGGCTCCAATACTTTCAACCCGAGGCCGAATGCACTGGCGCTTCCACCGAGCTTCGGCCTGGTCTACGTCGCCAGCACCACGGCAACAGGGAATAATACCAACGGCAACGCTGCGCTGGATGTGATCGATGTCAGCAACGTACAGAATATGCAAGCTGTCGCCAGGGCCACAGTTTCGAGCTCCGCGATATTCCTCGGCTTTGCTTATGACAATACGCTGTTGTTCCTGACCGGAAATACGACTGGATTCCGAAATCCCGGCGTTCCGGATTTCAACATCGCCGGGAATCTCACGCTGACCACCATGAATATCAGCAATGTGCGGAACCCGGTGCCGATCGCCACCGTGGCCACCAACGTCGCGACCACCGGCACGTTCGCGGTCGCGCCCTTCGGGTCGAGTATTTTTGCGATCGCCAACAATCCGCCCGCCAGCGATGTGGGAGGGCCGGGGAGCTTGATGATGGTGGATGCACGCAACGCGAAGTCGCCCGCGTTGTATCCGGTTCTTAGCCAGTTCGGCTTGAGCGGTATCGCCGCGGTGAACGGGTTTCTATTGGTCCCCACGGTGCATGGGTTGACGATTTACAAGTTCGCGGTTCCGTAGCCTCGCTTGGGCTACGCCGGCGGCGTACAAGGATTCTTCGGAATGCGCACCCCACACAGTTCGGCGAGCCTTACCTCGGTGGCCAGCACGCGGCCGGCGACTAGTTTCAAAGCGCGCCGCAGCATCTCCGCAGCGAACTCCGAGTCTTCATTAAGCATGGCCGTAAGCTGGCCGCCGTCCAGACACAGCGCCGTGGAGTGTTGGCGGGCGCGTACCTGGAACAAGGTGTCGTGGTGATCCAACAGCGCCGACCAGCCGAATGCATCGCCGGGCCCCAGAGCCTGGATGCACACAGTATAGGACCGCGCAGCGACTTCGACGCAGACACTGCCGCTCAGCAGCAGGTAGAAGTTCTTGGATTGTTGGCGGGCCTGGATGACTAGTTCGTTCTCGGCCAAATCTACTTCTCTAGCAAGGCTAGCCAACCGGTCGAGCTGGGATCCGGTCAGGCCTGCGGTAAATGCATGGTCATGCACGGTATTTGTGAGCGTCATTGTTCCTCTTGCTGCTCCAGGCTTAAGCTCACAGCAATTGAGTTACCAACTGTATTCATCTGTATTCTTCAGCGGAAGTGGGTCTGATTGCGCACTGCCGTTCAGACGCCTTGCGCAATTTGGCACACGACTCTAGGGTCGGAGCCTTGAATCGATCAACTCCAGAAGCCCCGATTCGTCTGGTATCTGAAGGCCGATCTTGAGCCAATAAAGGTCCACCGAGGCCTCGGTTAGAATCTCCGCAGCCCGTTCCGGGAGATTCATGGCATCTTTCTCCGTGGTCAGGAGCACATTGGAACCATGCATCCGGGCATGTGCGGCCAGCCGCTGCAGCTCCTTCCATTTGTAGCTATGGTGATCGCCGAACTCCCAGGTGAAGGCCGGCCGGATGCGCTGGGATTCCAGGGTCTGCCAAAAGGCTGCGGGATTGGCCAGTCCACAAAACGCGGCCGCCGGACCTTCCGGAGGATGTCCGGGGTTCTGCGTTCTCTCGTGCACCCAGTAGCGGGGTTGGATGGCGGCGTGGAAAATCGGGGCTCTGGAATTGTATGTGCGCAATTGCCGGTGAATACCTTGGTAATCGCGCCCGGGCGCGGCGCGCATGATCACAAAAACGTCGGCTGCGGCCAGAGCAGTTAGTGGTTCGCGCAGCCGGCCCAGTGGAAAGGCAGCGCAGCCGGCGAAGGGATCCAGCGCGTCGATCAGGACGATGTCCAGGTCGCGCGCCAAGCGGCGATGCTGGAATCCGTCGTCCAGCAGAAAAAGATCGGGGCGCAGCTTCTCCTCCAAAAGGCGGCCGGTGGACCAGCGGTCGGCGCCGATCCCGGTATGAGCGTAACCGGAGTGAACGAAAACCTGGGCTTCGTCGCCGGTTAGACTCGCCGGCGCCTTCCGGCCCGCGGCGATGAGGATGCTCTTGTCGATGGAACGGCGCCGGTATCCGCGAGTCAGGATGGCCGGTTGCCGCCCGCTCAGGTGCAGGCGCTCGGCGAGATAATCCACCATCGGCGTCTTGCCCACGCCGCCCATGCTGATGCCGCCGATGCTGATCACGGGAGTATCGAGGCGCCGCGCGTGGGCTAAGTTACGATTCTGCACCGCTCCGCTCACGGCGGTCCAGAGCTTCGCTAACGGCCACAACACCAGTCTGACCGGCCCATGTGGTTGCCAGCACGGAACGGCCAGGTCGCGCCATTTCAGGATGTGGTCCACAGCCTTGTTGCTGGCCCCGCCGTGTCTGGCCGCCAGTTGGGCTGCGCCCACGCCAAGATCTTCCCGTAGCCGCGGGTCGTCGATCAGCTTCGCCACCGCGCCCGCCAGTTCGCTCGCGTCGCCGATTTCCAGCATCGAGTAGTGATCGCGGAATTCGCCGGCGATGGCGGCGAAGTTCTCCATGTGCGGCCCGGCGATAATCGGACGGCCACATGCGGCGGGCTCGAGGAGATTGTGACCACCGCGGCGAGCCAGCGATCCACCCATGAAGACGATGTCGGCGAGCGGAAACAGGCTGGCCAACTCGCCGATCGAATCCAGAAGCAGGACACAAGGCAGAGCCGGGTGGGCTTCGATCGTATTCTGGGAACGGCGCAGGTAGGGGACGCCGGCTGCGCGCAGCTTCTGTTCGGCGGCGTCGAATCGCTCGGGCTTGCGCGGGACCAGTATCAGCAATAATTGCGCGTGGGTCTGAACCAATTCCTGGAAAGCGCTAAGGACCGCATCGTCTTCGTCGACGTCGGCGCTGTCGGCGCCGGGCATCGTGCTGGCAGCGATCCATACCGCGGCGGGCTTCAACCGGTCCAGCAGGTCGACCACGAGTTGCGGGGGATCGCTGCGCGCCGGTGCGGCGTCATACTTAATGTTGCCCAGCACCTCCACCTTCTCCGGTGGAGCGCCGGCTTCGATATAGCGCCGCCGATCCTGCTCGCTTTGCGCGAAGATCATGTCGGGCCAGCGCAGCACGTGCCGGAAGAAGGGCCGTGCACGGCGGTACCCTGAAGACGCCCGATCCGACATCCGGCCGTTCACCACCAGCAATCCACATCCAGCACGTTTTGTCTCGCGGTAGAACACCGGCCAGATTTCAGTCTCGAGGATCACCACCAGCGCCGGGCGGATACGCCGCAGAACGCGCCTCACCGCGAACGCATAGTCGATGGGCGCGTAGAAAACGCTGTCCGCAAGACCGGCCAGCTTCTCTTCCGCCAATCCGCGTCCGGCCACCGTTCCCACCGAAACATAGAGCCGGATGCGCGGGCTCCGCTCTCGCAACTGCTGGAGCAGCGGCACGGCGGACACCACTTCGCCGACGGAAACCGCATGCAACCAGACGGCGCCGGCAGCCGTCGGTGGAAACGAGACTGGCCGCGCGCCCAGGCGCTCGGAGAAATGCCGCCAGTAGCGCCGATCGCGCGCCGAGCGATAAAGGAAATAGAATACTAACAGCGGGAACGCGGCGACGCGAAAAACCCAATAGAGGAAATAAATGAGAGCGCTTTCGATATCCCTGATGGTGTTCATGGCCGCGGCCGCGATGCTCGCCGACAAGAAGGGCGATAGCAAATTCTCGCCCGGCCCGGCGTCGTCCTATCCTGCGAAACAAACCAACGACAATGTGACTGTCGCGGTGGCTGCATACGATACCGAAGAACTGGCGCACACGGCATTTGGGAAGTTGGACCCGAATCAGTACGGCGTTCTGCCCGTCTTGGTCATCATTCAGAATGACACGGACCAGGCTCTAAAGTTGGACCATCTGGAAGCCGAGTACACCGGCGCGAGCGGCCGCCATGTGGAGGCCACGCCCGCAGCCGACGTGCAGACGCTAGAGGGGCCAAGCCGTCCACCGCCTATTCGGACCAGCCCGCTGCCGCTGCCCCACAAATCGAAAAGGAGCCCGCTGAATACATGGGAAATCGAGGGGCGCGCCTTGGCCGCCAAGCTGATCCCCCCGCACGAGTCGGCCAGCGGATTCGTCTACTTCCAAACCGCGCGTGGATCCGGGGCGTCGATCTACCTGACGGGCATCAAGCAAGCCGCCACCGGCAAAGACGTGATGTTCTTCGAGATCTCACTGGACAAGAAGTAGCCGCAAATCTCGAACTCCTGGACTGAGCCCGTTGTTTCCGGCCGCAGTCCTCTCTCATCGCACCGTGATCGAGTAGGGCATGGCCTTCAAGAATCCGCCCCTCGCCATCGCCCCGATCGGCAGCTTCCCAAACACCTGCTGGATCTTGCTCTCCACAATCGCCGATTCGTCCGCATGGCTGAAGAGCATGTCGAACACGCTGCGCTTGCCCGGATAGGGCACCAGCGCGATCTTGTCCGACGCCGCGAAGTTGGCCTTCTGCCGCACCAGCTCCACCGCCCGGTCCAGCCCACCCAGTTCGTCCACCAGCCCGTTCTGCTTCGCTTGCGCACCCAGCCACACCCGGCCTTGGGCCAGCGGCTCGATCTGGTCGAAGGTCTTCTTGCGTCCATCCGCTACGCGGCCGACGAACATCTTGTAGAACGCATCCACCTGGCTCGCGATCTTCTGACGCTCATCGTCGGAGAGCGCCGAATAATCGGAATCCAGATCCGCGTAGCGCCCCCGCGTCAGGGCCTGCTTGTTCACGCCGATCTTGTCGTACAGTCCGTGCAGACTGAGGCGCGCAAAGATCACGCCGATGGACCCGGTCAGCGTATTGGGATAAGCGATAATCGGATCGCCCGTCACCGAAACGAAATAGCCGCCCGAGGCCGCGAGATCGCTCATCGAAATCACCAGCGGCTTCTTCTTGCTGAGATTCTTCGCCTCATGCAGGATCTCGTCGGAGGCCACGCCGTCGCCGCCGGGCGAATCCACGCGCAGGATCACGCCCTTGATAGTCGAATCGTCCTCCACCTGCTTGAGCAAGCGCACCAGCCCCGTCGAGGTGAAGCCCTCTTCGTCGGAATTTCTGTTGCCCGTGCCGCGCGTGATCTCGCCTTCTCCCACCACCAGCGCGATGCGCCGCGTAACGCCACCGGATGGCGGCGGAACCTTGAGGTAGGCCTTCGCCGAAAGTTTCTTGAGTTCGGTCTGCTTCAGACGCGTGCGCAATTCCTCGCTGGCTTGCTCTTCGTAGCCGAGCACGTCCACCAGACCGCCGCCGATCGCCTCGCTGGCCATGAACGGCCCCTGATCGATGAGCGCCTTCACCTCATCGGCGCCTTTCTTTCTGCCTTGCGCAATGGTGTCGATCAGGTTGCCGTAAAACTGATCCAGGATCTGATTCAAAACTTCGCGCGTCTCCGGCGACATGGACGTCTGCGTGAGCATGTCGCCCGCGTCCTTGTATTTGCCGGCATGAACCACATCGGCCTTGATCCCGAGTTTGTCGAAAGTGTTCTTGATGAAAGCCGCTTCCACGCGCAAGCCCTTGAGGTCGAGCGAATCCTCCGGCGCCAGGTAGATGCGGTCGCTCGCCGTCGCCAGATAATATTCGCGCGCTCCAGGTTGGCGGAGATAGGCGATCACCGGCTTGCCGGATTTCCTGAATTGCAAGATCTCGTCGTGAATCTCCTGCATCTTGGCCCAGCCGATCTGCAATCCGCGCGGCTCCAGCAGAATGGCTTTCACCTTCGGGTCGGCGGCGGCCTTGCGGAAAATATCCCAGACTTCGTGGACCGCGAGCGGCGTCTGTGCTTCGAACATCGGCAGCGGGATCTCCGGCGGCGCCTTCTCCGGAAGCTCACCTTCCAGCTTGAACACCAGCGTGGAGCCGTCGGCAACAGTGACGGGTTTTTCGGCGAACGAACTCGCCATTTTCACGATGGCGAACCCGATGATCAACAGTGTGAGCCCCGAGAACACGATGCCCACCACCAGTCCGATGAGAAAATTCTTCATGATTGTCCTCCGCGTGGGCCGCGGTCACTGCCCGTTGAAAATCAGGTCAACGCGGCGGCTCACATCTTCAAGATACGCCTTATCGCCGGCCGGAAGTTCCACCGTCGCTGAACCGCGGTAGCCGATCTCGGCCAGCGCACGATACACTTCCTTCCAGTCGATCTCACCTTCGCGCAACATCACGAAGTCGGCCACGCGCTTTTTCAAGTTGGGGTCCTGCTTGAAAGTGAAATCCTTGAGGTGCAGTTTCACGATGCGCTTGCCCAGCGTGCGGATCCAATCCTGCGGATAGCCGGAAATCACCACGTTGCCCACGTCGAAATAGGCACGCACCCAGGGGCTCTGAAACTGGTCCACGTAGCGCGCGAATTCCAGCGGACTCAGCAGAAACTTATTCCATACTTCTTCGACGGCGATGATCACCTTCAGCTCTTCGGCCAGCGGGATCAGCTTGCGGATCTGCGCCTGCGATCGGTCCCAGGCCTCCTGATAGCTGGTCTCGGCGTTCACCACTCCCGGCACCAGCAGCACGGTGTCCGCGCCCCACAGGCTGGCGTTGCGGAAGCTGGTCTTCAGGCCCGCGACGCACTTGGCCACCACCTCGGGGTCGCGCGAAGTGAGCGGATATTTCCAATGATCGCGATTCATCACCGAGTGAATGCGCACGCCGGTCTTCTTGCTGGCCGCGAGCATCTCATCGGCGACATGCTCATCGTCGGTGGTGCCGCATTCGGTCTGCTCGAATCCGGTATCGCGCACGAGTTGAAACCGGTCGGCGATGCTGAGTGAGGTAGGCAGCATGCTGAACAGTACGGCTTTGTGGATAGGAAGGCGGTCGGCGGCGGAGGCGCGCAGAGCAATACTCGAAACCGCGAGAAAGGTTCGCCGGGTCACGCGCACTTATTTTACAGGAATGCGCCGGCGAGCGGCACGACCGGCGCTCATAGTAGGGCATCGAGATCACGAGCGCCATGCACCACGCGCACGATGGCAATAGGTCGCGGCTCGGGCCGGTATACGATCACGTAAGAACCGACGGGCCAGAATAATCCGGGCTCGCTGGTTCGCACGTCTACGCGCTTGCGAGGAGATTGCGCGAGCAACTGGAACACTTTCTCGAAACGGGCGGCAAGCCGCTCGGCGGCTTCGAGGTTGTCGCGGGCTATGAATTCCCAGATCGAAAGCAGATCGCATCGCGCTTGGGGCGTGACCTTGTAGCGTCTCCTCAGTTAGGCCTTTTTCCGGGCTTCGCGGCGTTGTCTTCCCAGTTCTCGCAATTCTCCTATCGCCGCTTCGCCATCCAGCAAGTCTCCGCTCCCCGCGCGTATGTCAGGCCTACTTCGATCTTCCTTTCTATCTCTCGCCGGGCGCTATCGCGCCACTCGCAAGGCCTCCCGGACCACATCACTCGCGCTGGTATAACGTCCGCTCTGGACCGCAGCCTTGACGAACAGGTACGGTCGCGGCGTGTCGGACGGCGTACTGCTTCGCCCGCGCATTGGCTGCCAATAATTGGCAACTTTACGATGACAGCCTTCGCGCCACCGGCGTATACTTAAGAGGGAATTATGACTATCCCCGCCAAGTACGAGAATGGCGTCTTCAAACCTCTTCAAGACGTGCCGATCAAAGAAGGCACGGTGGTCGAGGTCTTTGTGCCGGTCGAAGCGTCTGACAGGAGACCCCGATCGATTGGCGACTCGCCCTTCGCTGGAATGTGGAAGGATCGTCAAGACATCGGCGACAGCGTCGAATACATAAACCGTCTTCGTCGCGAACTTCACGGCTGATTCAAGCTCTTGCACTAGGCGTGCATATGCCGTTCTTGATCGATAGCAATGTCCTGATCGATGTGTCGCGAGGCAACGCCGCGGCGATCGCATACGTTGATGGCCTTGCAGACCCTTGGGCGATCTCACAAGTGACCGCGATGGAACTGATTGTCGGGGCTCGCGACAAGCTGGACCTTGCAACAATAGACGGTTTTCTGTCACTGTACCCAGTCATACAGCTCAGCGATAGTATCGGAACCGCTGCCTACCAACTTCTGAAGACCTACGCGAAATCACACGGGCTCCATGTGTTCGATTCACTCGTTGCTGCGACTGCGATGGAGAAGAATTTGACCTTGGTCACTCTCAACCGAAAACACTATCAAATGATCCAGGGTCTCCAACTTGAAGTGCCCAAGTACTGAGCATCCGGGTCGTTGCTGCCAAATCGCGCAAGTCAAGCATCGATTCGTACGTTAACCAGATCGTCCCGGATTACTGGCCAACCATCACTCCGCCGAGAATCCCGCTGCCCGCCAAAGCTTCGCGCTATCGTAAACCTGCCCCTTGGCCACCACCGTCTTCACCGTGCGAATATTCGCGATCGCGTCCAACGGATTCGAATCGAGAATTATCAAATCCGCCCGCTTTCCTGCCTCGATGGTCCCAACTTCGCGGTCCAGCTTCATCGCTCGCGCGGGCACGATAGTCGCAGCCTGTATCGCCTCCATTGGAGTCATGCCTCCATGAACGTACAACTCCATTTCGCGATACACGCTGAAGCCAGGCACCGTTTGGTCGGTTCCCACGACAATCGGAATCCCCGCCTTGTGTAACGCCACAACCGCGGCGTAGGCGCTTTCGAGCGTCTTGTGGAACGGGCTCGCGAACAAGGCCGGCAGCCCGCTACCGCTCAACGCCTGCGCCAGCTCGGGCGCCACTCGCTTGATCCCCGGCTCGAACGCCGCCACCGGCTCGTTATCCGGGCGCCAGGTCAATTCGTACAGCGCGATGGTCGGATCGATCACCGTACCCCGCGCCTTCAGAAACTCGATCAGCTTGCGAGCCTCTTCCGATTGCAGATCAATCGGAGGAAAAGCCGATCCCGGCGCGCGCTTCAGCCCTTTGGGCAACATCGCCTGGTACACCGCGGGCAGAAAATGTTCCACGCCGTCCATGCCCGCGTCTACCACCTGGTAGATGTCCATCCCTCTCGGGACGTGCCCGGTGACGCTCATCCCCAAGCGATGCGCTTCTGCGCTTACCGCCCGCACCATTTCCGGCGTCACCGAGCTATAAATCTTTATTTGCTGAAATCCCGCGTCGTGATAGCGCGTCACGACGCTGTGAACCTGCTCGGGCGTGTTGACCCGATCGATACCGAGCGCGCTCTTGCTATCTCCATCCACGATCCCGGCTAACAGCAACCTCGGCCCCACGCCGCGCCCCTGCTCAATGGCGTCGCGCACCCCGGTGATGTATTCGAACTCGTTGCCGCAATCGCGCACCGTGGTCACGCCGGCGGCCACATAAATCGGCCCCCACTCGCCTTGCTCGAAGTGCGCGTGCATGTCCCACAACCCCGGCAGCACCGTCTTGCCTCGGGCGTCGATGCGTTCGGCATTGCGTGGTATCTTGACCTTCGATCGAGGCCCGGCCGCGGTAATGCGCCCTCGGTCGATCAGGACAGCGGAATCGGTTACCGGCGCGCCTCCCGTTCCGTCCACCAGAGTGGCGCCGATGATAGCAATAGGCCGCTTAGTCGGCGGAGCCGCGGACGCCAGAACATTATCCGCCGCCGCCTTGCTAACGAACGCCACCAGGCCGGATTCGTAGCCCTCGCGTACCGCCTCGAAGTGATCGTATTCCGCGTCAATCGTGATCGCCGCGATCAATTGCCCAGCGTCGTCCATCCATAGCGTTTCGCGCCCCCAGATCAGACCGCTCACGCGGTAGCGATTCAGCATCACGCGCTTGCCATCCACATTGAACGCATCCTGGCCGCGCGGCTCGATGGTCACCGTTCCGCCGGGCAAAACCGGTAGCGATCCTTTGGCTCCGCGCTCGAGCCAGTACCGGACCATCATCATCTGCATGGAAATCGGCGCATAACCGCTGATGGTGAAGAATCGATCGGGAGCGGGTACGTCTCGCGACACCTTGCCCTCCCGCACCGCCGCCTTCGCACCAGCGATCTCCACCAGACTGTCGATCTTGGAAATACGCGAGGTGCTGCCTTTCACCTCATATCGCAGCGGCGCACCATCCGGCCGGTAGCGCAATGACGCACTCAGGGCGACCTTCCCGCCGCGGTCCTCAAAGGCAAACTTCGAGTCCAGCAGCAACCGCTCGCCCTCCGAAGTAATCTGGTAATTTTCTTCCCCGATGGCCTGCTCGAACTTGTACAGGCGAAACTTTCCAGACTCGACCGTTGCGGCGCTCGCGCTCAACGCGGCCACGAGCGCGAAAATGATTTTGGGACTGAGAATTGCCATTTGATTCAGCATCCTACCACGAGGCGCGATCGTCTCCGGATGCTAGCATTTTAGTGGAGCCTGCTAATGAACAGGCGAGACTTGCAGCAGAGAATGTATGAGGTGGGGGCCACCACACGCGCGCCGTGCATCATGTTGGCGGCAAGTGGCGCCGTGTGCGTCGCTGTGGCCTGGTGGCTGCTCTTCTTCGGCGGTCTCCAAACGTTCGACCGCTGGTTTGGGGAGGCCTGGACGCCTGGAGACGTCGTGCGACGATCCTGTCTCGCAGTGGGTTTCTCCATTTACTACGCCCGGATTCTCTTCACCGAGTTTGTTTTTCTGACGCGAGGCATGGCCTGGAGCGAAGCGTTTACGATTGCTCCCTGGATGGCGATCATTTTCCTTTTGCTCGGGATCGCCGGCGGAACGAACACGGAGCCCTTCGGTGCGTCAGGATCCATCGGCGTCGCCCTGTTTCTGCTGGGTTCCTGGATGAACTCGTATGCTGAATACGCCCGCTACGTGTGGAAACAGCGGCCCGAAAATAGCGGGCGGCTTTATACCGAAGGCTTATTCCACTACTCCCGGCATCCAAACTATTTCGGTGACCTGCTCTTATTCACAGGATTGTGCCTGATCTCGGAGGCCTGGATCACGGCTATCATTCCGTTATCGATGCTCGCGCTCTTCGCCTTCGTGAATGTCCCGATCCTCGATTGCCATCTGCGCGATCACTATGGCGCAGCCTTCGACGACTACGCCATCCGAACCCGGAAGCTGATTCCGTTCATCTACTGACGCGTCCGAAATCGAAAGCCTTTCCGATGCTCGCGGAGGATCACCGGTGGCTGGAAGCAGTAACGCTTTGCGGCTGCGAGTAAGATGATGTTTTTGGCGCTCCTTTTCCCAGCGCCTCTCGAAATCCGCTACGCCAACTCGGCCATTCGATCTTCCAGCCGAGTAGCGCTTTCGCTTTCTGATTGGACGCACCCCGGCTTTCGGTGAACATCACTACCGCGAGCGGCCCTGCGGCGATGCGCGCCACCCAGGCCGGGATATGCATGGGCGGCTTCGCTCCGATCGCTT
>DASQGY010000099.1:0-17019 GCA_035632375.1 Bryobacteraceae bacterium | reverse complement strand
CAGGTCGCCGGGCTCCAGTGTCATAAAGTCGCTGTGATAGCGCACCAGCTCGAACGGCCGCGTGCGCATGTTGCGGACAAAATCGCGCGAGCAGACCGCATCGTTGTGCTCCGTGATCACTTCGAGCGCGTCCACATCCGGGATCTCGTCGGCGGTCACCACCACCGGGCCAAAGCTGAAGAATGTGTCGATGCTCTTCGCGCGCGTCAGGTATCGCGGATTCTTGCGCAGCACATCCAGCGCGGTCAGATCGAGCGTCGTCGTGTACCCGAAAATCACATCCCGCACGGAATCGGCACCCACGAAGCGGCACCGCCGCCCGACGATCACACCCAACTCCCCTTCCGCGTCGACATCGTTCGAAATCTCCGGTGGCGGCAGCACAATGTCACCGCCGGGCGGAAACATGCACGACGCAGGCTTCATGAAGCTTCCGGGTTCCTCGGGCTGCACCGCATTGATGTCCTCGGCATGCGACCGGTAGTTCAAGCCGATGCACCAGATCTTCGGCGGGACATCATAAGGAAGCAGTGGCGCGACCTCGCTCAGCGAAACGGCCGGACCGATCGCCTTCAATCGCGCAACGGAATTCTCCCGAATGATGGCCAGCACATCGCCCTCCGCGACCGGCGTCACCGCGCTCCCATTGAGAATGCCAACCTGCGTCCGATTTCCGTGCCTGTAACGAATTAGTTTCATGAATGTGCAATATCCACCGCGTCACTGAACAGCCCATAAGCCGTTTGCTCCACGCCGGACTTGATTACCAGCGTACCAACGGTGCCCATCAGATCGGTGTGCAGCAGCAGGAGATTCGAAGTTCCCTCCACCGACGCCAGCAGGTCGGTCTCCGCCAACACTTCGCCGCGCACTCGAACGCGCACACCCGATGGCGTCACTCGAGCGCGGCTCACCAGGCACACAGTCTTGCGCGATTTAGCCAGTTCCAGCATCCGTTCCGGCGTCAACCGGCCGATTCCCCGCCGATCCACATCCTGCGGCGTGATGCGCGCGTCCATCAGGACATTAGCCAGCAGCGCGGATTTCGCCGCCGCATCCCAGCCGTCGATGTCATAGCTTGCGTCAGCCTCGGTAATGCCCAGCCGCCGCGCCTCCTCTATTCCGTCGTGCAGCGACTTGCCCTGGCGCATCGCGCCGATTACCACCTTCGACGTCGAGTTCAAGATTCCGGTGAAGCCGAGCAGTTTCACGCCCGGCAGCGTCCGGCGCACCATGTTGAAGACCGGCGCGCCATCCATCACCGTCGATTCAAACCGGAATTGAACTCCCGCCGTCCGGGCTTCATCACGGAGCTCGGCGTAGGCATGAGCGATGGGTCCCTTGTTGGCGGTGATCACATGCCGCCCGCGCGCGAACGCGGATCGAATGTGCGACAGCGCCGGTTCGCCAGTAGCAGGATTCAGCGTGGTGATCTCACAGACGATGTCGCACTCCGCGCGGTCCAGAAATTCTTCGACCGACGCGGCCGCCGGCCCAAAGACGCCGTCGCCGTAAGCGGTCCCATGTCGCGCCGTGTGCATCCCAACGATTCGGAAAGGATAATTCTCGCGTTGCTGCTTCAACAAGGAAGCAAAAGCGCGGCCGACATTGCCGTATCCAATGAGCGCGATCCGCAAAGGATATTTTACATACTCCGGCCCGCAGTCTTGAACGTGAACCTCTTGTTCTACTAGATTTGAGAATCTTGGCAGCACGCGACGATTTTGTGGGGCGGACCCCCTGGTCCGCGGCCGACGCCTCCGTCGGCCTGCTGGGGATTGCGGCCCCGCTGCTCTGTGGGGCGGGTATTCTTGCCTGGTATTCTTGCCTGCCGCTGGCTTTCAAGCCGGCGCGCTGGGGGGGCGAGAAAAATCGTCGCGGCGCACAACAAAACAGAGACTTAGTAGTGCCGATGAACGCAGATGCCGATTCTATGCTGTTCCATCTGCGTTCATCGGCGGCTAATGAAATCTTCAACCCACCGCTAGAAATCCAACTTTTCGATCAGCCCGTTCAAGTTCGCCTCCAGGCCCGTCTTCTGCTTCTTCAGCGCACTCTGCCGGTCGCGCATCCCCGCCAACTGCGTCTCCTGATCCGCCAGTTGCCGCGCGTACTTCTGCACTTGATCCTGCTGCCCGCTCACCTGGTTCAGGCTCTGAATGTTCTGCCGGATGCGATTCTGATCGCTGATCAGGCTATTGATGTCGCTGTCCACCTGGCGGCCCTGATTGTCGAGATCCGCGATCTGCCGCTTCACATCGACAATCTGTTGCAATGCCCGCCGCCCGGCGTCTGAAATCGCCTTGTTCTGCACATAAGTCAGCAGCACATCCGGACTCAGGCTGGAGACCGCGGTGGTGGTGTCGTAGACGCGCTCTTCCGAAACCGGAAACTTTGTCGTGGAATCCGCACCCAGCTTCACCTCGAAACGATAAGCGTTCGCGGTGGTCTCCGCCGGCTTCTGGTCCAGCAGTTTGTACTCCGGCCGCTGCCCATGCTCGATGATCAGAGTCTTCGCCTTCTGGTCCACATTGCGGATGGTGTACGTCTTGGTCTCCTGCATCGCCGACCGCGTGGTCAGCACCCCGCGGTTCACATGAATCTCGCGAACGATGTTCCGCGAGGAATCGAATTTGGTGGTAACGCGCGTGCCCAGGTCAACCGCATAGCTGATCAGCCGCTTGTCGCCGGCCTTCAGCGTAGTCATCAACGCTTCGCCGCCATAGCTGTTCGCATCGAAAACGGTGATCGGACCGCCGTCAAGCGTTTTGCCTGTGGAGTTGGTTAATTCCGCGGCGCTCATCGGATGCTCGCCATAGTTTTCCGAGTAGATCAGCAGTTTGCGCGACGCGATCTTCTGTTGCAGGAAGGGCAGCATCGCCGATTCGTCTTTCTTCACCGTCACCGGCGTTGAGAAGCGATATTCGAACAGCTCACCCAGGTCAGCCGCCGCGACGTTCACCGCAACCGTGCTGTTCATGTCTTTCTCTTCGTCTCGTTGGAAGCCTCCCACGGCGCCGGATTGCAGTCCCGCCATGGTTTTCATCATTCGCCCCTGCATAGGCGCCGCGGGCGGAGGAGGTGGAGCAAAGGCACGCGACAATTCGTTCACCGCGCCGTTATACACCACCGGCCCCGCCGCCTGATCGTCCGGCAAATCCACCGTCTGCCGCGCCACGTACTTCGGCTCATACAGCCTGCTGATAAACGACACCGGCCGCCCCGACACCACCGCCAACAGCACATTGGTCCAGTCCTCGCCCGAGGTGTTATCGATAATCGCCCAACCTTCCAGCGTCGATTCCGCCTTGTCATTGAATATCAGCCGGTAACTCGACTTCCACACCGGCGTCGGCACCATGTAGCTCGCCGCGATCTGCCGCTCCTTGGCATCGGACGAATCGATGTAGACGCTGCGCTTGTCCCGCGACCGCGCCTGATTCACCGCCAGCAGATAATCCTTCAACTGAAGCTGCAATTTCGGATCCGACAAGCGAATGGAACTGGCCGCGGCCAAATCGAACGTCCGCAGATCGCCGGAATCCAGCAGCAGCACCAGTTGCTCGCGCTCCGGCTTCTTCTCATCCCCTTCGGCGAGGCGCCCACTGACGATAACGCCGCTCACCGTCTCGGCGCTGTATTTCATCTCCACGCGCGCGCCTCTCATCTGATCCAGAAACAGCGCCAACGATGCCTGGCCATCGATCTTGAACGGAAACTCGGCCAGCTTCTGCTCCAGCGGCTCGCTCGAATCGTAGCGCAATCCAGACACCTTCGCGCCGCTCTTGTCGGCCAGCGTGAGCGACTTCAACACGTCGTTCATGTCGCCCGCCTTGAAATCCAGCCGTGCCGACTCGCCCGGCCGCAGCGTGCCCGAACGCTCGAAATAACCGACGCCGCTCTTGTAAAGAACTACCTCGCGAATCGGAAGGTCGGCAGCCAGCGTAGCCGACATGAACACCGCGGTCAGTGCAAAGAATCGTCTCATATGCTCCTCACTGGAGAAATGTCCGATTGCGCGCGATCCTTTCAAGCGGATCGCGCCCCAACAAGCAAGATCATTCTCCCATGACCTTAATAATGACGCGTTTCGCACGCTGCCCGTCGAATTCCGCGTAATAGACCTGCTGCCAGGGTCCGAAATCCAGCTTGCCGCCTGTCACCGGGACGATCACCTGATGGTGTACCAGGAGACTCTTCAGGTGCGAGTCCCCATTCGTCTCTCCGGCACGATGATGCCGGTAGTCCTGCCGGAACGGAGCGAGTTTCTCCAGCCATTCGTCGATGTCCGCCAGCAGGCCATCCTCGGCGTCGTTCACCCAAACGCCAGCGGTGATGTGCATCGCCGATACCAGGATCATGCCCTCCCGGACGCCGCTTTTGGCCAAGGCGGAGGTCACCTCTGGAGTTATGTTGAGGTACTGCCGATGTTTCTGGGTAGCGAAGGTTAGGTATTCGGTGTGAAAGCGCATACGTGTCGATGATAGCGGACGCGGTAAACTTGACATAAGTGTGGCCAGGAGTCAGACTTTGAGATGTAAAACAAAAGTCGCGTGGAATGTACGAAGGAGTATCGGGGTGCGTCCAAAATACATCTGCATCGCCTTGTTAGGAGCTGGTTTCGCTCTCGCGCAAAGCCAGAAGCCGGAGGATATCCGGCCGAAGGATCCGAATTCCCAAGATCAGCAAACTCAGGACGATCAGGCACAGCAGACCACCTATGCCGGACCATCCATCCTCAGCCGGGACAAGGGCCTGCTCGCGGAACGCGGCGGCAAGCTGCTCGACTTCCGTTTCTATGGCGAGGTAACTGGCATCTACGATTCCGGGCTGACCCCGGTCTCCACCGACTCCCAAGGCAACCTGATCAATGTCGGCGCGAATTATGGACTGGAGGCCGGCTTCGGCGTCATTGGCTCCCGCCGGTGGAAGCGCGACCGCCTCAGCCTGGAGTACAAGGGTAGTTTCCGGCACTATACCAACAATAGTTACTTCGACGGCACCGACCAATTCCTGAATCTGGCTTTCAGCCATGTGCTGAGCCGGCGGATTGTCCTGGACTTGAAAGAAACGGTGGGAACGACCTCCCTGGGAAATGGAGCGTTCTCCTACCTGCCCCTCACCAACACTGATTTGTTCGCCGTACCAACCAACGAATTGTTCGACAACCGAACCAACTTCGCGCAATCCCGCGTGGATCTCACCTGGCAGAAGACCGCCCGGCTGTCGTTTGGATTTGGCGGCGAGGGGTTCGTCGTTCGCCGCCGGTCGTTGTTGCTGGCCGGGCTCAATGGCTACGCAGCCAGGGCAAACGTCGCCTACCGGTTGTCGCGCCGTCAGACCATTTCAGCCAGTTATAATCACACCTACTTCGATTTTCAGCGGCTCTTTGGGGACGCCAACCTCGATACCGGCACTTTGGGGTATTCCATCGGTTTGAGCCGCAAGTGGGACTTCAGCACGCAGGCTGGCGCTACGCGCATTGAAAGCCTGGGCTTGCGGCAGGTTTCCATCGACCCTGCGATTGCCATACTGGTGGGTCAGAGTTTCGCCACAGTGACTTTTCATGCCATCGCGTACATTCCCACGGCGGAAATTCGGCTGATTCGCCGCTTTGATCGATCTGCGCTGACAGTGAGCGCTTCCGAGGGTGCATCTCCCGGTAACGGGGTGTATCTCACTTCCCGGCAGACTACGGGAGGCGCGGACTATTCCTACAGCGGTTACCGCAAGGTCAATGTCGGCGCAAGTTTTGGGTACAGCCGGCTATCGGCAGTCGGGCAAACTCTGGGAACCTATAGCGGATACACCGGAGGGTTGGGCGCCACCTACAAACTGAGCCACGACACTCATCTCCAATTTCGATACGACTACCGCCACTACACCACTCAGAACAACGTCTTCCAGAAGGACTCCCACCGAGTAAGCATGGGCCTTGCCTTCAGCCCCGGTGAGAAGCCTCTGGCCATTTGGTAAGCGTGTCTGCGGCAAGAATCCTTCTGGTGGACGATGAGGTTCCCCTGCTGCAGCTCCTGGAAAAGTATCTCCAACGCCTGGGACACCAGGTGACAACACAATCGAAGTCCGAAGACGCTCTGCGCAGTTTCCAGGCGGCTCCCGACGCCTACGATCTGGTAATTGCCGACCTCGGCATGCCCGACATGCCCGGCGATACCATGCTCCGTCGCATGTTGGCCATCCGGCAGGATGTGCCCATCCTCATTTGCAGCGGGTCGCCATTCTTTGTTTCCAGCCTGCCCAGGGTATTGGAGAAACAGGTCGCCTTCCTCCAAAAGCCCTTCGCCCCCAAAATGCTCTCCGAAGCGATCGACCGCCTCTTGTCGCACCGATAACCCACCACCTACCACCCGGCTTGTAGCTTCTCCGCAAAATTCTCGCCGGACTCCGACCATAGCTTGCGCGTCTCCACCGGCAACGCGTCATCCAGATCGTGTACCAGCTTCAGCAGGCTCTTGATGTTCGATTCGATCAGTCGCAAGCTATTGGGCAGCGCCGGCTGCGGCAGAAAATGCGCATCCAGACCAAACTCAATGCTCAGATGCTCGCCGTTCTCGCTGGCAAAATCCGGGCCAAAACAGGCCAGTTGTACGCGCGCCGGGCGAAGCTCCCAATCGGCGTCGAACTGCCAAAGGTCCCACCAGGTGTCCAACTGATAACAGGCGTCCGCATTCTGAAAATCCTTAGCCACCGCTAACACGGCTTCGATTGGAACCGGCGGTGTGTACGGAATCTCCAGCACTTGCGGCTCGGCATAATCCACCGCCAATATCTTGAAGGTGGAAGCTTGAGTCGCCAGCCGCGAAAAAGGGAACAGCCGCAGCAGCTTCTCAAAATGCCGCAGCATGGTCTGCTCGCTGTAATTCCGCAGCCAGTATGAAAGATAGAGTTGATCGGCCATCGCGAACCCGTCGGTCTGCTACCATCGTACTGACTTTACTTGCTTAAATCTCCACTCGTCCCCATCTTCCTCATCGTTTCCGTCGACGTTCTCGGCCTCACCATCATCCTTCCCCTACTGCCGTTTTACTCGGAGAAACTCGGCGCGTCCCCCGCCGTTGTCGGTCTGCTGGTCTCCACTTACGCCTTCTGTCAACTGATCGCTGGTCCGATGCTCGGCCGCTTGTCCGATCGCACCGGTCGCAAGCCCCTGCTGCTGGTCAGCCAGTTCGGCACCTTCATCGGCTTCCTGATTCTGGCTTACTCCCACACGCTCTGGCTGGTCTTCCTGTCGCGCATCATCGATGGGCTCACCGCCGGTAATCTCTCGCTGGCCCAGGCCTACATTTCCGATGTCACCAAACCGGAGGAGCGCGCGAAATCGTTCGCACTCATCGGCATCGCCTTCGGCATGGGATTTCTCATCGGCCCCGGAATCTCCGGCTATCTCTCCCAGTTCAGCTATCAATACCCTATCTTCGCCGCCGCCGGACTCTCCGCCGCGAGCATCCTCTCCACCTATTTCCTGCTGCCTTCCACCACTCCGGCCGCGGCCGACGACGCCACGCCGCGCAAGTTCACCGTCTTCGACTGGAGCAATTACCTGCGCTATTTTCGTGAGCCCGCCCTGGCGCCCCTGCTCTGGCAATTCTTCGCCTTTACCCTGGCATTCTCCATGTTCATGTCCGGCTTCCCGCTGTTCGCCGAGCGGCGGTTCGTTTGGCACACGCGGCCGTTCGGCCCGAAAGAGGTCGGTTACACATACGCCTACATCGGGATGCTGGGCGTAATCCTGCAAGGTGGATTGATTGGACGGCTGGTGAAAGCCGTCGGAGAACTGACCCTGGTCCGCGCCGGATTCCTGTTCGCCGCAATCGGGATGGCCGCCTTCGGTTTCACCTACGGAATCCCGGCATTGCTCGTGGTCAGCGCGGTGACCTCCGCCGGAATGGGTGTGATCCGCCCCGCCTTGACCAGCCTGATCACCCAGAAAGCCCCGCGCTCCGACCAAGGCGTAGTCCTGGGCCTGACCCAATCGCTCGCGTCCATCTCCTCCATCGTGTCTCCCGCGATCGCCGGCTTGCTGATCGACCACTCCCTGCTAGCCGCATGGGCCCTCCTGGCAGCAGCGATCAGCAGCGCAGCCCTGTTTTTGTAAACAGCCCGATTGCCGATGTGGCGCACGCACTCGTGCGTGCCGTGTTCACACTCCTGTGAACACAAGCTGGATCGGAAGTGGCTTAGCGTCGGCATGAGTGCCGACGCGGCACACACGAGTGTGTGCGCTACACAGCCCGCTACCTCTCCGTCAACGCCGCCACCCCCGGCAACTCAATCCCCGCCAAAAACTCCAGCGACGCTCCGCCGCCCGTCGAAATATGCGAGATCCTGTCCGCCACTCCCGCCGACTTGATGGCTTTCTCCGAATCCCCGCCACCCACCACCGAAATAGCGCCCGACGCCGCCACAGCCTTCGCCAGCGCCACGGTCCCCAAATCGAACGGCGGCTTTTCGAACACGCCCATCGGCCCATTCCAGATGACCGTCCGCGCCTTGGCGATCACCGCCGAATAAGCCTCGATGGTAGAAGGCCCAATGTCCAGCCCCATCATTCCCTCGGGAATCTCCTTCACCACCCGCGAGTCCGCGCCTTCCTTCAACTCCGCCGCAACGACATGGTCGACTGGCAGCGTCAACTTATTCCCAGACCTCGCCAACAACTCCCGCGCCAGTTCCACTTTGTCGTTCTCCACCAGCGATTTTCCAACAGCCTTCCCCTGCGCCTTCATAAACGTGTACGCCATCGCGCCGCCGATCAGAAGCTGATCCACCACCTTCATCAAATTCTCGATCACCTCGATCTTGTCCGAAACCTTGGCCCCGCCGAGAATCGCCACGCAGGGCCGCTCCGGATTCTTAGTCGCTTTGGTCAAATACTCCAGCTCTTTGTCCATCAGCAGCCCGGCCGCCGCCTGCCTCACAAACTGAATCATCCCCACCGTCGAGGCATGCGCGCGATGCGCCGATCCGAACGCATCGTTCACATACACATCGCACAGCGACGCAAGCTGCCTCGAAAAAACCGCATCGTTCTGTTCCTCTTGCGGATGGAAGCGCAGATTCTCCAGCAGCAGCACCTGGCCGGAAGCGGGCTTCATCTTCTCCACCTCGGCCCCGATGCAATCGGGGGCCATCGCCACCGGCCGGCCCAATAATTCCGCCAGCCGCACCGCGACAGGCTTGAGACTCATCTCCGGATTCGGCTTCCCCTTGGGCCGCCCCAAATGACTCGCCAGAATCACCGCCGCGTCGTGATCCAACGCGTACTGAATGGTCGGGATCGACGCCCGAATCCGCTTGTCGCTGGTTATTACCTGACCCCCAGGAGCAAGCGGCACGTTGAAATCCACACGGATGAACACCGTCTTGTTCTTGAGATCGAGATCGCGAATAGAAAGTTTAGGCATATCGAATGACACGAGGGAAGGCAAGCGTTCCTACCAACGCTCACTGGGCCACCGGGTGGTCCCACCACCCACCACCCACCTCCCACCACCTAGAATTCCGATGCTAGCACGTCATAGAAAATATGAATCCCCAGCAGGAATTCTCCCACCGGTATCCGCTCCTGATCGCTGTGCATCGTAGCCGCCGTCGCCGTGTCTAAAATCATCGGCGTCAGTCCGTACTTGATCGCCCCGCGCCGATGCAGGAAGGCCGAGTCCGTCCCGAATGGCACAATCATCGGCGTCACCACCGCATCCGGATGCCGCTTCAGAATCGCCGCGCGCATGGCCCGATACAAAGGCGTGTCCGTACTGCTAACACCGGGGTCAGGCGCAACGTTGATGATCTCCACCGTCACCCGTGGATCGTTGATCCGCGCCTTCAGGTCCGAAATAAACTCCTCCGTATTAGTGCCCGGCAGCACCCGGCAATCCAACCCCGCTTCACTCGTCGACGGAATCACGTTGACCCTGGGCGGCGACCCCACACCGGCCGACAAAGTAGTAAGCGAAATAGTATTGCGCTGTATCGCCGACGTAAATTTGTTCTGCGCCAGCGGCGTCCCAATCGCCCGCTTCATCTCCTCCACCACCGGACTCGGCTTCGCGCCCTCCGGCAGCGCCATGGCCTTGCGAATCGCGTCCAACAAAATCAGATTCGCGTTGTCGGGAATCGGCTGCGACCCGTGCCCCGCCGTCCCCTTCGCATGCAGCCGCAGCCACACCGGCACCTTGTCGCCCACTGAAATCCCGAACACCAGCTTGTCGCGCGCCAGCGCATCGCGGCTGCCCATTCCGCCTTCGTCCAGCACGTATTCGGCATCAATCTCGCTGTAATGGTTCTCGATCATCCACTGGATTCCGCGCTCTCCCCCGCTCTCTTCGTCGGCAGTGCAAATCATCACGATATCCCGCGCCGGCGTCACCCCGGCATTGTGCAGCGCGATCAGCGACATCAAATGCTCCACGCCAATGCCCTTCATGTCCAGCGTTCCCCGCCCCCAAATGAAGCCATCGCGCACAATCGCACCAAAGGGATCCATGCCCCAGGCCTTGGCATCCACCGGCACCACGTCGAAATGATTCAGCAGCAGCAGCGGCTTCTTCGACGAGTCGCGGCCCTTCAACCGCACCACCAGATTGGTCTGTCCTCCAGGCCCGCTGTGATACACCTTCGGCGTAAGCCCGTTCTTTTCGAGTTCCCGCTGGAACAGCGCCGCAGCCGCGGCAGTATCTGCCGGAGGATTGATCGACGCGATCCGCACGTACTCCTGCAAAAACTCCAGCGCCCGCTTCTCCACCGCCTTCCAATCCGGCTCCGCAGCTTGAACCGAAACCGTACCAAGCATCACGCCGATCAAGAGCGCAAGTGTTCTCATACCTTCTCCTCCGGCACGTTCGTCAATCCGCAATTCATCCCCACCGCCCGATACGCCTCCAACAGCGCCCCCGCCGCCGGACCATACACCGGTGCGTCCACTTGATTGCCCGGCTCCATCTGCACCAGCGTCCGGAATCTCTCCAGCAGCATCTTACTGCGAAACACGCCGCCGACATAACTCACGCGAGCCGGCTCCTCCTCGTCGAACAATTGCTGCCGCACAGCATGGGCCAACTTCGCCAACTCCCGCGCCGCTTCCTCCATCACTTCACGCGCCGCAGCATCGCCTTTCTCCGCCGCCTCATCCACCAGCTTCGCGTATCCAGCCACGCGAGCCCGCGGAAATTCCGGCGTATAGAATCGGTGCAGCAGATCGTTGACGTTTCGCGCCCCGGTGGCGTCCAGCAGGACCGGCCGCAACGAAGTCGGCGGTCCCCACCCTTCCTCGAAACGCAACGCCGCCCGCAATGCCTGTCGCGTAATGTAGAACCCACTGCCTTCATCGCCGAACAAATATCCCCAACCGCCCGCGCGCGCGGTCTCGCCTTTGTTGCGACCGAACGCGAAGGAGCCGGTACCCGCAATCGTGATCAGTCCCGGCTCGCCCGCCGTCGCGCCAGCTAGAGCAATCATCCCGTCGTGCGTCACCAGCATGCGTTCGCTCTTTACCAGCTCTTTAAGAATCGCTTGCTTATCCGCCGGCCCGCCGCTGAATCCCAAACACGCCGATGTGAAACGAACTCCCGCGGCATCGATGCCCGCTTCTCTGCAAGCCGCCCCAACACAATCGTCGATCGCTTTGGTGAACTTTGCTCTCGCTTCCGCCGCCGCAACGTGATTCCCCGGCCCGCCGCTTCCCGACCCGATCACTCGCCCCGCCGCATCGCCGATCAGCGCCGTAGTGCTGGATTGCCCGCCATCGACACCCAAAAAATATTCCTTCATATCATTCGATGCGATACAAACGCGTCCCGTTCGACTCACCCAGGCATTTCATCCCCCACAGCGCGGCGTACTTTCGATAATCGTCCGCTCGAATGTCCCCGCTCCCCACCAGCACATAACGAATCCCGCGCGCCTTTAACTCCGCGCTCGCCGTCCCGCGCAGGTTTACCGGATAAGGAGCCGTCGACGCCTCGGGAGTCGCTGCCAGCGCCGCCCACTTCCCTTGAGCGTCCGCGCCATCCAGCTTGATCTTCTGTTGATCGTACCCGTCCGTGGTTTCAATGGTGACGCCATCCACTTCCTGGTCGCGCCCAAAATCCACTTCCACGAACATCCCCGGCTCCGCGTTCCGCCAGCTTCGCCACCGCGTCACCGGACTGTTGTCGAAAGCCAGTTGCACATCCCAAGGATTGGGACTCGCCGTCAACCGCCACTCCGGCGCGCGCGGCAATTCCTTGCCCCCATCGAAAACCCGAAATTCGTGAATGTCGAACATCGACCCCTCGGAACGCGCGGTATGGGTCACGCGCACTTTGCGCACCGTCCGAGCCGGGAAACGAAACGTCAACTTCTGCGTCGGCTGAAAACCGTTGAACATCGGTGTCCAGAGAATATCTCCCAGCACCTCGTTGTATGCCGCTTCATACTTCACCACTACCTCATGCGGTATGTACGATTCGCTCGAATTGCTCATCGCCAATACTTTTTCGCCCGGCGGAACCAGTTTCTGGATCAGCATCCCATCGCGGTATTGCTGGCTCCTCTCGCTCAGATACTCGCTCTCCGGCTTGATGCGCAGCGCGGCGCGCCAGGGAATGCTGTCGATGCGCCACGCCACCGAATCGCAATATCGTTTTTCTATCGCCGGCCAGGAAAGAACGGCGTGGCCCAGCGCCAGTGCCATTAGCAGCCACCCGGCATTGCCAAAGGCCATCGCGAGCGCCAGCGAGATAAATGGCGCGGCCGGAATCAGAAACCGTGTCCCGATATTGCCCATGTACGGCAGTGCAAACACAATCCCCGCCAGCAGCAGTTGGCGCCCCGCGGGAAACCGCAACGCCAGCAGCGCAAGCGGCGCCAGCAGAAACAGCGGCCCGAAAAAACCCGTCAGCTTGTCGCCCTTCACCGTGATCTGCAGCGGAATCTCCTTGTAGCTGGTCAGACTGTAGATCCGTTCAAACCGCTTGTAGTCATCCTCGAACGAAACGTGTACGTACCGGTTCGGAAAAATACGATTCGCGAACGGCGACACCGGATTGTCCACCCACAGCCAGTTCTTCGCCATCCACGGCGCGATGAACAGCAGCGCCAGCAGCGAGACCTGAAGCGCTGGCTTCCACACCGGCCGTCGTGCACGCCACAACTTCCATAAGATGAAACCCAGCGCATAAGGCACCGCAAGAAAAGCGGTGTACTTCGCCGCATAGCTGAAGCCCATCATTATCCCGATCGGCACCAGCAGCTTCGCGTTCTTATCTACATCCCACGTCTGCAACAAATAATAAAGCGCAAACAGGATCGCCGCGACAGCCACGTCGTTGTAGGCAATCACCGCGTCTTGGCCCACCACCGGACTCGCATAGAAAAACAGTGCCGCCGCCGCACCCACCCTCGGATACCCGATCCTCCGCCCATAGGCGAGCATCAGAAACGTGGTCACCACCAGGAACGCGAAATGCACCATCGACGCCGCCGAGTGCTTCCCGAACGCAAATGCGTAGAAGAAAAGCAACTCAATCCCCTGCGAAAGCTGTGCGTATATATTGCTCGGGATGCGCACGAATCCGTGGGCCTTGTAATACTTGGCCACGAAACTCAGGTGATAAGCCATCCCGTCCGGACTGATCTCCGGCGCCATCGCGTTAAAAAAATAAAGCACCGTGAACAGGCCGAACACCGCACCGAACACCCACTTCCAGATTGCCGGGAGCGGAGGAAATTCCGCGCCCTTCGGCCGATGCGCACCCGAATAGATCGCGTAGCCGATGCTCGCAATCCCCAGCGCCAGAAAAACGCCCTTGCTCGCCAGCTTCACCGTCGACAGCGCGAAGACAATCGCGCTCAGGCAGGCCGAACCCACCATGAATCCAAGCAGCCGCTCTTCCACTCGATACAACGACACGCCTAGCTTGCGAAGAAGCATCGTTCCCAGCGCCCACGCCGTTGCCACCAGAAACGAGGATCCAAACAGGATATAGAGGACCGCCTTCATCGCGGCACAAACCCGATGTTGGTCAGGATGAATCCGAACTTCTTGCCATCCTCGGGCGCCGTGTACAACTTGTCGATCCCCACCGAAACAATGGACTCCTCGTCCGTCCTCAGCCACTCGGCGGGAACCAGCTTCTCGAAATGCAGTTGACCCGGCGCGGTATAGCGAACCTTATCCAACAAGTGATTGTTCACCGAAAATGAAAGCTCCACCGGCCCGGTCTGCTTCATGGCCACCGCCCACAGCGCGAAATCCACCGACAGCTTGAGGTTCTGCGTGGTGTAAGCCAGCACCTTCACCGTCGGCTGCTGCCCGGTCCATCGCCACCAGCCTTCGCCCGGATCGATGTCCTTGACGTAGTGCGCGGATGCGTCGGCATCCTTCAACTCCACCATCATCAGCGATGGATCGGGCGCCGGACCCTCTACCGCCGGCCGCTGCTCCGGCGGAGGATAACTGATCGGCGCGCGATCGCACGCGCACAGCGCCAGCAGCAGGATGGCAGCGAGTGTTCGAGGCAAACCCTATTATGTACCAGCGGCGCGGTGAATCCGAAACGCGCTACACTGAACTTTCTCAGCGTCACTTGCCGCTCTCGAATCATGCCTGAAAAACTGAAAATCGCCGTCCTCGGCGTCGGCCGGATGGGCCCCATCCACGCCCTGCACGTTCATGAATTAGCCCGCGAAACCGGGACCTGTACTCTAGCCGCCCTGGTGGATAAGGATGCCGATCGCGCCCGCCGCGTCGCCGCCGATATCGGTTGCGACATCCCCATCTTCGATTCCGTCGACCAATACGCGAAAGCCGGCGTGTGCGACGCCACCGTAATCGTCACCCCCACCGATTGCCACCAACAGCACGCCGCCACCCTGATCGCCGCCGGCCAGCGCGTCCTCATGGAGAAACCGCTCACCGGCACCCTCGAAGCCGATCGCGAATTCGCCGCCCGCCTGGACCGCGATCATCCCAGCGCGCTCATGCTCGCCTTCCAGCGCCGCTTCGACCCGCCGCTGCAGTACGCCAAAGAGCTCATGCAAAGCGGCATCGTCGGCAAGGTCTTCAAGATTTATTCCTCGCTTGAGGATTCCAACCCCGCGCCCAACGGCTACGCCAGCGGCGGCATCCTCCCCGACATGTCCATTCACAACGTCGACGAGATCCTGTGGCTCACCGAGCGCATGCCCACCTCAGCTTTGGTAATCGGATCGCGCATCTACAGCCATCGCCTCACTACGTGCCTCGAGGATTTCGACGACGCCCTGCTCCTCCTCTGGTTCGGCAGCGACATCATCGCCCAGGTGCAAGTCAGCCGCAATCACGTCTCCGGCTATCGCGTCGAAACCATCCTGTTCGGCGAAGAGGGCCAAATCCACGTGGGCCGTTTCGATCAAAAACCGTTCGCGATCCAGGTAGAGGCATACGGCCGCCGTGGACGAAAGGACCCGCTCGCCCATCGCGTCTTCGAAATGCGCGACTACGGCCGCCCCCTCCCCGAGTTCATCGACCGCTTCGGTCACGCCTACAAAACCGAGCTAGCCACCTTCATCGATTGCTGCCACACCGGCAAACCATTCCCCACCAGTCACCGCGACGGCCTCCGCGCCCAGGAAGTAGTCTCAGCCGGAATGCGCGCAGTAATCGCCCAGGAACAAGCCGCCGCGATCTAAAAAAAAGTGGACGGTTCTATGATGCCGCCGTCCGATGGCGAACCGCCTGCATCGGCGTTCATCGGCGTTCATCGGCGGCCATCAAAAACGCCCCAGCCGTCTTCACAAACTCCGCCCACCTCTCCCCGCCGATCGGCCCATGCCCCCCACCAGGAACAACCCACAAACTCGACCGCGGAATCGCCCGCGCCATCTCCAAGGACAGCTCCACGGGATACAACGGATCGCGATCCCCCTGCACAATCAGCGTCCGCGCATGAATCGTCGCCAGATACGGCGGAGTAAAATTCATATCGTCGTAACTATCCGCAAACGCCCGCGTGCTTTCGAGTAGTGCTCGTATCTGCGCTTCCCCACCCGGATGCCGCCGCCGCAGCAGATCCCACTGGTCCGCGGGCACGTTATCGGGATAAGCGCGCATAATCGGGCGCGCCTGCGCCGGAAAATACGGAGTCGCGCTCACCAGCACCATCGCCTTCACCCGATCCGGTTGCCGGGCACCCATGTGCAGCAGTATGTTTCCACCAGCGCTCACACCAAGCCCTTTGACCGCGGAAATTTTCAAATGATCCAGCAGCGCGATCATATCCGCGGCAGCATCCTGATGCCGAAACGATTTCGTCAACGGGCCCGACCGCCCATGCCCGCGCAAGTCAGGAACAATCAACTGGAAGTGCGGCGACCAATCGCCAATCAACGGCGACCAATCCTGGCTGCACCCCGAGAACCCATGCAGCAGAACCACCGGCTCGCCGCTCCCATGAACTTCAAAGTAAATCCGGACGCCATTCAGCGTCTCGACCATAAAGTGTCCTCCAAAAAGAAAAACCGCCGACGCTTGCGCGAGGGCGGTTCGTTGTTTGTATCTACAACCAGTTTACCAGCGATCACCCAATCTTGTAAACAGATTCAACGATCCTCGAGTCCCTAGTTGGCCATCATCCTCGGAACGGCGCCAAGCAATTAATGAGGCCCTCCAATCGGCGTAGCGCACGCACTCTTGCGTGCCGCGTCGGCACTCCTGCCGACGCCTGTCTTTGCCCCGCCAACACATGCCGAGACGCGCGACACGTGCCGCTCTCCGGAAATTCAGTAAAGTTTATTATCCAGACACGTCTTAGGATCTGCAATGGAATAACCTATCCAACCGCTCCCTTTTACCGTCACGGCTCAGAAACCGTTACCGAGCCGTGACCGTAAGGGAGCGGACGTGCCACACTGGAAACGTTATTTCTTGACAGGCGCTTAGTTCCTACCGTATCCCCACCACCCCATCCCCCGCCCGATAAATCTCCCGATTCCCCACCGCCCACCAATCCCTCCACTCCTTCGCCCCAGCCTCAAACC
>DASQGY010000098.1:0-30140 GCA_035632375.1 Bryobacteraceae bacterium | reverse complement strand
CCGTCGTGTCTGGTGTGCCAGAGGCCGCCCGAAGCCGCAGCGACGTAGTAGTCGGATGCATTGTCGGGATGAACGGCGAATCCAACCACGCGCCCGGAGGTGAATGCCGGACCGATGCCGCGGAAGCGCAGGCCGCTGAAGGTTTGGGAATTCATCGGGTCGGTGTTGGGTCCGCCGCCGGGACCGCCTTGGCGAGCGGGCGGTTCGTCGTCCTGGGCGAACGCGGCGAGGGACAGGCACAAAAATAGCGGAGCGAGTCTCATATGGCGGGAGTATATCAAGGTGGTGGGGGGTAGGTGGAGGTGGTCATCTTGGCATGATCATAGGTCATGGAGTCTATGGAGTCGCACGCGAAGCACCTGGGACAAAGGATGCAGTTTTACCTGGTGGATGTGTTTGCCGATCAGCCGCTGACAGGGAATCCGTTGGCCGTTGTCCCGCAGGCGGATGCCTTGACCGTCGGTGACATGCAGAAAATCGCGGGCGAATTGAATCAAGCGGAGACTACGTTCATCGTTCGATCGCCGCGTGGAGCGGACTGGCGCTTGCGTTCGTTCACTGCTCGTGGAGTGGAGGTATTCGGCGCGGGGCATAACTCGCTCGGCGCGTGGTGGTGGCTGGCGGAATCGGGTACGCTGGCGCTGGCAGATGGCCGCAACGCGTTCACGCAGGAGATCGGGGATCGGCTGCTGCCGGTGATGATCGAATCGCGCGACGGCGTTTTGCAATCGGTGACGTTGACGCAAGCTCCGCCGGTGTTTGGTAAACGTTGCGACGACGTTGAGGCGCTGGCTGCTGCGCTGGGCATCGGGACGGGCGATGTTTCTCCAGGGCAGACAGTGTCGACGGGCGCTGCACATTTGCTTGTTCCGGTGAAGGATCGCGCGGCTGTGGCGAGTGTTAATCCCAATAGCGAGCGGTTGAGACCGATCCTGGCGGACGCGGGGGCGCAGGGCTGCTACGTGTATTGTCTCGATCCGGAGTCGAGGGAGGCGATCGCGCACGCGCGGTTCTTTAATCCGACGGTGGGAATCGCGGAGGATTCGGCGACGGGAAGCGCGGCGGGGCCGCTGGCGTGCCAGTTGATCGCGATTGGTGTGGCGCGGGAAGGTGTGGCGATCGCGATCGAGCAGGGATATGAGATGGGGCGGCCGAGTTTGTTGAGTGTGCGCGTGCGAGGCGGGTCGGTGGAACTCGCCGGGCGGTGTGTGACGGTTGCGAGCGGAGCGTTGCGGGTGCGCTAGGAATGTCCCGCAGAAAAACGCCATTTCAGCGGGGTTTTGAGGGAGCGGATTTTTCTTCGGCGCGGGCGGCGCGGAGCATATCTAACAGCGAGTAATTGGCTTCGTGGCAGGCGTACTCGTAGAGCGGGCCGGGCGTGCGGGTCAGGATGATCTCGCCGGTCCAGGGTCTGACGAACGCGGTCGGATCATCGACAGTGAAGCGGTACTGGATGGTGTTTGCGTCGAGCAGTTTGAAGCGCTCCATCAGGTGCAGGTTGCGGTCCGCGCCGCGGAAATGCGTCTTGTCGGTGAAGTTCGTGGTGTCGACGACCAGAGTGTCGCCCTCCCAGTGGCCGACGGGATCGCCCATCCATTGGCGGATGGAAGCTGGAAGATGGCGCCGCGCGTTCAGCGGGACGATGCGCATGTCGTGGATCATTTCGACGTCGATGGCGACGTAGTCGCTGGTTTGGACGATTTGGTAGTTGTTGTTGTATGGCCCGGCAATCATCGGCGGTCCGGAAGTGGGCCAGACGATGCAGCGGATGGGCAGGGAGAAATCTTCCGGTCCTTCAGGGCGCCGCCCGGTGATGGCGCCGCGCGCTGCCGCATCGTTGCGCGCCTGGGCGGTGAGCGGAGGAATTCTGCCGTCGGCGGGATCGACCACGATGGAGGTGCGCAGGTTCGAATAGATTTTGGTGCCACGCTCGAACCAGGCTTCGTTGTAGGCACCATTGACATCTTCTTGCGGAGTCGCGCCGCGCTTGTCGCGATTGGCGCGTTCGAGCGCGATCCTGGTGAACTCGGCGCCTTCCTGCGGGGTGAAAAATTCTTTTCCGGCGAGTTGGTTGGAGCGCTCGAATGGAGTAAGGGTGGCGTTGCTCCAGATGCCCTGGAGGTCGGGGTGTCCGGCGGAAGTGCGGGGCAGGGTTGTCGATTTCGCCGGAGCGGTGTGCGCCGAGGTCTGCGCGATCGAGCATACAGGAGCGAGGCAGGCGGCGAGTAAGACGAGAGAGCGACGGCTCATTAGAAACGGCCTCCACATCCGCAGATCGTTGCCGTAGTATACACCGGGCGACGGAGGCCTGGGCCGGTTTCGGTGGATCGCAGGTCAGCGAACCTGGTGCGCCTGTCCGCGGGCACGAGCGCTGTCGAAGATGGCTTGGAGAGCGGCGCGGATCTGGGCGTTGGCGCGGTGCTGCGCTTCGTTCACGACTGACTGCTCCCTGTTGACGACTTCCTGTTCGCGGTTGACTAATTTCTGCTCGGCGTTCACGTCATGCTGGCGGGCGTTGACGTCCGATTGCATGCGGTTGACGTCGGACTGGTCGCCGCCCCCGCGATTGACCAAGGTCTGGCGGCGATTCACTTCGGTCTGGGCGCGATTCACGTCGCGCTGGTGGGCGTTGACCTCGGACTGCATGCGGTTGACTTCGCCCTGATGCTGATTCACGGTCCCCTGCTGGTGGTTGACCGATCTTTGCGGGGCCAGGGCGTCGTCGATTTGTTCCAGAGTGGATTGATCGGTGACGAGGTAGTCTGCGCCTTCCATCCGGAACCACGCGAAGTGGGAGCCGTACTGGGATCGCCACTGCTGGATGCGCGGCTGGTCCGAGCTGTCCCACGATCCACTGGAGGAATCGCCTGAAACGATGAGATAGCGCGTGATCCGGCCGTCGCCGACGGATTGGGCGCGGGGCGCAACTGGTGTCGCAACGAACAATAGCGCGGCCGCGATGATGAATCGCGCCTGACGGGCGATGAGTGTTGGGCGAGCGGACGAATTCATGGCGGTTCTCGTCATTTTGACGCGGCAATAGGGGATCGGTTGGCCTTGGCGCTGGGATTGTTGGGTTGCACCTTCGGGGCTGCTCTCACGCGGAAAGGGGCGGCTGTTCGTCAGGAGCCTCACGAATCGGATTGGACACGTCGCGATTTGGTCACAGCGACTTAGTAACTTAGATGTAACGTACTTACTATCTGATTGGATAGTAAATCGCGACGTTGGGTCAGTTCTTAGCGAACCATTCGGAGATATTTAGCATATTCACTGAAACGCAACTGAGGCTGTTGTCACACATATAACTAAGTGATTTTTAGTTCTAGAAATGTCTTGAAGAAAGTTCTAGAGCGCTCGTATAATCCATTCTTCGAGTGCCCCGATGGGGAGGCGTTGTGGCTCGCTTTGTCATCTCACACCGAATAGCAGGGAAGCGTTCCCAAGCGGAGCGCGATGCATCGCTTGCAGCCTGGCATGATGCGCAAGCGCACGTACGGAAGTTCGCCGATATCGTGCATCGAAACAAGCCCTTGGCCGGGAGGCGAGGCGTGTTGTTCATCGACTCGGACCCGCGGGAGATTAATGCCAAGCGGCGCGATGCGCATGCGGATCTGATCGTCGAGCCGCAAGTGGAGCGAACCACGGCACGCTATTTGCCATTTCGCGCGTTGGGACTTCAGCGGGTGAACGCGGACTCCGGAGCGACCGGGATCGGGGCGGCACTCGAGTTGACGATCAAGTCGGCGGCTGGTCCTGTATCGGGCGTTGCCGTGAACGTGGCGATGAGCAATGCGCGAACGGGCGCATCCACTGTTCTGACGACGAACACCGATGCCAACGGCTTAGCCGCTTTCACTTACGACGCGAGCGTGTGGGTGCCGGCGACGGCGATCGTTCATCCGCACGGCGGAGTTTGGTCGTGGACGCAGCTATATCCCAAAGACGGAATGACCATTCAGCTTGCCGATCTGCCGCGAAGCGGGCCGATGGGCTGGTGGCACTCGCTGCTGGGCATGACGAAATACACGGAGCAGCGCGGCAGCGGGATTCGCGTGGGCGTAGTAGATACGGGCGCGGGGCCGCATCCGTATCTCGGGCAAGTTCAAGCGGCGGGGGCGTTTCTCAACGGAGCGGCGAACGATGCCGCCGGCGCGACCAACGATGTCGCGGACCATGGCACACACGTCGCGGGGATCATCGCGGCAAGGCCGGCCGCGGGCTCGCAGGACTTCGGCGGGATTGCGGCGGGGGCGGATGTATTCGCCGCGCGTGTTTATCCGGGCGGCGGGCCGGCGGGAGACGAAGGCACGGCGAACAACGGCGACATCGCGGCGGCGATCGATGCGCTGAGCAGCGCGCACCAGGTGGACCTGATGAACCTGAGCCTGGGCGGAGCGCAGCCGTCGGAAATCGAAATGGACGCGGTGAGCGCGGCAATCGAAGCCGGTGTGTTGCTGATCTGCGCCGCGGGCAACGGGAATGGGGCTCCGGTCATTTATCCGGCGGCATATCCAGGGGCAGTGGCGGTGTCGGCCATCGGATTGAACGGAACATTTCCGGCGGGAAGCGTGGATGCGCTCAGCATGCCGCAGCAGGCCGATCACTTTGCGGCGAACGGAATTTATGCGGCGAGCTTCAACAACATCGGGCCGGCGGTAGTTTGCACGGGGCCGGGCGTGGCGATCATATCGACTGTTCCGAGCGCGGACGGCCAACCGGCGTACGGCGCGATGAGCGGCACGTCGATGGCCAGCCCGGTGGTGTGCGCATCGCTGGCGGCGGTGCTTAGCGAGGATGCGCAATATCGAAAACTGCCGCGCGACGCATCGCGCGCTCAATATGCGTGGACGGTTCTAGCGCGGGGTCTGCGGCCGCTGGGATTGAACAGCCAGTATCAGGGATACGGCATGGCCAGTACGGCGCCATAAGGCGGAACAGTGAACGGCAGAAGATACGTGATCGCCATACGCCCGGACAAGAGAGCGGAAGCGCCGGCGGATTGGCAGAGGCGGCTGGGAGGAATTGACGGAGTTGTGATTGAGGGCGCGACAGAGAATCGCGCACAATTTTTGGCCCGGCCTGAAACGATGCTGAAGGTCAAGTCACTATTCGGTGCATGGTGCCGAATCGAGGAGACGGTTGGAAGAGAACCGCTCTGACGGGAAGACCCGCGGAAGCGGACGTTCAAGTTGCTGAACGCAGGCAACGTCATTGAGCAGACGAACTCGGCAAGAGAACTAAAGTTTGGAGGAACCGCATGGCAGACGCGGAAAGCAAAAAGCCAGAAAATGCGAAACCCGATTCCCCCCGCAAGGTCCCGAGCAACTTCGTATCGAAGATTGTTCCGGATCCGGCGAACCCGCCTGACGTCTTCCGGCTAACCGGTTATCCGGGAGCCTCGACGGAAGAGGGGAGCATCCGGTTGTATGCAAACGCAGAGCTGTCCGCTTACTGGGATATCCCGGAAGCAGACGTTCTCCATGAGCAGCCAGTGTCACATAGCGCCGACCCGCTGGGCGCCGTGACGTTATGGATCAAGCGGGATTCGAAAGTAATTTCCCATCCCGGGAATGAAGGAGCACAAAGCGCGATGAATACCTTCTCCGGCGTGACACCGCTCACGCAAACTTTTCATACGATAACGCCGGCGTGTCACAGCCCACTCTGTCCGCCGTCGCCGCCGTTTACGGTGTGCACGATTCCGACGCCGCCGCATCCGTTCTGCACGATTCCGAGTCCACCGCACACGGTGTGCACAATTCCGAGCCCGCCGCACACGTTCTGCACTATTCCAAGTCCTCCGCACACGGTGTGCACGCACCCGAGTCCTGCGATTGTCCACTGCACGGTATTTCCGAGCGAGATCATTCATCAGTGCACTCCGGTGACGCCGTTTACACCGGCCAGTCCGTTCTGCACGCAGCCCACGCCCCACACGAACACGGTGGGTACGCAGACACAGACCCCGGCGAGTTTCGCGGGAGGAGGTGGCGCGGCGCCGCAGGGCATCACGTTCACACCTGGTACGGTGACAACGCTGCCGCCATCGGTCACGGCTCCGGCTTGCACGCCGAGTCCACTGCCGGTGCAGTGCACGCCTCCACCGCCATCGCCGAATCTTCCGGGATGCGTGCCGAGCCCGGTGGCCGCGGCTTGTCCGCCGAGTCCTTTACCGGTTCATTGCACACCGAGTCCGTTGCCGATTCATTGCACGGTGAGTCCGTTCCCGGGACAGTGCACGCCAAGCCCGTTACCGATCCATTGCACACCGAGCCCGCTGCCGGTTCATTGCACGCCGAGTCCGTTGCCGCTGCATTGCACGCCTCCGAGCCCGCCACCGCTGTTGTGCGTGAGCCCGATTCCGGTGCATTGCCCGCCAACTCCGCACATTCCGTGCACACCGCCGCCGAGCCCGGGGCATCCGTTCTGCACGCCTCCACCGAGCCCGCTGCATCCGCTGTGCACGCCTCCGCCGAGTCCGCTCCATCCGCAGTGCACTCCTCCGCCGAGTCCGGGGCATCCGTTCTGTACGCCTCCGAGTCCACCGATTACGCTATGCACGCCTCCACCGAGTCCGTTGCATCCGCAGTGCACGCCGCCTCCGCCGAGCCCGGGGCATCCGTTCTGCACGCCTCCGAGTCCGCCGATCACGCAGTGCACGACGCCGAGTCCGTTTATCCCGGGATGCACGCAACCGCCGCCGAGTCCGGGGCATCCGCAGTGCACCGTGGTGAGCCCGGGCCATCCTGGTTGCACGGTGGCAAGTCCGGTCTTTGCCGGCTGCACGGTGGTGAGTCCGATCCCGCACTGCACGCCGCCTACGACGGTGGCGAGTCCGGTGGGACAGTGCACACCACCGACCACGCTGACGCCGCCCACTACGGTGCAAACCGAAACCGGCGGGTCCTTTGTTCCAGGCGCCGCGGGAGGCGCTGCTCCGCAAGGCTACACCTATACGTATGGGGGCAGCCGCTAGCGCGAGCGAGTAGTTGAAGCTGTTCGATTGGAGGGGCCATTCCCGCGGCCCCTCCAGACTTCTTCTCAGTGAGGACGAGAGCTGTGTTTCTGACTGCCTACAATCTGCCCCACTATCTGATGACCAAGGGCTTGGCCAGCGCCGATTCGATCGTCGACGGCGATTTCATGCTGGCCGAAGCCGGGCGCCGCAATCGCAATTTCAAAATCTTCCGCCGCAAGCAGGGCGGCCTGTTCGTGAAGCAGATCAAGACGGCGGACGCGCAGGCGATCACGACGATCCAGCGCGAGGCCGCGTTCTACCGTACGGTTCATTCCGACGCGAAGTACGGGGCGCTGAGCCGGATGATGCCACGATTTTTTGATTACGAAGGCTCGCGGCACGCGCTGACGCTGAGCCTGACCGAAAACGCCGAGAGTTTGTCCGAACATCAGATGCGGCAGGGCGAGATGCCGGAAAATACTGCGCGGCTGATCGGAAACGCGCTGGGAATCGCGCACGCGCACGGCGCGACGGTCGCGGCCGATCCAGCGATGCGGTCGCTATTTCCCTATCAGCTTCCCTGGCCGATGATGATGGAGCAGACGGGCATCGCTTTTCTGAACGGGTTCGGCACCACGGGGCCGCAAATCGTCCAGGCGATGCAGCAGATGCCAACGCTGCAGACGATGCTGAGCGGGCTGCGGCAGTTCTGGCAATACGACAGCCTGATCCACGGGGACATGAAGTGGGACAACTGCCTGATCTCGCAGCCGGCCGGCGCCACGGAGCCGCAATTGACGATCGTCGATTGGGAGCTCGCGGACATCGGCGACGGGGCGTGGGATGTCGCGACGATTTTCAAGGAATACCTGGTGGCCGCGATTTTGAGTTTCAATGCGCGGCAGAACGCGGCGGCGCAGAATCTGCCCGCTCCGCCGGACCAGAGCATCGCGAGGTCGCAACCATCGATCCGCGCATTCTGGAAGGCGTACATGCAAGGGCGCGGATTGAGCGGGGCGCAGGCTGCGGCATGCCTGGATCGAGCGGTGCGATACACAGCGGCGCGCATGATCATCGCGGTGCTGGAGTATCTGGGAGCATCGTCGCAATTCAGTCCGCTGGGCGATACGATGCTCGAAACTGCGCGCGGGATTTTGGAATCGCCGCAAGCGGCGGCAGCGCAAATGATCGGAGTGCCGGCGACGTAAACGGTGGATGAAACCATGACTTCATACTTTCAAGCAGAACTGGAGCCGATGCTGCGGGCGGTCGCCATTCTTGGTCCGGCGACGTTCCTGTTTCGCGGCGAACCGGTGCAGGTGCAGGCGGGACCGGTGCAAGGCATTCCCGGGTTCCCGTCGCACCCGGTTCCGGAGATGCCGCTGGTTCGCGATTTGCAAGCGCAGTTGTACAGCCGCTGCTACACACGCCGGCTGGAGGAGGAGCAGCCGGCGGCGAGCGCGCAGCAGTTCACGCCCGATCCGGGGTTCGCGCAGAGGTTGTCAGAGAGCAACCGGTCGCAACCGCGGTGGGAAGGCGGATGGATCGTGTACGCGATAGCGGCTAACGGGACCGTGTCGCTGCATAAAGGCGACCGGCAGCGGAACGCGGTACCGGGCGAATTCATCACGTCCGGAGTTCCGGGAATGCCGGCGCAGAACGGATCGGTGGTGAGCGTGTTCGCACCGCGGGAATCATTCGCCGCGCAGCCCGGATTCTATTTCATCTACGGCGAGACGCTTTCCGATGTTTGGGACGACCACGTGCTGGTGCGTTTCTACTTTCACACGACGAGCGAAGGCGCGCCGCTGCTGGTGGAGTTTCTGACTACGGCGCTGAACCGCTACCAGGTGCCGTTCCGGTTGAAGACGCTTACTGAGCCGGCGATGTACCAGCGCCGCGACGCGATGGTGTTGTACATTGCGCGGCGGCACTACGGTATTACAGCGCGGCTGGTACAGGATCTGCCGCGGGACATCGCGGCGGAGTTGCGGCCATCGACGCCGTTGTTTTCGCGTCCGCTGCGAGCCGGTGTGGGGATCGCGGAGGATCCCAACACCGGTGAAAGTTTCGGCATGCATCGCTGCCGTATGGTGGCGGAGGGAATGGTGGATGCCTGGATGCGCTCGGATCAATCGGTGGAAGGACGGCGCGCGGCGATCGCGGCGCGATTCACGGCGAACGGCTACAACCTGGATTATCCGCACCTGAGCCCGGGATCGATCGATTTCAGCGAGGTCGCGATGAAGGTGGATTTCGCTTATGCCTGAGGGAATTTTTCTGGAGACGGCGGATCGAATCGGAAGGCGGCTGTGCCGCGACGCGGTGTGGTCGGCGGACAAGTGCAACTGGCTGGGCTGGGCGCTCGAAGTTGTCGGGACCGCGTGGACGCCGGTGTACAAGGCGCAAAACGCGACCATCTACGACGGCACGGCGGGAATCGCGCTGTTTCTCGCGCGGCTGTATCAATTCACCAAAGACGAATTGCAGCGCGCGGCGGCGACGGGCGCGCTGAACCGGTCGTTCGCGGCGATCGAGGAGATCAATCCGCAGTTGCGGCACAGCGTGTACAGCGGGACGGCGGGAATCGCTTATGCGGCGATCGAAGCCGGGCAAGCGCTGGGCGATGAGCGAATGGTGGCGCGCGGGTTGAGGGAGCTGAGCAATCCGGCGAACCTGGCGCCGAGCGAATTGTACGTCGACGTTATCGGCGGGAATGCCGGGACCATTCAGGTGCTGCTGGACATCGCGCGGCGGTTTCATGCCGATGTGCTGAAGGGCGCGGCGATCGCGCATGGCAAGATGCTGCTGAGCCGCGCGGTGAAATCCGATGCTGGATGGTCGTGGGACACGCTGCCGGGGCAATGCGAGAAACATCTGCTGGGCTACGGACACGGCGCCGCCGGGATCGCTTGTGCGCTGCTGGAGTTGTGGCACGCGACCGGCGACGCGGAGTTTCGCGAGGCGGCGGTGCAAGCGTTTCGGTATGAGCGGGCTTTTTTCAATCCAGACAAGCATAACTGGCCGGATCTGCGATCGATGGCGAGCTACGGAATCGCGGACACGCAGCCGATATTTTCGATGGCCTGGTGTCACGGAGCGCCGGGGATCGGATTATCGCGGCTGCGCGCGGTGGAATTGCTGGGCGACGACGCGGAGATTTCGCGCGACTTGAACGAAGCGCTGGAATCGACCGGCGCGGCGTGTGCATCGGCGAACTTCGCGGCGGGCGCGAACTTGTGCCTGTGCCACGGGCTGGGCGGCAACACAGATCTGTTGATCGCGGCGGCCGATACGCTGCGGCGCGCGGATCTGCGCCAGACCGCGGAGAACGTGGGGCGGACGGCGATCGCGCAAATTGCTGCATCGGACCTGCCGTGGCCGTGCGGCGTAAACGGCGGAGGCGAGACGCCGAACATGATGCTGGGCATGGCGGGGATCGGACATTTTTTCCTGCGGCTGTACGATTCGGCGGCGGTGCCTTCGATGGTGCTGCTGCGCGGCGAGCACGCGCCTGTAAAGCGATCGTTGAGTGTTGCGGCGGATTAATTATGGCGACAATGATGCAAGCGGCGATGCAAGGAATGGGAACAGGCGCGGTGAATCTTCGGCGCACGCTGCCGAAGCCGACGGATCGGCTGCCGTTGGGAAGAAGCGGGCTGGCGGTGAGTCCGTTCTGCCTGGGGCTGACGGCGTCGCCCGATACGGTGATCGCGGCGTACGAATGCGGCGTGAATTTCTTTTTCATCACTGGCGATCTGCACTGGCCGCTCTACGACGGCGTGCGCAAGGGGCTCGCGAAGCTGCTGGAAGGAAATCCGGCGCGGCGCAGCGAGCTGGTGGTGGGCGTGGTGTCGTACTTGGACGATCCGCTTTTTTCGGCGCTGCAATTTCAGGAAGTGATCGACGAAGTGCCGGGCCTGGGTCACGTGGATCTGATGATTGCGGGCGCGGTTTCGAGCGAGCAGAGCTTTTATTCGCGAGTGGCATCGATCAATCGCGCGCGGGCATCGCGGCACTGTGGGGCTTCGGCGATCGGCGCGACGTTTCATCAGCGGCGGCTGGCGCTGGCGGCCGATCATTACGGGCTGCTGGATATCAGCTACATCCGGTTCAACTGCGCGCATCCGGGTGCGCGGGCGGAAGTGTTTCCGTACATTCGTCCGAATCGCACGGGGCTGGTGTTCAATTTCAAAAGCGCGATGTCGCGCGTGCCGGAGGACATGTTCGCGTCGCTGGGCATTCCGGCGAATTACTGGCGTCCGGACGCGTGCGATCACTATCGTTTTGTATTGAGTCATCCCGAGATCGACGGGATTTTGTGCTCGCCGCTCTATCCGGCGGAGATGAAAGGCATCGCGGAGGCGATGGAGAAGGGTCCGCTGTCGGTGGAAGAGGAAGAGTACATGATCTGGCTGTCGTCAAAGGTGCATGCGCCGGTGTTAACGTAGGTTCCGTCATTGTGATTTGCGCATGAGTCCATTCAGCGCTTTGCGATATTCCGTGAAAGCTACTCTGCCTTTCGGAGTGAGACGAACCACGGTCAGTGGAATCTTGCCGCGGAAGGTTTTTTCGATCTCGACGTAGGCGGTCTCTTCCAATTTCCCGAGATGACTCGAGAGATTGCCCTTGGTGAGCGCCGTTTCCCGCTGCAGGAAGAGAAAATCGGCTTCTTTTACCGCCGCGAGCAGCGCCACGATCTGGAGCCGCGCCGGTTCGTGAATGATGCGGTCTAGATCTCTCATGCGTCAGGACTGCCGGCGGGATTCTCTTTGAGAAAGCTTCTCAACCTCAGGAGACCGCTCAGCACCAAACCAGCGCCCTGCGCGATCAGGAGCAGGGACAACGTTTGCCTGGCGGAAAATCCCCGGCTGTAGGTGCACAGCTCGACGAGCAAGGGAACGCCGGCGAGGGCCAGCAGATGCGCGTCGCGCGATTGCCACCACGCAACGACGAAGCATGCCGAGAGGAGCAAACCCAGGGCCAAGCCGGGAGCAGGTCCCCAAGCTTCGGCGCCCGGAAGCAGCAAGGTAAACGCAACAGCCAGCAGGACGCCCACCGCTATTGTTCCGATGCGAGCCGCCTTCGCGGGGTCCGCTAGTTGAACATAGCCGGCGCGCGGGACGACAAGCCGGTCCTTGAACCAGGTGAGGCATCGCTTGAGTGCAAGAATGACCGCGATCCAGGCCAGCGGCGCGATCATCACAAGCGGGGAGCCCTTTGGTAATTGTGCTGCCAAGGCGAATAGAACCGCGGGGACGAGCATCATCAGCCCGAGGAATACTTCGACGAGGCCGTCGCGATTCCAATAGCGGGACGGGCGTTTGGCAATTTCATTCAGATCGAGTGAATCGGTCATAAGCGCTCCACACAGACTAGTCTGTACCGCAAACTAGTCTGTGTCAAGCTATTTTTGGCTTGGCCCATGGCGAGTGTTACGAGAGCCTGGTGAAGGCAAAAGGAATTTGTGACGGGCTTAGCGCGTCGCGCGAAATATTTTGACCATCGCGCGACACGTTGTTATTCTTGAGTTAGCGCGTCCCACTTCCTTTTGGAATTCTTTTTTTTCGGAGGCTGGTTCGCTATGCTTAAACTCCCCACTTTGGCAGCACTCGCCGCGCTCGGGGCGCTGTGTCTCGATGCAGACTCGCTGCCGGTTCAACCGGTGTTGCAATGGGTGCAGGCGCTCGGAGGATCGGGATCGAATCAAGTCACGGCGGCGGCGACCGATGGACGCGGCAACCTGTACGTTATCGGGAACACCACCTCGAACGATTTTCCGGTGAAGGGCGCGGCGCAGGTTACGCCGGGAGGTTCGACGCTGACGCGGCTCAACGGAAAGACCACGGCGGTGAGCAAGCTGTTTCCGCCCGGACTGCCGGCGCCGACCAATGTAGCGATCGATCCGGAGAATCCGCAAACGGTTTATGCGACGCAAGCGAGCGAGGTGTGGCGATCGAGCGATGGCGGAGATACCTGGTCGCAATTGTCGACAGTGGTGGCGAACGGATCGGTGCTCGCCCTCGCGGTGGATCCCAAGGACAGCAACACGCTGTATGCGGCAGTGAATCCGCAGGGAGTGTTCAAGAGCAGCGATGGCGGCGAGACTTGGATGGCGATCAACAACGGGATTCCCGTATCGCGCAACGGCGGGACGGTGAATGCGTTCCGGGTGGTGACCGATCCCAACATCCCGAAAGTAGTTTTCGCCTCCGCAGACGCCGGCTTGTTCCGCAGCGAGGATGGCGGAGCGAACTGGACTGCGGTGAAGCTGGGCCTCGCTCCCGACCTGCCGACGTTTCCATTCCAGGCGGTGTTTCCAGGACGGCTTGCGTTTGACCTGGCGAATCCCGGTGTCGCTTATATCACCTTCACATTCGGATCGACAGGGTTGGTTGGAAAAAGCACGGACGATGGGAAAACGTTCATTGCGCTGCCGCAGTTGCCGGAACAGAGCGGAGCGGCTGCCGTGGCACTGGATCCCGGCCAGCCGGGCGTGGTTTTTGCCGGCACTGTCGGAGGAATTTATTCGACCAGCGACGATGGCGCTCATTGGACCAAGTTGATGAGCGGAGTCTTCACGGTGCTGGTGGACGATCCGGTGAATCACGCGCTGTACGCGGCCGCGTTCAATTCGCAATTGGTTCGGAGCACGGATGGATTCAAGACAGCAGCGCCGGTGGGCCCTCCAACGACATCGTTGGCGCAAGTGGTAACCGGAGGGACGTCCGTGTTCCTGATTGCGCAGCCGACGACCGACGCTTTCGTGGTGAAGCTGGACTCCAGCGGCGCGGTTGTGTATGCGACGTATTTTGGCGGAACGAACGACGACACGGCTTTGGGGATCGCGGCGGGGGCCGATGGCAGCGTCTACGTAACGGGCACCACCAGGTCGAACGATTTTCCAACGACGGCGGGGGCGTTTCAGACGGGGAACAACGGAGGGTCGGATTTTGTTTTCAAGCTAAAGCCCGACGGGTCGCTCGCGTGGTCCACGGATTTTGCGACGTCGCGATCGACGGCAATGGGGATCGCGGCGGATAAGGACGGGAACGTTTTCATTTCCGGATCGACCGGCGGAGACCTGCCGACGACGGCGGGCGCGTATCAGACTCAGTTCGAGCAGAAACTTATCTGCGGCGGGATCGGTCCGTGCTTTCCAACGCCGCCGGCGGCATTCGTCACCAAGATCAAAGCCGATGGGTCAGGTCTCATTTACTCCACGTACGTTCCGACGGACATACACAACAAGCTTGTGCAAGCGGGCCACGTGGTGCTGCCGGATGCGAGCGGCAACGCGTACGTCGGCGGAATGGACAACGTTTTTCTGTTGAACGCGGATGGATCGGCGATGCTGGCGGCGACGGTGGTGGTTCCGGCACAGGTGAACGCGTTGGTGCGTGATGCTGCGGGGAACGTTTATGCCGCGGGGTCAGCCACGGCTCCGGGCCAGGGAACTCCGGCGTTTCCGACGACTGCGGGCGCATTTCAAAGGGTTCCTCAACCGGCGCTTCCTAACATTCCCGGTTTCTCGGCGGCTGGAAGCGACGCCTTCGTGATTGAATTTGACAGCGGATTGTCGCAAATTCTAGCGGCCACGCTGCTGGGCGGCGAGGGATTCGACGGGGCGGAGAGCATTGCGCTGGATGCGAACGGCAATGTCATTATCAGCGGGACCACTCAGTCCAAGGCCTTTCCAGTAAGGACTCCGTTCCAGAGCATCTTTTCGATTGGCAGCGGCTTCATTGCGGCATTCGATTCCAGCTTGTCGCATTTGCTTTACTCCACGTACGTCGGCGATACGCACGTGTTTCAACCAGTGGCGGTGTTTCCGGATGGCAGCGGGAATCTGCTTCTGGCTGGCAGCATCGCGACTCCGGGCCTGCCGCTGACGGCGGGACAGCTCAATGGACTTTATCGCGTAGGCGGTCTGTTGGTGGCGAATAAGATCGCGCTGCCGACCGCGCCTCCCGCGCGACTCGATTCGGTGGCGAACATTGCGGATCATCTGGCGGGCACGGTCGCGCCGGGCGAGGTAGTTGCGGTGAACGGCGCGGGGTTCGGCGCCGATGCGCAGTTGCTGATGAACAATGTCGCAGTGCCGCTGACATCGCAGACGGCGAGCACGCTGGTGGCAGTGCTGCCGGATAGTACGCCGACGTCGGGAACGATCGCGTTCCAGGTGGCGACGGGCGGCGGTCTATCGAATACAGTGCTGGTTCCAGGCGCGCCGGCGGCTCCGGCGTTGTATTCGGTGGACGGCAGCGGTTTCGGGACGGGCTACATATTGAATAGCGACGGATCGATGAATTCGGCGTCGAATCCGGCGGCGCCAGGATCGGCGATCACGATTTTCGTGAACGGAGTGGGCGCGTTCACGAACGTGGGGCAGTTCGCGGTGACGTCTCTGACGCCTGCGGTTTTTATCGGTGGATTCTATTGCGACGGCATTGCGGCCATCGTGGGACCGGCGCCGGGCCTGTCCGGGAATGTGTATCAGCTCAGCATTTTCGTTCCCGATACCGCGAAGCTGGTGAAGAATAATCCCGATCTCAAAAATTTCAAGCTGCCTCCGCAAGCGCAGGTGGTGCTGGTGTTGGGTCCGCCGTTCCTGGCGAGTGCGGTGTCGAATTCGAGCCAGCCTGGGCTGCTGTTGAATATCGCGCAGTAGCTATTCGTGACGCAGCGCGGCCATGGGATCGAGGTCTGCCGCACGCCGCGCGGGAAGGTAGCAGGCCAGGAGCGACGCGGCGATCAAGCACAGCGAGACTGCGGCGAAAGTCAACGGATCGCCGGCACTGACGCCGAACAACAGGTGTGAAAAGCCCGCGACGACACGCGTGAGAACCGCGGTGGCGAGAGCGCCGATGATCACGCCAGCGAGGGCCAGCTTCAGGCCTTGGCCGAGCAGCATGGCGAAGACGTCGCGCTTCGTCGCGCCGAGCGCCATGCGAATTCCGATCTCGTGCACGCGCCGAGCCATGAGATAAGAAATAACACCGTAGATGCCGACGGCCGCGAGCAGCAGAGCGAGCGCAGCGAAGGTCATCAGCAAAATCATGGGCAGGCGCTGGCGGGACATCGAACCGGCGACGAGTTCGGTCATGCTGCGGATGTTGTACACGGGCTCGTTGTCGATCACGCCGTAGACGGCATTCTTGATCGCCGGCAGGACCGCGGCGTCGTTCAACGGCGTGCGCAGCGCGACACGCATGTCCGGCCGGAACGCAGGCACCCACTTATCCAGCAACTGGTAGAACGATGCGTAGATTTGTGGCTTGTCGAATAGCGGCATGCCGTTGTCGAGGGTCCAATGGCGGACGTGCTGGACGACGCCGACGATGCGCGCCTCGCCCCATTGATGGACGGTGATCGTCTGGCCCACGGGATCGCGGCCGCCGAAATACTGGGCGGCCATGAGACTGTCGATGACGACGACGGGCTGGGATTGTAGCGTATCGGCCGGCGCGAGATAACGCCCGCGCAGCAGCGGAATGCGCATGGTCTTTATATATTCCGGACCGGTCCAATAATAGAGTGCGCGTGGAGCTTCGGCGAGCGATGCCGGACGCTGTCCAAACCAGAACGGTCCGGAATTGTCCTGCTGGCTGAGAGGAACGAGACACGCAATGTCGGCCGCTTCGACGCCGGGAATCTGGCGGAGACGATCCATTAACTGCTGGTAGGCGGCGCGGGTCTTCGGTCCTGTTTCGACCGCAGACGCGGAGAGACCGACCTGGAACGTTATCACGTTGCGGGCATCGAATCCTGGATTCACGGCCCACAGATTTTGAATGGTGCGGAACAGGAGGCTGGCGCCGGCGAGCAACACCAGAGCGAGAGCCATCTGGGCGACGACGAGAATCCTTTGCGTGCGATCGCGTCCGGGCGTGGATCCGCGGCCGCCTTCCTTGAGCGCGGATTGCAGATCGGTATTCGAACCTTTGAGAGCGGGCCAGAATCCGAAAGCGATTCCGACGGCGGCGGATACGGCGAGCGCGAACCACAACACCGGGCCACTGACGGCGATGTTTTCTGCGCGGGGCAAACTTGCGGGTGCGACGGCCAGGACGGCGATGAGGCCCCAGCGGGCAATCGCGATGCCGAGCGCTCCGCCGAGCAGAGAAAGCAGGACGCTTTCGGTGATCAATTGCCGGATCACTTGCGAGCGGCCGGCTCCGAGCGCGAGGCGGAGGGCAAACTCACGGGCGCGCGCGGCGCCGCGGACCAGGGTCAGGTTCGCGACATTGGCGCAAGCGATCAGCAAGACCAGGCTCACCGCGCCGAGCAGCAAAAGCAGAGTGCCGCTGACTTCGCCGACCAAGTATTGCTTAAGCGGTTCCGTCCAGGCGCCCAAGCCGCGCGAAATCGCGGGGTAAAGCCGGTCGATTTGCTCCTGGATGGAATCGAGTTCCGCGTGCGCTTGAGCGAGAGTGATGCCGGGCCGCAGACGTGCGACGGCGACGGCGCTGTGGATTGAGCGGTCAGTGCGAACCGTCGGATTGCCGTTGCCGATCGGAGTATAGACATCAGCCTGTTCATTCTCAAAACGAAAATCGGCAGGCAGAACACCGACGATGGTGTAATCGGATCCGCTGAGCGTGATTGTTTTGCCAAGGGCCGCGGCGCTATTGCTGAAGCGGCGGCTGGCGAGACGATCGCTGACGATCGCGGACAGCGTTCCGCCGTGCCGATCCTCTTCGGCGGTGAATTCGCGGCCGGCGGCCAGTTTCGCTCCCAGCGTGTGGAAGAATCCCGCCGATATTTCTTTTCCGGCGAAGTGCTCCGGCTCTCCGGGGCTGGTGAGATCGAAGCCGCGAGTGACCCACGCGCTCATTTCCTCGAAGGAGCGGGCCGAGCGCTGCCAATCGAGGAAATCGGGATAGGACGTCGCGATCGGATAGTTGAGCGATCGGCTGAAGAGCGTCACCACGACGAGCCGGTCCGGCTGGCGATAGGGCAGCGGCGACAACACAACGCCATGGAGAACGCTGAAGATGGCAGTATTCGCGCCGATGCCGAGGGCCAGGGTGAGGATGGCGGCCACGGCGAATCCGGGACTGCGGCGCAAGGAGCGGAGGCCGTATCGAATGTCGCGGAGGGATTCGAGCGCAAGTTGCATCAGTCAAGAGATGTACTGTGGAACGGGATGGTTTCGAGCTCTTCTTTGAAGAGGCCGACGCGGCGTCGGCCTGCCGTTCTGGGGAACGGCCCCACCTCGACGATATAATGCCCTTACGGTGTTTGTAGTGTTTTTGTCTCGATTCTTCCGAATTTCCCTTTTTGCGGTTTGCTTGGCTCCAGCATGGTCGCAGGTGATCACGACCATCGCCGGGACGGATTGGCTATTTCCGGGCGACGGCGTTAAGGCGACCAATGCGCCCATTGGCGGATCGTTCGGGCTGGATGTGGCCGCGGGTCCGGACGGCAGCTTTTACATAGCGGATCTGGATAGCGAAATGGTGATGCGTGCCGGCACGGACGGGATTATTCACGTTATCGCCGGCAACGGATTTTCGGGGCACTGGGGCGATGGCGGCTTGGCCGTGAACGCTGGAATCTTCAATCCCAACGGCGTCGCGGTGGACTCGGCGGGGAATGTTTATATCACCGAGAACGGCTCCGGGAACTACGGTGGTTCGATCCGCATGGTGACGCCCGATGGAATTATCCAGACCATTTGCGGCTCGGGCGTATTCGGAAGCACCGGCGATGGTGGACCGGCAACGCAGGCCGGGTTGAACCGCCCGTCAGGGATTGCGATCGATAAGGCGGGCACGATTTATTTCACTGATGTGGGGAGCAGCCGGATTCGCAAGTTTACGCCGGGTGGGATCATCACCACGATTGGAGGCGGCGGACAGATCAGCGGAAGCAAGGGCGATGGAGGCAAGGCGACGGACGCAGCGCTTGGCAGCTTGTTGCACCTGACAGTGGATGGCGCTGGCAACGTTTATTTTATCGATGGCTTCACAACGGTTCGCAGAATAACGCCGGATGGAATTCTTTCGACGGTCGCGGGCGGCGGGCAATCCGACGCGGATAACATTCCGGCGACGCAAGCGAGGATCGCGCCGTCGGCTGTGGCGGTGGATCAGGCCGGGACGTTGTACATCACCGATTACCAGAGTGGAGCGGTTCGCAAGATCATGAACGGAGTGATCACTTCGATTATCGGATCGGGCCACGGCTTCTCGGGCGATGGCGGGCCGGCATCGCAAGTGGCGTTCAACTTTCCGCTGGGCGCGGTCGCCGTAGACGCCAGCGGGAACATTTTCGTGGCAGACAACGAAAATCTGCGGGTGCGGGAAATTAGCGGTGGAACGGTCCGGACGGTCGCGGGCAACGGATTATTCCGGCTGGCGGGCAACGGCGGGCCGGCGGCGAGCGCGACGCTGTACTATCCGCAAGGAGTCCGGACGGACGCGAATGGAAACACCTACGTGGTGGAGGCGACGCTGAATCGTATCCGCAGAATTGCGGCAGATGGAACGATCTCGATCTTTGCCGGGCAAGGACCGTTCGGTTTTAGCGGAGATAATGGGCCGGCGACGGATGCGCGGCTGGGACTGCCGTCTTACCTTGCAATCGATGCGGCAGGGAATGTGTACGTCTCCGATACGATTACCGACACGATTCGCAAGATAGACACGAATCAGATAATCACCACGATTGCGGGAGCCGGGCTGTCTTCAGGTTACTCCGGCGACGGCGGTCCGGCGACGAAAGCAAAACTCAACGAGCCGCGCGGTCTGGATTTCGACGGTGCGGGAAATCTATGGTTCGCCGATAGCCTGAATCACGCGATTCGGATGATCGATACGAGCGGAATTATTTCGACTATCGCCGGAAACGGACGCCCGGGATTTTCGGGCGACGGGGGACCGGCGGCGATGGCGCAGCTCAACGATCCGGAGGGAGTGCGCGTCCGGTCGGCAGGGACGGCGCAAGAGGCGATCTATTTCAGCGATGCGGGGAACAACCGCGTGCGGCGAATCCAGTTGGTGAACGGGCAGTACATGATCGATACGGTGATCGGGAACGGGAAGACGGACTATGCGGGAGACGGCGGGCCGCCCGCGCAAGCATCGCTCAATCTCCCAAGCGGCTTGGCGTTCGATTCCTTCGGATACATTTACGTCGCCGATCGCAATCATTCGGTGATTCGTTCCGTGTCGCCCGATGGAGTCATGCACACGGCAGTGGGGAATGGAACAGCCGGCTTCAGCGGTGACGGCGGGGCGATCAACCTGGCGCAGCTCAATGGACCTTTCGACATCACGTTCAACGCGGCCGGAAATTTTTTGATTTCGGACCTTTATAACGGCCGGATCCGCGAGGTATTGATCCGGGCGCCGTCGGCGCAGGTGAATCCGCTGTCGCTGGCGTTTACCGCGCCGGCGGGATCGAGCCCGGTGCAACAGACGATATCGATCACCAGCCCGCTTGCCAATTTCTATTACGGAAGCCTGGTGGGCGCAGGCGCCGACTGGCTGAAATCGTCGCCGATTGTTGCGTACGCACCCGGCGGAGTGCAGGTGACGGCGGATCCATCGGGCCTCGCGCCGGGAGTGTATCAAGGAAAGGTGACCGTGCTTGCGCTGTTCTTCGATCCGCTGACCACCGATGTTCCGGTGACGTTCACGGTGCCGCCGGCAGGCGCGCCGAGCGTGGCGGCGACTCCGACGTCGTTCCGATTCCAATTTGTGGCTGGCGCGGCGGCATCGTCGCAGGGGTTGACCATTTCGAACGCGGGCGGCGGATCGTTGGCGCTGAACGTGACGGCTGCGGCCAACACCGGCTCGTGGCTATCGGCGAGCGCGGCTACGGTGAATGTCGGTGCGTTCGGATCGACACGGATTCAGATCCAGGCCGATCCCGGAAATATGGCGCCCGGTACTTACTCAGGGACGATCACCATCGCGAGCACGAATCCGCCGCAGAGCACCGTAGTGCCGGTGACGATGATCGTGACGGCGGTATCGCAGACGATTTTGATCCCGCAGACCGGGCTGACGTTTTTTGCGGTGCAAGGAGGAGGGCTGCCGCCTCCGCAGACGTTCAACATATTGAATGCTGGGCAGGGGCAGATGGGTTGGGCGACGTCGGTATCGACGGTATCGGGAGGCAATTGGCTGGCCGCGTTTCCAACGACGGGCACATCGGACGCAGCATCGCTGAGCGTGCCTCCGGCAATTCGCGTGAACGTTTTTCCAGGCACACTGGGGCCGGGGATTTACTACGGATCGGTGAAGGTGACGGCGGACGGAGCGAACAACAGCCCGCAGGTTGTATCCGTGGTGTTGAATTTGCTGCCGCCGGGCAGCAAGGTGGGTCCGCTGGTGCAGCCGACGGGCATGATTTTCGTCGCGGCGGCCGGCGGCGAATCGCCGGGCTCGCAAGCGGTGACGGTGCAGAGTTTGAATACAGCGGCGTTGACTTTCAGCTCAGGGACGAGCACGTCGGCGGGAGGCAACTGGCTGACGGCGCTGCCGCCGGGCGGATCGGTGACGGCTGGCGCGCCAGCGACGATTCAGATCCAGCCGCTGGTGGACGGACTGGCGGCGGGAGTTTATCGCGGCACGCTGACGCTCTCGTTCTCCGATGGAAATTCGCGCACGGTGAACGTGGTGTTTATTGTAACGGCGGCGGGCGTGGGATCGGGCGCGGCTTCCGGCAGTGTGGGAAGTTCGGCAGCGAGGGATGCGGCGGCGTGTCCTTCGCAACTGAGCGTGGTGTTCACGCAGCTTTCGGCGGGATCGAGCGTATCGGTGGGATTCCCGGGACAAGTAAACGTAAAAATCGCGGACGATTGCGGAACTCCGCTGGTGGCCGGCAACGTGGCGGTGAGTTTTTCGAATGGCGATCCTCCGGTGGCGCTGAAGCCGCTGAACGACGGGACGTGGGCAGGCACGTGGACTCCACAGAATTCGGCGGCGCAAGCGGTGGTGACGGCGACGGCGACGGACGCGGCTCAGAAGCTGACGGGCACGGCGCAGGTATCGGTCGCGTTCCAGCAATTCACGCTGCCTCCGGTGACCGCGGGCGTAGTCAACGCGGCGAGTTATGCGACACAAGCGCCGATCGCGCCGGGAACGTTAATCAGCGTATTCGGGTCGCAGTTGTCGGATCGCTCGGCGGGCGCGAATTCGCTGCCGCTACCGGTGAGTCTGGGCGGGAGCTCGATGGTGATCGCGGGGGCGCAGGCGCCGCTGTTGTATGCGAGCAACGGGCAGGTGAACGCGCAGGTTCCGTACGGAATCCAGGTGAATGCGGGGCAGCAGTACGTGATCGCGCGAGGCAGCATGCTCTCGGTGGCGCAGGGCTTGACGATCGCGGCGGCATCGCCGGGAGTGTTCACGGCGGATGGATCGGGCAAAGGGCAGGGCGATATTTTTGTCGCGCATTCGGATTTCACTCAAGTCTTGGCCGATGCGTCGCATCCGGCGGCGGCGGGCGATGTGCTGGTGATTTATTGCACCGGACTCGGCGAGGTGTCGCCGGCGCTGACGGCGGGGATGCCGGCGCCGCTGGATCATTTATCGCAAACGGTGAATCCGGTGACGGTGACCATCGGAGGAGTTCCGGCGCCGGTGGCGTTTGCGGGATTGACGCCGGGATTCGCGGGTCTGTATCAAGTGAACGCGGTGGTGCCGAAGGGCGTGACGCCGGGATCGGCGGTGGTGGTGGCGCTGGGCGAGGCGGGGCAGGTGAGTGCGGCGGTCACGATGGCGGTGAAGTAGAGGCAGCACCAGGCCGGCACAGACGAGGCGCCTGGCCGTCCGCTCCCGGCTGTGGGACAGGCGACGACTCTTGACCCGCTAACCCGCCCACCAGAACGCCAGTAAATAGCAAAATTCGCGCTCGAAGTCCCTCAGAATACCAACTTAGTTCTTGTAGGTGATGCTCACACGCTTGCGGTTCCGGAAAAGCGCGAATCGCACAAAGAAGGCGCGACCATCTGCATGGTCACCCACGATCAGCGCTACGCCCGCTGCGCCGAGCGCAGCATCACCTTGTTCGACGGCCGCATCGTAGAAGAAATCGTCAGCGCAGCGCCGGCCACGAATTAATTCCCGCGCGAAATCGAACAACACGGGGCAGCGGCGTCACAAGCGAAAATTCACTTCGATTGTGGCCTGCACTGGAACCGGAGTTCCGTCTTTCAACCCAGGCTTGAACTTCCACTTCTGCACGGACTCGATTGCTGCCTGATCCAGGCCCTTGCCCAGAGGCCTTATAACTTTGATATTAGTGGCTCGTCCGTCTGGTGTTATGACCACGAAGAGAATCACCGTGCCCTGCAATCCGGCGGCTCGGGCTTCGTTCGTATACTCCGGCTCTACTTTATAAATCACCGTCGGGGCGGAGACGCCGCCTCCGATCCGGTACGCATTCGCCACGGGCCCGGCCGGCGCGGGACTCGCGTCGCCTCGCGCGAAATTCAGGGTGGCGTGAACAGGCGCGGGCCTTCCGTCCTTCAGGCCCGGATCGAATCGCCAATCGCGGACCAGCGCGATCACCTCGGATTCCCACTTCGGATCCGACGACTTCTCAACCTGGACATTGGCAGGCACGCCGCTCTCGTTCACATCGAACGACACCGACACGGAAGCCGGGTCCGTTCTCCCGGAAGCGTGAGGATAAGGCGCCTTAATGAGCACTGCGCGGGAAACGTCGTGGGCCGGAGCGAAGGTCGCGAGCTTCAGATGCCATTGGCTGGGATCCACCCAGAGGTGGAAGTTCACCTCGATATTTGCGACCACCGGTACCGGCTTGCCTTCCTTTGTTCCGGGTTTAAACCTCCACCTAGTCACCGCTGCGATCGCGTATTCATCCAGGCCGAGGCCGAGCGATCGCGTGACGCGCATGTCGTAGGGCACGCCCTCCTCGTTGACCACCAACTCGAGCCCCACTGTGCCTTCTATCTTGCCGATGCGTGCCTCAGGGGTGTACTGAGGTTCCGTTTTCGAAACGACCACGGGAGCGGTGACGTCGCCGCCGACGCGGTACGGCGGCGTCTGGGCGGAGGCTAGAACGCCGCACAAAAACAAAAATAGCGCGCGCATGCCAATAGAATATCAACATTGATCTCGTGCCTTATTCGTGAATGAACGTCAGTGTCGCGTGAACAGTCACGGGGCGTCCGTCTTTGCTGGCGGGCTCAAATCGCCATTGCTTGACCGCGGCGGTCAAGTCCGACTCCAATATCGGGTCCAAATACCTCTCGACTTGAACATCAACCGGCCGGCCGGTTTCATCGATATCCAGCGATAACACCACCGCGCCTCTTGTGTCCGGGCGCGAAGCCTCCGGATATGGCGCGGTGTTCTGCGGCCGCGAAGCGCCGAGTACTGTGCTGAATGATGCCCCGGTCACGTACCACGATCCGGAGGGCGCAAGCGCCGGAAATTCACTTGAATGGTGGCAGAGACAGGCACAGCCAGGCCGGCCTTCATTCCCGGCCGGAATCGCCAGTTCTGCGCCGCCGTCAAGGCCTTGTCATCCAGGCCGAGTCCCAGCGGCCGTGTTACCCGCAGGTCGCGAGGCACACCATCTTCACCGACGACGGCGGCAATGGTAGCCGTCCCCTCCATCGTGGCGATTCGTGCCTCATCGCTGTACTGAGGTTCCGTCTTGTACACGACCACAGGTGCGGTGACGTCGCCGCCGATGCGGTATGGAGGCTGCTGTTTGACTAGCCGTGTATTCTGTCCAATCGCGGCCATTCCGCCAGCCAACACAAGAACCGAAAAAAATACTCGCTGCATAAGGTCCCGAATATCAACATTAATCCTTCCTAAACTCCGAGTCCCCGCGGCCACTCGCGTGTTTTCCCAGGCAGGAGGAGTTATGAAAGAGCTAGGAGCCGCGATGATCATCCTGCTGGTCTCGCTGGTGCTGTTCTCCCGGGTGACCCCGGGTTATCCGGGCGCGCCGCTCGCCCAGCGCCTCGCCGCCGAGATCAGCGCCATCGCGCACATCCGCTGAATTAGGGCCGCCGGACGTACAATAGAGAATTGCATGAAGATTCTCGTTACCGGCGGCGCCGGATTCATCGGTTCCTGCTTCGTTCGCCTCGCCCTCCAGAATTCCGCGCTCGAAATCGTCAACGTAGATAAGCTCACCTACGCCGGCAATCTGGAGAATCTCGCCTCCATCGCCGATCACCCGCGCTATCGATTCCTCAAGGCCGACCTCTGCGATCTCGACCTGCTCCGCCGCATCTTCGCGGACACTACGCCGGCCGCCGTCGTGCACTTCGCCGCCGAATCCCACGTCGATCGCAGCATCTTCGCCCCAACACCCGTCTTCGATACCAATCTCCGCGGCACCTTCCATCTCCTCGAAACGATGCGCTCCCAGCGCGTGGACCGATTCATTCACGTCTCCACCGACGAGGTCTACGGAAGCCTGGAAGCGCCGCTCGAAGCCGACGAGAACTTTCCGCTCCGGCCCAGCAGTCCGTACTCGGCGGCGAAGGCCGGCTCCGACCTGCTCGCTCTCGCTTACCACACCACCTACAAGCTGCCCGTCATCGTAACCCGCGCGTCGAACAATTACGGCCCTTGCCAGTTCCCCGAAAAACTCATCCCGCTGATGATCTCGAACGCGCTCGAAGACAAGCCGCTACCGGTCTACGGCGACGGCATGCAGGTGCGCGACTGGCTCTATGTCGAGGATCACTGCCGCGCCATCCTTGCCATTCTTGAAAAAGGCCGCGACGGCGAAATCTACAACATTGGCGGCAATCGCTTGCTGCCCAACAAGGATGTCGTCGACCGCATCCTGGCCAGCACCGGCAAGCCATCCAGTCTCATCACCTACGTCACCGATCGCCCCGGCCACGATCGCCGCTACGCGCTATCCAGCGAAAAGCTCACGCGCGAGACCGGCTGGTCGCCGCAAATGGATTTCGAGCGCGGCCTCACTGCGACCGTCGACTGGTACCGCGCCAACGCTCAGTGGGTGCAGCATGTGAAGTCGGGCGAATACCAGACCTACTACGCGCGCAACTACGAAAACCGCAGCCACGAGCTGAGCGGCATCCTGTAGCGCCGCGCAAACTACAATACAAAGAGGGCTATGAAAACGGGGAGCGAGGAGACCGGCGAGACTCTGCGCCAGCAGGAAATTCGCCACGACGAAGAACTCCGCCAGTTCGCTTACACCGTCACCCACGATCTCCGCGAGCCGCTGCGCATGATCGGCAGCTATTCGCAGCTTCTATCCCGCCGCTACATCGACCGTCTGGATTCGGAAGGCCGCGAGTTCCTGGACTTCATCAATAACGGCGTGCAGCGCATGGACAGCATGCTGCGCGACCTGCTCGCTTATTCGCACCATAGCCAGGCCCTGGATCATCCGCTCTCTTCCGTCAGCGCGGAAGCCGCGCTCGAAGGCGTCCTGCTCGCGCTCGAAAAACAGATCCGGGAAACCGGTGCGCAAATCACTCATGACCCGCTCCCGGAAGTGATGTTCGACTTCAACGAGCTCACGCAGGTCTTCCGCCAGTTGCTGTCCAATTCTCTGAAATTCCACGGAGCCGCCGCGCCGCAGATTCATGTGTCCGCTGAGAGCACCGACGAAACCGTGACCTTTTCTGTTCGCGACAACGGGATCGGCATCGACCCTCGTTATCACGACCAGATCTTCGGCCTCTTCAAGCGCCTGCATCGCGACGAGTATCCCGGCACCGGCATGGGCCTGGCTATCGCGCAACGCATCGTCACCTTGCGCGGCGGCAGGATCTGGCTGGAATCGGAGGCCGGCTCCGGCGCCACCTTCCACTTCACCATCCCTAACTGATCGTGGGCCAGACTTTTCAGCCGGGTGAGAATTCGGTGGCTGGATACGCAACCCCCGATTTCCGGGAACTACGGTTACAGCGTATCCTGCCACCCTATTTCTTCAACCCTAATTGAGCCGCGCCTGTGAGGAAGCTGGCTATTCGACTTGAACCCTCCGCCGGACAATCGGTATACTAGCTATTCCCGTCCTTTGACCTGATTCCGGGGGATCAAATCCATTGCGCGTCGCATTACTCCAGATCAATCCCACCGCTGGCGATATCGCCGGGAATTCCACGCTCATCGTCCAAGGGGCCAAGCGCGCCGCGGAGTTGGGCGCGGATCTGGTGGTGACGCCGGAGCTCGCGCTGATGGGCTACCTGCCGCGCGATCTGCTGATGAATCAGGGATTCGTGCGCCGCAGTTGCCAGGCGCTGCACGATATCGCCGCAGAATTATCGTCAGCGCCGCCAATGCTGGTGGGCGTGGCCACGCCGAATCCGTCGGAGATGGGCCGGCCGCTATTCAACAGCGCCGTTCTGCTCGATCGCGGCTCGGTGGGCCAGTCCTTCCACAAGACACTGCTTCCCACGTATGACGTGTTCGACGAAGACCGCTATTTCGAGCCGTCGGTAGGGCCGCAGGTCCTGGAGTTGAACGGCTGGAAGCTGGGCATCAGCATCTGCGAGGACGTCTGGAACGATCGCGACTTCTGGCAGCGGCGCCGTTATCACCAGGATCCCATCGAGGTGCTGGTGGAATCGGGCGCGCAGGCGATCGTCAATCTCTCATCCTCGCCATTCATCGCCGGCAAACAGGTGCTGCGCGAGCGCATGCTCGGACACATGGCGCAGAAATACCGCCTGCCGGTGGCGTATGTGAATCAGGTGGGAGGGAACGACGACCTGATCTTTGACGGCCGGAGCTGCGCCTTCGACGCCGAGGGCCGTCTGTTTGCCCGCGCCCACGGATTCCAGGAAGACGTCATCGTGGTGGATCTCGCGGCGAGTCAGGGAACTGTCGCCCCGGACGATTTCCAAACCGAAGCCGAAATCTGGAATGCGTTGGTGATCGGCGTGAAGGACTACGTGGCGAAGACGCGATTCTCGCGCGTCCTGCTGGGGCTTTCGGGCGGCGTGGATTCCGCGATCACCGCTGCGATCGCCGCCGATGCCGTTGGTCCGGAAAACGTGCTCGGCGTCATGATGCCGTCGCGCTATTCGAGCAGTGGCAGCGTGGACGACTCGGTGATTCTGGCGCGCAACCTGGGGATTAAAACTCTGACGCTGCCCATCAGCGAGGTCATGACCGCTTATGACGGGCTGCTGGCGGAAGCCTTCACCGGACGCGCGGCCGACGTCACCGAAGAAAACATCCAATCGCGCATCCGCGGCAATCTGTTGATGGCGCTGTCCAATAAGTTCGGATCGCTGTTGCTCACCACTGGCAACAAGTCGGAAATGTCGGTGGGCTATTGCACTTTGTACGGCGACATGAACGGCGGCCTGGCGGTGATCGCCGATCTCCCGAAGATGATGGTCTATCGCGTGTCGCGCTGGCGTAATCAGCGCAAGGCGGATATCCCGGAGGACATCCTGACCAAAGCGCCATCGGCGGAATTGCGCCCCGATCAGACCGATCAGGACAGCCTGCCGCCGTACGATTTGCTGGATCAGATTCTGGAATTGCACATCGAGCAGTGCCAGTCCGCCGAAGAGATCATCGCGCAAGGATTTGAGGCCGCGACGGTGCGCCGCGTGCTGAAGCTGGTGCGCATCGCCGAGTTCAAGAGAAAGCAGGCAGCGCCCGTGCTGAAGGTGACGTCACGCGCCTTTGGCACCGGATGGCGGATGCCGATTGTTCGACAGGAGTAGAGGAGCATGAAGATTTCAATTGTTGGCCTGGGCAAGCTTGGTTCGCCCATGCTGGTGGTGATGGCGCACAAGGGCCACACGGTGGTGGGAGTGGACGTAAATCCCGCGTTCGTCGCGGCGATTCAAAACGGGAAAGCCCCAGTGCAGGAGCCCGGGTTGCAGGAGATGATCGACGCCAATCACGAGCGCATCTCCGCGACCTCAAGCTACGAAGAAGCCATCCTGAAGACCGATATCACAATGATTATCGTCCCGACGCCTTCGGGCAAAGACGGACGATTCTCGATGGACTTCGTGATGGCCAGTGCCGAGCAGATCGGCGCCGCGCTGCGCAAGAAAAAGGATTGGCACCTGGTAGTGTTATCGAGCACAGTAATGCCCGGTTCCACCGGCGGCATTCTACTTCCCGCTCTGGAGAAATTCTCCGGCAAGAAATGCGGCAAGGATTTCGGCCTTTGCTACAACCCCGAGTTTATCGCTCTAGGCAGCGTGATTCGCGACATGTTGAATCCGGACATGATTCTGATCGGGGAATCGGACAGCCGTTCCGGCGAGATGCTCGAAGAACTGTACAAAGGCGTTTGCGAGAGCGATCCGCGCATCAATCGCATGAACTACGTGAACGCGGAGTTGACCAAGCTGTCGGTCAACACTTTCGTCACCACCAAGATTTCCTACGCCAACATGCTGGCGCAGGTTTGCGAGACTCTGCCCGGCGCGGACGTCGACGTGGTGACTTCCGCCATCGGCTGCGACACGCGCATCGGCAAGAAGTACCTGAAAGGCGCCCTCGGTTACGGCGGTCCCTGTTTCCCGCGCGACAATGTGGCGTTTTCGGCTCTCGCGCGCGGCAACGGCGCTCCGGCGCTGCTGGCTGAGGCCACCGACAAGTTGAATCGCAATCAGGTGCCGCGGCTCGGTGAAATGATTCAGGCGCGGCTGCCCAAGGACGGCACCGCGGCGATCATCGGACTTTCCTACAAGCCGAACACTGGCGTGATCGAAGAATCGCAAGGCGTGGCGCTGGCGAAGTTTCTGTCGGACGCCGGCGCTCGCGTGGTGGTGTTCGATCCGCTGGCGATGGACAACGCGCGCCAGCAGCTTGGCGATCGCGTGCAGTACGCGCAGAGCGCTACCGAAGCGGCGGCACGAGGCGATGTGGTGGCCATCACCACTCCCTGGGCCGAATTCAAGAATCTGGAACCTGAGAACTTCAAGCAAGGCGCTGCCAAGCCGGTGGTCCTGGATTGCTGGCGCGTGCTGGCTCGCGAGAAGTTCGAAGGCCGCGTGGAGTATCTGATGCTGGGTTACGGGACGGCGGGCGCGCGGGATCGCGAGCAGGTTTTGGCGGCAAAAGGCGACTAGGGTCGCGAAGACTGAACACAACTGGATCCCGAGACACAGGCAAAGACTGAGGCTGCTGAAAAAGGTATTGGCCCCGCTCCCTCACGGTCGCGGCTCGCAAAAACCAGGTAGTGGGTGGTAGAAAACCGGGGAACGCCGACGAGGGGTCGG
>DASQGY010000097.1:0-18430 GCA_035632375.1 Bryobacteraceae bacterium | reverse complement strand
AAGTCAAAGTCAAAATCTTTCCCTGGAGGCAAAAGTTTGAAGGACGCTGGCGCCTCCCGTTGGTCGGTGGTCACCTTTTTCGGTGACAGGACCAAATTAGTGCTTGACTCGGGGTGGCCTTCTCATGGAAGCCATGACCGTGAGGGAGCGGTCGACGATTTTTTCACCGCTTGCTCGCGCGCACGCCTCGGTAACGACTGCCCGGATGCTATGATCCGATATTCACGTGTCAATGGATCGGGCGGAGTTGCGGAGAGCGGTGGATGCGATTCGGTGGGTGCATCGGATAGATCTAGGGCAAGGGATCGTCACACCGGGAGAGTGGAATACGCCGGAAATGCTGCCCCGCTTGCATCTGCCGGCGGATCTCTCCGGGCAAACCGTGCTGGATGTCGGTTGCTGGGACGGTTTTTATTCCTTTGCGGCCGCAAAGCTCGGCGCGCAACGCGTGTTAGCTACCGACTCCTTCGTCTGGCAATGCGGACACAAGGAAGGATTCCTGCTGGCGCGGAAGGCGCTGAACTCAAAAGTAGAAGACATCGATATCGATGTCCTCGATCTAGCGCCGGAGCGCATAGGGACATTCGATGTCGTGTTATTCCTCGGCGTGCTCTATCACATGAAGCACCCGATGCTGGCGCTGGAAAGGGTGGCCTCGGTAACAAAACGGCTGCTGGTACTGGAAACCGTGATCGACCTGCTCCATGTTCGCGGCAAGGCGTTGGCGTTTTATCCCGGCTCGGAACTGGACCGCGACGATACCAACTGGTTCGGACCCACGCCCGCCGCCGCGGAAGCGATGCTACGCTCCGTGGGATTTCGCCGCATCGAGCGAGTTTGGCCCACGTCAGAGCGGCTGCTGCTGTGGCGCGCGCTAAGTGCGTTGGGATCGAAGACCATCCGGCGGGCGGTTTTTCACGCTTATTTCGAGTAAGGCTTCCGCCGGCTACTGCAACAGTTTCAGATAGTCCGGCAGGCTGTGAAACTGGTCCACGTGATCCGGAGCGGAGTTCCCCGCAAAACCGAGCAGCAGGAATTTCCCGGCGCGCACCTCGCTCAACTGCTGTGTGCCCATCGGGCCCCAGCGCAGCACGGCTTGCCGCCGCAGCCCCAGTTTGGCGAGCAGCCAGTCGGCCGTTTCCGTGGTGCTGGCGAAAGTGCCGGGGAAAATCTCGGAGTGGGTGATGACCATCGTCTTCCTGCCGGCAACGGCATCCCGCGCGAACTTCAGGAAGATTTCCAAATGATCCGTTTCCAACGCGGATTCAAGCGGGCCCGGACTGCCGCCGGCGTAGCCCGTGTGGAGGCCATCGATCAACAGTACTTTCCGCACACGATCGTAGTATTCCGGCACTTGCAGAATCTCCCGGATGGCGCCATGCCCGGCGCTCCAGGCGGTGAGCGAAATCGGCGCGAAGGTGATTCCGGTTCTTTCGGCCGCCTCCTGAAGCATCTGGCCAAAGAGCGCGCGATCGGAGAACTGCTTGGCGTACGCGCCGGAACCGGTTCCAGTTTGGACGGATATGACCGCGCAGCTTTGGTCACGGGCTGCGATCTCAGCCACCCAGGCAGCGCCGTGAAAGTGGATGAAGAGCGGCAGGCGCTTCGCCGTCCGGATTGTTTCCGGAATGAACAAAGCGCCGGTGGAGAGCTTCTCGCGGCGGCCGGCCGGAGTCTCCTGCTGCAGCCGCGAGTGATCGCGCGTGTGCTCTACCATCGGCGATGGATTCTGTTGCGCGAACGCCGCCGCGGCGATCAGATCGAGGAGTACCAGACGAGAAAACACGGGTTGGCTGTAGTTTAACTAAACTGAATAGCACCCATGAACGATGAATCGATTTCGAGACGAAGCCTCACCGGATGGCGTTGGAGGGCTTGGCTGGGGCAACCGCTGCGGGCGTGAACGCTGGAGTTGATAATCTTGTTCCAGGGGCAATATAGTTTGAGAAGCAAACGAGATCTCTGTGATTGAGCTGAGACGGATTCAATCCGCGTCAAGCGAGGTGGTGCGCGACATTAACCGGCGAATCGTCCTCAACTTGATTCGCACGCGCCAGCCCATCTCGCGCGCCGATCTGGCGCGAGTCTCCGGCATGCAGCGCAGCACCATCTCGCTGATCGTGGAAGAGCTGGTGGAGGAGCATTGGGTGATCGAGGGTCCGACCGGTCGATTACCACGAGGCCGCCGTCCCACGTTCCTTCGCTTGAACGACGATCGTGTGATCATCGGCGTGGACATCCGTCCCATCCAAACCACGGTGGCGCTGGCCGACGTGAACGGCAAATTCTCTTCCCAGGAAGTGATGCCAACGCCCTCGGATCCGAAGGTCGCCGTGCAATCCCTGATCCAGCGTATCCAGACCGTCATACGCTCCTGCAAAAAAAAGAAGATCGAAGGGGTGGGAATCAGCCTGCCGGGCCGCTTCAATCAGAACTCGGATCTATTGGTATTTGCTCCGAACCTAAAATGGCGAGATGTGGACCTTCGCAATCCCATCGTCAAGGCTACCGGGCTGGAAGTGGAACTGGAGAACGCCGCCAACGCTTGTGTTCTCGCCACGGTCTGGTTCGACCCCGGAGAGACCTACCGCAATCTCGTGGTGGTAACGGTCTCGGAGGGCATCGGCGCCGGCGTATTGATTAACGGACAACTCGCGCGCGGCTTGAATGGCATGGCCGGAGAATTCGGGCATGTCCCGCTCGATCCGGAAGGACCAGAGTGCAGTTGCGGCAGCCGAGGTTGCTGGGAAGTCTTCGGCTCGAACCGGGCGGCTCTGCGGTATTACTTGGAGTCCAGTTCTCACGGAGAGGGCTTGAGCTTTCAGGACCTGCTGAGCATTGCCGATCAAGGGGACTCGCGCGCAGTGAAGGCTCTGGAAACCATGGCTCACTACCTGGGGCGAGGAATGCGCATGATCGTCGCGGGGCTGGCGCCGGAGCGGATCATAGTGATTGGCGACCTGACTCGCTCGTGGCATCGCTTTGGCCCGGTGATCCAGGCGGAAGTGGAGGCCCAGGTTCTTCCGGGCAGTTCCCCGCCGCTGGTGACGCCAGCGCATGAAGACGGCATGGCTCGGCTGCGGGGCACCGTTGCGCTGGTGCTGCAAAAGCATTTCGGCGCTGCGAGTTCGATGCCCGCCTAAGCCAGCTTGAGCAATTTGTTAGAACCGGAGCGTCGCCCCCACTTGCAATACGCGAGCCTGGGAGGTCGTGCCGGTTATGACCGAGTAGCCGTTGTAGCTCCCCGTCGTCGGGTTGCGTGCTGCCACACTCGCTCCCGGGTTGGCGAACGACGGCGTGTTGGTGGCGTTGAAAGCCTCTCCCAGAATCTGCAGTTTCAGCCTCTCCTTAATGCTGATGATGCGGGAGACGTTCAGGTTGGTGTTAAAGACGCCCGGTCCACGGAGGATATTCCTGCCAGTGGTGCCTAGGCGTGCGGTGGTAACGGCCACGAAGGCGTTTCCATCGAAATACGGAGTGTTGGGGTCGTGCCCGCCATAGATTGCGACAACCGGGTTCACCTGGTCCGCAGTCTGAGTCTGGCCGAAAGCGTTCAGAGAGGTGCCGGGTGAGTTCACTGTAAACGGCAGACCGCTGTACCGGCTCAGGGTGCCGCTGACCTGGAATCCTCCGACAATCTGCGCAAGGAATCCATGGTTGACGAACATGTGGCCTTTGCCGAACGGCAATTGGTACACAGAATAAAACTGGAAGGTGTGCGTGCGGTCGAAACCGCCCAAGCCTTCGTTCAAATTAAGCGCCGATGGGAACGCGCGGAACAATGGAGAATCTCCGTTATCGCCGATGTTTATGGCTTTGGAGAATGTGTAGCTGGCGCCAATCAACGACGCTCCAATGCGCTTGCGCAGCCTGGTCTGCAATGCGTTGTACTTCAGGCTGCCCAACGGCATGTACGAGTTCATGTCGCTGGTGTTGAATGGATACAATTGGCGTCCTAAACCACCAGTGCCAGGCGCCGACCCGTTGATGTTCACCGCCAACATGGTGCGGACCGCGTGCGTGCCCACATATCCGGCCTCCACCTGGAAATCGTTCGAGATCGCACGCTGGATAAAGAAGTTCCAGCTTTCGATATATCCCCGGTTCATATTCTTCGGGAAGGTGGTTGTTCCAGTACTGGGCAAATAAGTAGTGAGCGACGGTTTTGTCGACGGAGTGATGATGCCTGCAGAAATGTCCGGGAAATTGGGTGCCGGAATGCCGGTTCGCAACGATGCCTGAGCAACACCCGGCACTGTGGTGACGAATTGAAAAGTGTTCAGCGCTTGGAAGTCCTGATTGACAATCGATGGGAACGCGTTCCGCTGGTTGCGCATGTTGTCCGGATCGACGGTAATGCCGTAACCGGTACGGATCACCGTCTTTTCGCCGAGCCTGTAAGCAACGCCCAGGCGTGGCGCAAAATTCTTTTTGGTAGCGGTCGCGCCGGTGTCCCATGGAACATTCCCTTCGCCGCCGATCAGAATGTTGTCGGTTGCCGGATCGAATCGCACCGCCCCGTAGTTATCGTGCGAAAAGATCGGATAGTATTCCCATCGCAAGCCGTAGTTGACGGTCAGCTTGCTGGATACTTGCCACTGATCGCGCGCATAGAATGCCCAATCGGAAAAGCGAAGGGCGTTCGGATTCTGGAACTGAGTGATTTTGCCCAGGTGGGAGGGGAAACCGAGCAGAAACTGCGCCCAGGAGTTAAACCGAATTTGCTGTTTGCTCGGGTCAATCGGGTTAGACTCGGTGAGTGATCCATCGAAACCAAAGGTTCCGCGAGCGGTTCCAAACGTTCCACCCTGCGGCTGGAAGTGGTTCAGCGCGTATTTGTCGTATTCGAAACCGAAGCGCAGCGAGTGCGATCCCTTGATTTTGCTCACGTTGATGTTGGTGGTGTATTGGTTGTCGCGGAACAGGAACGGACTGCCCGTACTTGCGTTCCCAATGTTGGCGATACCGCTCACCTGGAATGACGGAATACCGAAATAGTTCTGACCCACGCCATTCGTCCCCGGAATCTTCAGAACGTTCAATCCAAATAGGCCATCCTCAGGGTCGCCGTTTGCGCCGATGTTCTGGCGCGTATAACCGACGCTGCCATCCACCAGAAGAGTGGGCGAAACACTAATCGTGGCGCCTGTCGCGGTGGTCAGCACGCGGCCGCCGGCATGACCTGGATTCCCGCCGCTAAAAGCATCGCCGCCAGCCTTGCCAAGCACCAGCGGAGCGACGATATCCAGCGGCGATGCGCTGTACCGGCCCCAGATCATGGAGTTGTCCGTGGCATTGTAGTTGACTTTGTAATCCCAGTTGTCGCGGCTGTACGTCGTGTGGCCGTAGGCATCGTAATTCGCAAATGTCGTGTTCCTCGTTAATGTGGGAAGAAGACCAGCCAGGATCGAAGAGGCCTGGTCGATCTGGTCCTTGGGGACTTGGTTCAAATTGAACGGCGTTCGGCCAGTGCCGTCCGGGTTGCCGGTGTGCGGGTCGTAGATGGTGGCGCCGGTCCCGCTGAAATCGCCCGTGCGCATGGCCGGAGTGGGGAGAGTCAAATTCGTCGCGGCGGCGTATTGTACGCGCCGGGTGCCTTGATAGTCCATGAAGAAGAACAGCTTGTTCTTGCCGTTGTAGACTTTCGGAATCCAAATGGGCCCGCCGATGGCGAAACCGAATTGGTTAAAAACATTCTTGTTCAATGGGCTGGTGTGGCTGAAGTAGTTCACGGCGGTCATATCGTTATTCTGGTTGCGCTCGAACATGACGCCGTGGAACTGGTTCGTTCCCGACTTGATCAAAACGTTCACCGCCACGCCACCCGCCGCGCCCTGCTCAGCGTCAAACGCGTTGGTGCTGACATTGACGGTTTGAATGGATTCGCCCGGCGGCACATAGGCGATGTTCACGGGGAGCCAAGGATAGGCTACCGTTGCGCCGTCGATCTTCGTGCTGTTGCCGGTGGAAGAAACACCGTTCATGAAGAGCGTCAAGGCGCGTTGCGGATTGCCGGCTTCGGAATTCGCTTCGGGAGCTGCGGGAATTCCCGCGCCGGGGATCAGGTAAAGGAGAGCCTGGAAGTTCTTGCCTTCACCACCGTTATAGGGAAGCTCTACCACTTCCTGCGAAGAAATCTCGGCGTGGACATCGGCTTTGTCCGTTTGCAGTGCCGCCACCGCTGCGGATACCTCGATGGTCTCACTCGTCTGCACAATCGTGAGTTTCACGTCCACGCGCCGCACCTCGTTCGCGTTCACCTGCACGTTGTTCTCAATCACCGTTCGGAACGATGGCGCGGTAACGGTGATCTTGTAAACGCCGAATTGCAGATTGTTGAAAAGGTATGCGCCGCGTTCATCCGTGGTGGCCTGTTGGGCCACTCCGGTTCCCACGTTGAGCGCTTCTACCTTGGCCCCTGGAACCGCGGCGTTACTGGGATCGGCTACGTTCCCGGTAAGCGATCCATAGAGAACCTGGGCATTCGACACGCCGGTCACGGCCATCGCCAGCAGCACTGTGGCGCATAGGATAGACGACAGAGTCCGCATAGACATTTTGATAACCTCCTGAACGACTCCCTGGAATTCGTTTGGACCTCAAACTAAATATACATGTCTGCTCGGGAAAGTCAAGTCTCGGATGAAACCGGCCGGCTACTGTACCCAGACGGTAACGCCGGCTTGGGTCATTCCGTCGCCGATACTGAGTGAAACAGGCTGTTGGCCGGTGGGAACTTCGCGAGCTACCTGCACGTTTATTTGGAGTGCCCCGGCAACTAGTCCGGAGGCTCCACCTGCATAGACCACAGGGCAATCCACTCCGCCGATTTTCGCGAAGGTGGAAGCTGAGACTGCCGGATACGGCGGCTCTGGAAGGATCAGTCCATCGATGCTCCGCGGAGTTGTGACGCCGCCACCAGTCGCATAGAGCAAGATCACGTCGCCTCTATGAGCAGGATTATCTTGCGACACCACGCGGTAAGCGGAATCGAGTATCGCGCCGTCGCCCTGGCCCGACTCATCCAGAGTGAAGAGGCCGGGCCGGGCTGGCACAATGTTCACCGCGACCGGGTTCGACTGGATGCCATGAAATTCGTACTGAACCTGCATCGTAGAAGTGCCGGCGACGGAAAACGGAACAATGGCCGCGGTCTGCCCAACACTGGTGTACAAGATGGGCGCGGGGATGCCGCCGAACAGCAGACGAGTGCCGTTGAGTTGCGCGGGAATCCGCCCGCCTGCGTCGGACTGAGCAGTACTCAGCGACGCCGGACCGAAGGTAGCGCCAAATAAAACCACAATTTCGCCGGGCGCGACAGCGTCGTTGGTGTAACTCGCCGCGTTCGTCAAGCCAGCGGCCGCGATCACAGGCGGGGATGTTTGCATTGCGCCTTGAATGGATTTGTACGCAGGCTTCGCTTGATAGGCAGTGTCGAATTCGAGCGCCGCACCTCGGCCGGGAAAAGTGCCCGGTATCCAGGAGTATTTGTCAGTAAAACCCCAAGTCTGGATCGCGGTACAGAGCGGAAACTTGAGGCATAAGGCGACGATGTCATGGTAGATCTGCGCCTGAGTGGCGAGATCCGCGGCGCTCGCGTTGCCCGACGAGTCGACTGGAAGCCGGACGTCTAACTCGGTGATCTGAACCTGGAGACCGAGCCCCGTGATGCGTTTGATATTGGACTCGATGCTGGACAGCGAGCCGATACTGGTGGTGAAGTGCATCTGCATGCCGATGCCGTCCAGCGGGACGCCGCGCGTTTTGAAATCGCGCGCCATGTTGAAAATGGCATCGGACTTCGTATTGATCGCCTCGGCGCTGTAGTCGTTATAAAAAAGCAGCGCCTTCGGATCGGCGGCGTGAGCCCATCGCAAAGCCTGCTCGATGTACGCGGTTCCCGCCAGACCGATGCCTGGTGAGTCGGACCACATGGTGCTGCGGAGGGTGCCGTTGTCGTTGAAAGCTTCGTTCACCACATCCCAGGCGTAGACTTGTCCGGCGTAGTGTCCCACCACTGTGTTGATGTGCTCCTGAAGAAAGCCGGAGAGTTGCGCTGGGGAGAAGTTACCGTTAGTGAGCCACGATGGATTCTGATTGTGCCAGACCAGAGTGTGGCCTCGGACCGCCATCTTGTGCGCCCGAGCAAAGGTTACCAGCGCGTCCGGCGGGCCGAAGTTGTAGGTTGTGGGGCCGGGATGAATGGGGCCAAACTTCATTACGTTCTCGGGTTCGAGCTGGCTGAATTCGCCGGCGAGCGTATTGGCGTAGGAGGTTTCGCCTAAGTGGGAAGGGTCGGCCGCAGCGCCGAAGCGGATGCCACGTTGATCGGCGAGATCGCGCAGTGGCTGCGCCGCCAAGGGAGTCATGCAGACCATCGCCGACGCAACTAGTTTGTTTGACCACCGCACTATCTACAGTTGACACTTTTCCAAACCCGTGTCAATGGGCGTCCAGGCGACCATATTGTTGTACGATGAAACGAATTATGCGCATCCGTGACATTCGAGCCACCACCGTCACGGTTCCTCTGGAAGCGCCCCTCCGTCACGCCAATGGATGCCACTGGGGGCGCTTTGTCCGGACCATTGTCGAGGTTGAGACAGACGACGGTTTGATAGGGCTCGGCGAAATGGGTGGCGGCGGCGAGTCGGCCGAAGCGGCGTTCCGATCGATGAAGTCATACCTGGTTGGGCACGATCCCGCACGGTTGGAGGAGATGCGATTCCTCATCGCTAACCCGACCGCGTCCCTTTATAACAACCGCACTCAGGTGCTGGCCGCACTGGAGTTCGCTTGCCTGGATATCCTGGGACAGGCCTGGGGCGTTCCTGTTTGCGATATTCTCGGCGGACCTCTTCGCGATCGAGTGCCATTCGCGTCGTACTGCTTCTTCCGCTATCCGAATCCTCAAACCGGCCGCGGCGAAGTACGAACTATCGACCAGGTAGTGGAGCATGCCTGCGTTGCAAAACGCCGCTTCGGTTTTCGAACACACAAACTCAAGGGAGGTGTCTTCCACCCGGATTATGAACTGGAAGTTTACCGCGCACTGGCTGCGGCGTTTCCCGAGGACTCGTTGCGATTCGATCCGAATGCCGTGTGGTCCACCGAGCAGGCGATTCGTTTCGGCCAGGCCATCGAGGGCTTGCGGAACGATTACTTGGAAGATCCAGTCTTCGGTCTAAATGGAATGCGACGCACTCGCGAGATGGTTCGGGTTCCGCTGGCCACCAATACAGTGGTGGTGAACTTCGAGCAGCTCGCGGCCAACGTCTTAAACACCGCGGTGGACGTCATTCTCCTCGACACAACCTTTTGGGGAGGGATTCGCGCTTGCGTCAAGGCCGCCTCTGTTTGTGAAACATTCCAGCTCGGAGTTGCAGTGCATTCTTCGGGCGAGCTTGGTATCCAACTGGCGACTATGCTGCACCTCGGCGCGGTGCTGCCCAACTTATCGTTCGCCGCCGACGCCCATTACCACCACCTGACCGACGACATCATCGAGGGCGGCCTGATGCCCTACGAAGACGGTGCAATCAAAGTCCCGCAGGGGCCGGGCTTAGGCGTGCGTCTCAATCGCGAGAAACTTCGCGAGTACCATGAACTCTATCAGCGCCTGGGAAGTTATCCCTACGATCAGGATCCGGCGCGGCCCGGCTGGGCGCCGATCGTACCAAACGATCGCTGGGCCGACCCGAACGATGACCGTCCTGTCGAGATCCCTTATTAGGATGCTGAGACAAACCGAAAACCGCTTGCTAACGCGCGCGGCTCGGAAACGTCGCTCCGTATCTGCCAGCCCTTACCGAGCCGCGACCGTCAGGGAGCGAAGGTCCTGCCGCGTCCAGATCGCGAGATTATGCATTCTCTGCTGTCTGCCGCTGTTCGCCGAAACCGGACAGGATGCGTGGCTGAGATACAGCGCCCTCAATAAAGAAGTCGCGGTTCCGGCAGCGATAGCTTCATTCGGCGATTCACAAGTGATCGATAGCGCGCGTCACGAACTGATCCGCGGCATCCGCGGCATGACCGGGCACACGCTCCGAATGGAATCGGGCGTTCCCAACGAGGACGCCATCGTTCTAGGCACGCTCTCCGCGCTTCGGCGCAACTCTCCCCAATGGCATCTCGACTCCAACTTGAAAGCGGATGGCTACTGGCTCAAGACCATCGCCTCGGACAAAGTTCGCTACACCATCGTGACCGGGCCAAATGATCGCGCTGTGTTGTACGGTGTCTTCGCTCTGCTGCGAAGGATGGCGCTCAGCGAATCAATCGATAACCTCGATGAACAACAGTCGCCCTACGGTCCCATCCGGTGGATCAATCAGTGGGACAATCTCGACGGCTCCATTGAGCGCGGGTACGGCGGCCGATCTATTTTCTGGGACAAGCAGCATGTCCGCGACGATTTGACCCGGGTCAATGACTATGGCCGTCTGCTGGCATCGCTCGGCATCAACGGCTGCTCCATCAACAACGTAAACGCCGACCGGCGCCTACTGACCGCCGATTTCATGCCGCAAATCGCACGGATCGCCGACACGCTGCGGCCGTGGGGTGTTCAAGCGGTACTGTCTGTGGACTTCGCGAGTCCGAAAACTCTCGGCGGCCTGGATACTTTCGATCCGCTCGATGCGCGTGTTGCATCCTGGTGGAAATCGAAAGTGGACGAAATTTACCGCGCCGTCCCCGACCTCGGCGGCATCATTATGAAAGCCGATTCGGAAGGCCGCGCCGGCCCGTCGGCTTATGCGAGAACGCACGCCGATGCGGCAAACATGGTTGCCCGAGCGCTGAAACCTCATGGCGGCTTGGTCTTCTACCGCGGTTTCGTGTACGACCACCACATGGATTGGAACAATCTCAAGAACGACCGCGCGCGCGCCGCCTACGACAATTTTCACCAACTGGATGGCCGCTTCGACGACAACGTAGTGATCCAAATTAAAAATGGCCCCATCGATTTTCAGGTCCGGGAGCCGGCGTCGCCGCTGTTCGGTGCACTCGAGAAAACAAATCAGGCGATCGAACTGCAGATCACTCAGGAATACATGGGACAGGCTCGCCACCTGGTGTTCCTGGTTCCCATGTGGAAAGAGGCGCTCGATTTTGACATGCACGCAAAGGGCGCAGCAACGCCGGTCAAAGCCCTCGCCTCGGGAAAAACCTTTAACAGACCCACAGGTGGTTTCATCGGCGTCGCAAACGTCGGGCTCGATGACAATTGGCAGGGCAGTCATCTCTCGCAGGCGAATTTGTATGGCTTCGGCCGGCTGGCCTGGAATCCGGACCTCAGCGCGAAGACCATCGCCGACGAGTGGACGCGGCTCACATTTGGAAACGACCCGAAGGTGGTGGATACAGTCGCCGCCATGCAACTCAGTTCTTGGCGCACCTACGAGAATTACACCGGACCGCTCGGTTTGCAGACTTTGACCGACATCGTCGGCAATCATTATGGAGTCGCCGTGGAAGCGTCCGAGCGAAACGGCTGGGGCCAGTGGCATCGGGCCGACCACCAAGGAGTCGGTATGGATCGAACGGCTGCCACCGGCACCGGCTACATCGCCCAGTACCACGCCACCGTTGCCCGTGTCTACGAATCGATGAAGACCTGTCCCGACGATCTGCTGCTATTCATGCACCACGTTCCTTACACGCACCGATTGCATTCCGGCAAGACCGTAATTCAGTACATCTACGATTCCCACTACGAAGGCGCGGATCGGGTTGCCGAATATGTGCGTGAATGGAAATCGCTCAAGGGCCGCGTGGATGACCGTCGTTATCGCGAAGTTCTCGCGCGGCTCGAATATCAAGCCGGGCAAGCCGAAGTGTGGCGCGACGCCGTGACGAACTGGTTTCTGCGCGCGTCCGGTATTCCAGATGAGAAGGCTCGTGTCGGCCATTATCCCAACCGCTTCGAAGCTGAGTCCATGGAGTTGAAAGGCTACACGATTCAGGATGTCAATCCGTGGGAAGCCGCTTCCGCCGGCAAGGCTGTTACCTGTCCGATCGCGCAATGTACGGCCAGCCTCCGCTTCGATGGCGTGGCGGGCTGGTACACGATTCATGTGCAATATTTCGATCAGAACACCGGTGTATCGAAATTCCGGCTCTCGATTGGGAGCCAGCTTGTCGACCAGTGGACCGCGGACGATCGTCTGCCCACACGAAAAATCGATGGCGCCTCATCCACGCGTCGCGTTATTTCCGGCGTTGCCTTGCGCCGTGGAGATGTGATTCGCATCGAGGGAACTCCGGACGGTGGCGAACCGGCGGCGCTCGACTACGTCGAGATTGTCCGGCAGTGAGCTGGCGCTGGCACAGTGGACAGGTTGGCCCAGCGCTCGAAGTTAGTGCGGAACAGGCGCGTCACCAGAGCCTGGACATCGTCGCGCGAAACTGGCCGGCCATCCGCGGCGAGCAACTCACAAGCGCCCGCCAGCAACGGGGCCATGGTCCTTCGAGTGTTTCGCCATTTGTAGATGAGCTGTTCCAGGATTCGCGCGTCCGAATGCTGTGGGATGAAACTGGCGCCCAACATTTCCAGACGCTCGCGCGTGATCTCTTCCACGATCGACGGGTTGTTCAAGAACCACCAGCAGCCGAACGGCATCAGGTTGCTGAATTTCCGCGCGTAGATGCAGAGTTCGTGCTGGTTCTCGCGGCTCAGTGCGGTGACCAGAAAGCGAAGGTTCGGGAAATCCCTGCAGATGTTTTCGATGGCGCTCAGATCGGCTTTGCCGGCGGCATCGCCCGCGAGTTGCAGCGAAGGATTCACCTGCCTGCGCACACCGATCATCAAAGCCAAGGGTAGATTCAGATCCCGGCAAGCGGGCAGAATCGCACCGGTGAGCAACTTGGTGCGAACGTCGTGGTCTGGAAATCGGAACGTATCCGGCAGTGAGATCGCTGCGTATACTGCGCCCATGCGCGTACTCCAGTCGCCGATGAACCGGTGGACTTCCGACAAGGTCCGGCCGCCCGCATCCGAATCGACCGTGTAACCCTGCGACGCCATCAACCCGCAGTGGTCTGCAAATTCGTTGACAATCCGATCCAGCCGCAGCGCGGGGTGAAACCTGGGGTTCGGTTCCACGCTCCGCTCCCATACGGCAGCTTCCGTAACGTCCAGCGGATCGTTGGTCATCACCACGGAGCTGATTCCAGCCAGACGAAAAACCCTCGGAACATAATCCGCGAAGTTCTGTTCCAGGAAGAATTCGCGGAGTGGCTCCAGCGCCGGTGTCGCGGTGTCGAGATGCAAAGCGTCCAGCACCGCCACCACTCCCCGCGTCGCTTCCGATATCGGAGCGTTCTCCACGAACAGAGTTTTCCAAATAGCGTCGGCTCGCTGCCGCTTGTTCAAGGACCAATAGTGCACCGGCGGCATGGCAGAAGAACGGAAGAATTCCGCCTCAAGGTAGTGATACGTCAACAGGTCGTCAATACCCCATCGCGCAAGGCTTCCGAATCGTGGACCGAACAGGTGCGTATGGACATCGATGAAAGGCGTGTTAGCGAGGACTTCCTCAGTTACACGCTTGAGGTCGGCGTTCGGGCCCGCCAGCGGCGCTGCACCATTCCCGGACTTTACTTTCGGATCCATCGCCTATTCCTTCGCCCCTTGATCCACGACAGGATCGTCGCATACTCTGGCGACTCCTTCGTGAACCGCACGCCGCCACCATGGGAAAGAATTCTCGACGCGGCTATCCCTTCCGTTTCAGAACTCGACACCGGCTTGCGCAAGATTAGACTATTCTCCGGATTGCCCGTGTCGACGACGTTTTTCACTGTACCCCATGTGCCGCCAAACAGGGTGCGAGTTGCGTGACAATTCACGTAGTAGTCAGGATCGCCGGCATGAATGGTCTTTGCGGCAAGAATCGCCGTACCCACGCGCGATTCGGCGCGCAGTTGACGGAGAGAACTGATTGAGTAAAGGAGACTGTATTGGTGGGCCGGGTCCAGTACCTTCAATGCGATGTTTTCCGTGCTGACGTTGCCAGTCCGCGAGATCAGAGCGGGCAGCGTCGCCGCCCACAACGGCGCCGAACAAAGCAGAATGGCCATGACCTTCATACGCACGCTCTTCCCGTACAAGGACAACCATACCATTTTCACATATTGTTGTAAGCTTGAACTAATGTTTCTCCGAAGCCTCGTGGTACTGGTTATTCTTACCGCACTGCCGCTCGGGTTCGCTCAGCAAGGTCCGGTTTACAAGGACCCGAAGGCCCCAATGCAACAGCGCGTCGGCGATCTGGTGTCGCGCATGACTCTGGAAGAAAAAATCTCTCAGCTCATGAACGACTCCCCGGCCATCGACCGCCTCGGCGTCCCCGCCTACAACTGGTGGAACGAGTGTCTTCACGGTGTGGCCAGAGCCGGCCGCGCCACCGTTTTCCCCGAAGCCATCGGCCTGGCTGCCACCTGGGACACCGAGCTGATGTTCCGCACCGCCACCGCGATTTCCGATGAAGCCCGCGCCAAGCATCACGAGTTCGTCCGCCGCGGGAAGAGGAATATCTATCAGGGGCTCACCTTCTGGACCCCCAACATCAATCTCTTCCGCGACCCGCGATGGGGCCGCGGCATGGAGACGTACGGCGAAGATCCGTATCTCACGGGCCGGTTGGCGGTGGCATTCATCAAGGGCTTGCAGGGCGACGACCCGAAATATCTGAAGACCATCGCGACGGCCAAGCATTACGCGGTCCACAGCGGCCCCGAACCGCTGCGGCACACTTTCGACGCCGTCGTGGACGACCGCGAGCTGATGGAAACGTATCTGCCTCACTTCGAAGCAGCGGTGCGCGAAGGTGGCGCTCGCTCCGTGATGTGCGCCTATAACAGCGTGGACGGACAGCCCGCGTGCGCCAGTCCCCGCCTGCTCGACGATATTCTTCGCAAGCAGTGGGGCTTTCAAGGGTACGTGGTCTCCGATTGCGGCGCCATCGGCGATATCTACAGGAATCACAAGTTCGCGCCTAACGCGCTCCAGGGAGTCGCCCTGGCAATCAAAGCCGGGACGGACCTGAATTGCGGCGTGGAGTACACAAACCTGTTGCAGTCGGTCCGCAACGGCTTGCTGGCTGAGTCGGAGATTAATCGATCACTCGGCCGCTTGCTCCTCGCGCGATTTCAACTTGGAATGTTCGATCCGCCCGAACTGGTGAAATACGCGCAGATCCCTTACAGCGTCAACGACAGTCCCGCGCATCGCCAATTGGCGCTCGAAGTCGCCCGGAAATCAATCGTGCTGTTGAAGAACGGCAACCGGACGCTACCGCTGAGCAAAACAATGAAGACCATCGCCGTGATCGGGCCAAACGCCAACGATATCGACGTTCTGCTCGGCAACTATAACGGCGTTCCAACAATGCCCGTAACCCCGCTCGACGGCATTCGCGCCAAGGTTCCCAATACAAAAGTTGTCTACGTGCGCGGCAGCGAGCTGGCCGCCGGAATGCCGGGCTTCGAAGTGATCCCCTCCGCGGCCCTGTTTACCTCCAAGGCGGCCGATCGCGTCAACGGACTGAAAGGTGAATACTTCAACTCCTGCAACTTCGATGGACACGCGCACCGGCCGCGTGAGCTAACTTATCCTAACTCCGGCAAGCTGGTCGGCCAGTCCGGAGCGGATTCGAAGCCTTTGTTCACGCGCGTCGATCCACAGGTCAACTTCCATTGGTGGGACAGCGCGCCCCGACCGGACATGAACGACGACGATTTCGGCGTGCGCTGGACCGGCTACCTTTCGCCGCCAACCAGCGGTACTTATCAACTCGGCGCCATTGGCATGAACGCGTTCGAGCTCTACCTCGACGGCAAGCGGATCGTCGATTTCAACGGAATCCACGAAGAGGCTTACCGTTACGCGCCCATCCAGTTGGAGGCCGGCAAGCTGTATCAGGTCCAACTGGACTATCATGAGTTCCTGAACGACGCCAGCATTCAACTGGTGTGGTCGCGTCCGTTTGTGAGCGACACGCAAGAAGCGCTGGCCGCCGCCCGCCAGGCCGACGCCGTGGTAATGGTTCTCGGTCTCTCGCCAAGGCTCGAAGGCGAAGAGATGCGAGTTCCCGTCGAAGGATTCCGCGGCGGCGATCGATTGAACTTAGACCTCCCACGCACCCAACAGGACCTGCTCGAAGCCGTGACCGCTCTCGGCAAGCCGCTCGTCCTGGTGCTCCTCAACGGCAGCGCGCTCGCAGTGAACTGGGCCCGCGACCACGTCCCGGCCATCGTCGAAGCCTGGTATCCCGGTCAGGCGGGAGGCACGGCGCTCGCCGATGTCCTCTTCGGCGACTACAACCCCGCCGGCAGACTGCCGGTCACGTTCTACAAATCCGTGGACGAACTGCCGCCTTTCACCGACTACAGAATGAAAGGCAGGACCTACCGCTTCTTCGACGGCGAGCCGCTGTTCCCGTTCGGGTATGGACTCAGCTACACCACTTTCGTCTATAGCGACCTGCACGTCCCAGCCCAGGCCAAGGCCGGAGACGAGGTCAAAATTGAGGTTAAAGTGCAGAATACGGGGCGAAAAAATGGCGAAGAAGTGGTCCAGTTGTACCTAAAATCGACCGCCAAAACGTTATCAGGCTTCGAACGCATCGCCCTGCGCCCCAACGAACGCAGAACCGTCCACTTCACGCTGAAGCCACAGCAGCCCGGCACATATCAGATCTCGGTTGGCGGGAAGCAGCCGAGCGAAGGCGTCACAGGAGTGATAACGAAAAGTCTTCACATAGCCGCTACATCCAGGAAGTAGCTTCCTCTCGGTCGCGGTACGTTTTGTTTCTACTGAGCCGTGGCCGTGAAGGAGCGGTTTTTGCTACAGGCTACAGAAAACTCATCGATCTTTCAGGAGCTGCTCAATCAGCGTGCCGATGGTCGCCAGACCTTCCAGGTCTGAAGGCTTTTGGACGTAGAGATCCGCTCCCAGCGCGCCCGCCGTCACCTGGTCGGCGGGAGATGCTGAAGAGGTCAGCATGATCACCGGAATTCCCTCGAACGCGGACTGGCTGCGGATATGCCGCAGTACCTCGTCGCCGTTGTGCCTGGGAAGATTGACGTCGAGTACTATTAGATCCGGACGTGGAGCGGTTTCGTCCGCGGACGCGCTACGAACCAAGGCGATAGCCTTTTGCCCGTCTTCGGCGACCGTCAGATCGCATCGAAATGGCCGATTATTCAAGGCCTCGCGGAATAATCGCACATCGCCCGGGTTGTCCTCGGCAAGCCAGATCCGAAACTCGGCGGGCGATTCCATAAATCCTAGGTGAGAAAGTTATGTAACATGATTGTCGCCCAAAAGTCTAATCTCGACTAGCTTTTTCCGTTGCCAGCGATAGTAATACACGTTACATTCAAAAGAGGAGCGTTCGAATGAAAGCGGTAGCCTCAACCCGAAACGGAGCTAAGACTCAAGAGAGCAATGTCCTTCTGAACACGCTGATTGCGTTCAAGCGGGGGAATTTCGCCATACGGATGCCGGTGGAACATATCGGCGTGCCGGGCAAGATCGCCGACGCGCTGAACGACATTCTGGAACTGAACCAGAAGATGGTGAGCGAGTTCGCGCGAATCAGCCGGACAGTGGGCAAAGAGGGCAAGATTACGCAGCGCGCGTCGATCGGCTCGGTGACGGGAGCGTGGGCGGAGTGCGTGGAATCGGTGAATAGCCTGATTGGCGATCTGGTGCAGCCATCCACAGAAGTCGCGCGCGTGATCGGCGCAACGGCCAAGGGCGACCTTTCGCAGTCGATGTCGCTCGAAGTGGACGGCCGCCCGCTGCGCGGCGAATTCCTGCATACCGCGCGCGTGGTGAACACCATGGTGCAGCAGTTGAATTCGTTCGCCTCGGAAGTGACGCGCGTGGCGCGCGAAGTGGGCACCGAAGGCAAGCTGGGCGGCCAGGCGGTAGTGCCCGGCGTGGCCGGAACCTGGAGGGATCTCACCGAGAGCGTGAACTCCATGGCCACGAACCTGACTGACCAAGTGCGTAACATCGCGGGCGTCACCACGGCCGTGGCGCGCGGCGACTTAACCACGAAGATCACGGTGGACGCGCGCGGCGAGATTCTGGAGCTGAAGAACACCATCAACACCATGGTGGACCAGCTCAGCTCGTTTGCATCGGAAGTGACGCGCGTGGCGCGCGAAGTGGGAACAGAGGGCAAGCTCGGCGGGCAGGCGGAAGTGAAGGGCGTGGCCGGCACCTGGAAGGATCTCACCGACAACGTGAACTTCATGGCCGCTAATCTCACCACCCAGGTTCGCGGCATTGCAAAGGTCGTGACGGCGGTCGCGAACGGCGATTTGAAGCGGAAGCTGGTGCTCGAAACGAAGGGCGAAATCGCTGAGCTTGCGGACACGATCAACGGAATGATCGACACGCTGGCGACCTTCG
>DASQGY010000096.1:0-18004 GCA_035632375.1 Bryobacteraceae bacterium | reverse complement strand
GGCGAGGAGCATGATAAGAACGAACGAATAGCTGGCCAGGAGGTGGGGCGGACGCCCTCGTCCGCGCCGGACCCCCTGGTCCGGCTCTTCCATAACCCGAACAGCGGAGGCCGACGAGGGCGTCGGCCGCGGACGAGGGGGTCCGCCCCACATCTTACTTAACAACATTGCTACTTCCTTTTGGCACAGGCGGCTTCTTGCCCGCCTGGATGTCGGCCAGGTAATCGTGCGACGGCAAGCCTTGCTGCGCCAGTTTTTCAATCGCCTGGTCGATCGGGATGCGAACCGTTCCCTCTTTCCGATCGATCCAGGCGTAACTGGACAATACGTGATCCTCGCGCGCCCGCACCGTGATGAGCTGTTCCCAAGGGTGTTCCTCGACGCGGGGCTCGGCGGGAATCTGTTGCTTCCAATCTTTTGCGGTCTGCGCGACTTTATTCTCGGTGTGGAAATAGCGGAAAATTCCCACCACCAGGAGGCAGACCATGAAGGTGCCGGTTAACAGCACTATGAGGGAGACGACTACGGTGCGAACGCTAATCTCGCTGTGCTCGTGGCCTGCTCCGTTGGGACTGTGTGGGATGGCGTGATCCATATTAGTGTCCATGCCCCGCTACGCTGTAAGTGTTTCGCGGATCGTTGGGGACCAGCAGTGGCCGGGCTTTCAGGTTGCGGAAGAAGTACGCCAGCCAGATTCCGCCGATGCCGATCAGCGCGGCAACATCGGTCCAATATACTTCGAGGCCCCTCTGCCGGAACGCGGGCGCCACAATCCAGAATACATCCAGGATGCGGATGAAGATCATCCAGATGGCCAGCCAGCGGATCAGGTTGGGATTCTTCTTGATGAAACGCATCAGCAGCAGGAAGAACGGCACGCAGAAGTGGAAGATGGAGATCGCCCACGCCACGTAACCCCATCCTCCGCTGAAGCGGCGAATGTACCAGGGGATTTCGTCCGGCAGATTTTCGGCCCAGATGATCAGTAGTTGGGCGAACGACATGTAAGCCCAGAGCATGGTGAAAGCCAGCATCAGGTTGCCGAGATCGTGATAATGCGCCGGCTTGATGAAGCTGGCGAAGGGCTCGCGCTTGGAGAACAAAACCAGCAGTGCGATCATGAACGAAAAAGTCATCAACACTTCGCCGACGGTGAACATCCATCCGTAAATCGTGGAATACCAGTCGGGCTCCAGCGACATGATCCAGTCGATGAACGCGTAAGTGGTGGTGATCACGAAAACCAGCAGGGCCGGGGCGCTGCGCCCTTTGATTCGCCTGAACAGCCCGGGATCGCCAGTGCGGTCGTGTTCGTTGGCCATCTTCAGAATGCGGAATCCGGAAAACAGCCAGATCACGAAGTACAGAACCGTTCTTCCGATGAAGAACGGGACGTTCATGTAGACGGCCTTGTGGCCGACGGCGAAGTCGTGCGCTCGGACGTCGGCGTGCGTCCAGGTGTACAGCGTTTGCATGGCGAAGAAAATCGGGATGGCTAACAGACCAATCAACGGCAGAGTCTGGACGCCGGACTCGATAAAGCGGCGGATGGCCACTCCCCAGTTACCTCCCACTACGTTATGCAGAAAGAAAATGCCCAGACAACCGAGCGCCAGGCCGGCCCAGAAGATGTAACTGAACAGATAGGATTGCCAGAAGTGCGCCTGATCGGTGAACAGCCCGATGAGGCTGGCCGCCAGCGCAATCACTCCCACCACCAGCGCGTTGCGCTGCATTTTGTCCATGTCCGGGCGAAGCGTTTCCGATGGCGTCATTGCCGGACTCCTTGCTGTGCCGCTGCCGGAGCGGGGCTCCCGGCGGGGGCCATCCCGTTGGGCGGCGGTTCCACTGGCAGATTCTGGCGCTTGTCCGCCGGCACGTCGTTGATCCTGGCCGATTCGCTCAATTGCAACGCGCGGATGTAGGCGATGATGCGCCAACGGTCGTCGGGGGTGACGCGCGAGGCGTAACTCGGCATGGCTCCGAATCCGTTGGTGATGACATCAAAGTAGTGGCCGACGGGCGACTTCATCAGTTTGTCGGAGTAGTAGGATGCGGCCTGCCGGTAGCCGCGCAGGACCACCATTCCGTTGCCGTCGCCCAGGTGCCCGTGGCAGGGTGTGCAATAGATGTTGAAGCGGGTCTGGCCGCGCTCGATGTCGGCCTTGGCGATGGGGATGGGGAATTGATCGATGTCGTTGCCGTCGATCTTGCCGGTGTAGCGCGCTTCGTCGATGCGCAGGTGCCCGCGCGCCACCGTGTCGTCGATGACGGGCCGGGAGGCGCGGTGGTCGGAGAAGAATTCGCTGGCCGCCAGGGGTTTGTAGCGAGGCTGATCGTGCATGTCGTTGCGGCAGCCCGCCAGGAAGAGGAAGAGAGCAATCATAAAAACGGCGTTCACACGAGTGTGAACGCGGCACGCAAGAGTGCGTGCGCCACGTCGTTGACTGAAAGAGTTACTTTTCAACTTCAGCCACCTCTTCGGGATTGAGTTCCTGGAGGAACGCCTTGGTTTTTTCACGATCGAACATCGGGTCGTCGGCCTCGATGCAAAGAAAGAAGCGGTCGATGGAAGCGCGCTTGGCAAACTCCGCGACATTGAAAACCGGATGATACGGCATGGGCAGCTTGTTCATGGCCAGCATGCCGACCACGGCGCTGAGCGATGCCAGCAGCACGGTACATTCGAACGTAATGGGAATGAACATCGGCCAGCTATTGAACGGGCGGCCGCCGATGTTGTGCGGATAGGCGATCTCGCAAATCCACCAGAGCAGCGAGAATCCTCCGATGCAGCCGGCGAGTCCGCCGCCGAGAACCACGGCCGATACCCAGTTGCGGGTGAAGCCGATGGCCTCTGCCAATCCTTCCACCGGCATCGGCGTATAAGCGTCCATCTTCCGGTAGCCTGCGGCGTAGGTGCGCTTCGCCGCTTCGAGCAACTGCTCTGGCTGCTCGAACTCGGCCATGATGCCGTGCAAACCGTGTCTGTCCCAGAAAGTCTCGGTCATACAGTCGAACTCATTCTAGCCGCCGATGGCGTTGATCGGCGTTAATCGGCGGCCATTCATTTCTTCACCCGTCATCTCTAATCCCCATGCGCCGGCTTGGGCGAGTGCTTACCGTCGTCCAAAATATTCGGCGCCAGATGATGCAGCACCTCGCGGACCTCGAAAATCGAGATGGAGGGCAGGACGCGAACAAACAGAATCATCAACACCAGGAAGAAGCCGATGGTGCCGAAGAAAACCGCCCAATCCCATTGGGTCGGATAATACATGCCCCAGGAGGACGGCAGGAAATCGCGATGCAGGCTGGTGATGACGATGATGAAGCGCTCCAGCCACATCCCGATATTGACCACGATGGAAACGAAGAACAGCCGCGGGACATTCTGCCGCACCTTGGCCGACCACAGCGACTGCGGGATCAGAATATTGCACAGGATCAGCATCCAGAAGAAGAAGGCGTACGGGCCGGTGGCGCGGTTGTAGTACATGAACATTTCGTTCGGATTGCCGCTGTACCAGGACATGAACGCTTCCATCATGTAGCCGTAGGCGACAATCAAGCCGACGCCCAGCATCAGCTTTGCGCAGGCATCCAAGTGGCGCATGGTGATGAGGTCTTCCAGGTGGAACCACTTGCGCGTCGGGATAGCCAGGGTCAGCACCATGGCGAACCCGGAATAAATCGCACCGGCCACGAAGTAGGGCGGGAATATCGTGGTGTGCCAGCCGGGCAGAAGGCTGATGGCGAAGTCGAAGCTGACCACGGTGTGGACGGAGACCACCAGCGGCGTTGCCAGTCCGCCTAGCAGCAGGTAAGCCATCTGATAACGCGCCCAATGCTTCACTGAACCGCGCCAGCCCATTCCCAGCAGGCCAAAAGTGATTTGCTGCCACTTCTTTTTCGCCCGGTCGCGCATGCTGGCCAGATCGGGAATCAGGCCGATGTACCAGAAAATCAGGGAGACGGTGAGGTAGGTGGAGACCGCGAAGACGTCCCACACCAGCGGGCTGCGAGGCTGCGGCCAGAGCCACATCGAGTTCGGATAGGGCATCAGCCAGTACGCCAGCCAGGGTCTGCCCAGGTGCAGAATCGGAAACATGCCGGCTTGCGCCACGGCGAACAACGTCATCGCTTCCGAGAAGCGATTGATGGATGTTCGCCAATCCTGTTTCAACAGCAGCAGAATGGCTGAGATCAGCGTTCCGGCGTGGCCGATACCGATCCACCAGACGAAGTTGACAATCGCGTAGCCCCAGGCAACAGGGATGATGATGCCCCAGACTCCGACGCCCTTATAGAACAGCCAGAACGCGCCCGCCAGCAAGCCCTGCATGGCCATGAACGCGATGAACAGGCTGATCCACCATTGTTTGGGCGTAGTCTGAATGGGCTTCAGTACAACGCCGGCGATCTTGTCGGTAACGGTGCCGTAGTTATATCCCGGACCGATGATTTTATCCGGGCCGGGGTCGATCGCTCTTTGCTCGAGTTCGTCCGTCTTCAAGCTTTACCCTTTCTCGATCTCCGGGTTGGGATTCCGCAGGCGGCCGAGGTACGTCGTCCGGGGCCGGGTATTCAATTCTTCGAGCAGGCTGTAATTCCGCGCCTGGGCTTTCAGTTGCGCCACTCTGCTCTTGGGATCGTTGATGTCGCCAAAGACGATGGCCTGTGCCGGGCAGGCTTGCGAGCACGCCGGGTTGATCTCACCATCGGCGATGCGGCGGTTCTGCTTTTCCGATTCGATCTTGACCACGTTGATGCGCTGCACGCAGTAGGTGCACTTTTCCATCACGCCGCGGCTGCGCACGGTCACGTTGGGATTGCGCCCGCCCTTCAGGCTCTCGGTATACCAATCCGAATACAGCAGGAAGTTGAAGCGCCGGACCTTGTACGGGCAGTTGTTGGAGCAGTAGCGCGTGCCGACGCAGCGATTGTAGACCATCTGGTTCAGGCCGTCTCCGCTGTGGACCGTGGCCGCTACTGGACACACCAACTCGCACGGCGCGTTCTCGCACTGCATGCAGTTGATCGGCTGATAGTACAGCTCCGGATTGTCCCAATTGCCTTTGAAATAGCGATCGACGCGAATCCAGTGCATGTGCCGGCCGCGCGCCACTTCCACTTTGCCGACAACCGGAATGTTGTTCTCCGACTGGCAGGCGGCGACGCAAGCGCCACAACCATTGCACGCGTTCAGGTCGATGGTCATGCCCCACTTGTAGCCCTCGTACCGGTAGTCCGGATACAGGCTCATCCATGTGGGAATGGGCTTCTGCTCTTCCTTCTCGTCGACGTATTGCGGATTCTTTTTGTACTCTTCGAGCGTCGCCGTGCGCACCAGATCGCGCCCTTCCATGGTCTGCGAGTGCTGCGTGGTGGCGAAGGTGTGGCTGCCGCTTACTTTTTGGATCTCCAGCCCCGAGCCGCCATCGGGTTCCGCCGACGTACGTAGCAGGTAGGCGTTGAATCCCACTTCGCTGCCCACGTGTCCGGCGCGAGTCCTGCCGAAGCCCAGGTGAACGGTGGCGCTATCGTTGGCGTGTCCGGGCATGATCCAAACCGGAGCGGTGACGGTGCGCCCCTGGTACTTCAGCTCGACCATGTCCTCGGTGTTGAGGTTGAGCTTCTGCGCCGTGGTGGGGCTGATCCACACGGCGTTGTCCCAGGTCATCTTGTTCTGCGGCTTGGGGAGCTCCTGCAGCCAGCCGTTGTTGGCGAACGATCCATCCCAGATGGTCGGGTCGGGCCGGAGCATGAGTTCCATGCCCTGCGCCGGCTTCGATTCAGCGGCGGCTGGCGCCTTGGCGGTGACGTTGATGGCCGGAAGCGCGGTGTTCGGAACCACGCCGTCGTGCAGCGCCTTCTTCCAGAAAATATCGAATGCCGCCGCGTTGGCCTGTGCCTGCCAGTGTTCGCGAACCACGTCGTGAGCGGTCTTGTCGGGCTGCCCGGCGAGCGTGGCGACTACTTCGATGGCTGTCTTGCCGCCGTAAAGCGGCGCGATCAACGGTTGAACGAAACTGACGGTGCCGTCGAAGCCGCGGACGTCGCCCCAGGACTCCAGATAATGCGCTTCGGGTACGTACCAAACGCTCTGCGCCGCAGTTTCGTCGGGGAAGAGCCCCAGGTACCCGCGCCAGGGGACTTTTTTCAACGCGGCCGCAAAATTCAGATCCACGGGCGCGCTATACGCGGGATTGCCGCCGAGCATCAGCAGCGAGTCCACTTTGCCCGCGTTCATGTCGGCGACTAAATCGGCCAGCGACTGTTGCTGATCCGTGGGGTTGCCTTCGATCGGGTCGGTGTAGGTTACCGTCTTCCCGACGTTACCCAGCGAGTGGTTCATGGCGTGTGCCAGCGCATGTACGTTGGCCGGCTGATGCGCGCCGGCGATCATGATCGAAGAGCCTTTGTGCGCTTGGAGGTCCTTGGCGATGGCCGCGATCTCTTTGAATTTTCCGGCGCCTGAAGGGCCGCCAATGGCTGCGGAGAGCTCGGCCGCCCAAGCCTCCACCTCGCTGCGGCGCAGCACGAAATGGTGGTCGGCCATCCCGCCGGTCGGAGATGGCGACGGTTCCACCACGTACAGCCGATTCTGCGTGGTCTGTTCGGCGGGCTTACCTTGCGCCTGCACCTGCGGCGGCAGATGAACTGGGCCAGTAGCCTCTTCGGCGTACGATGCCGATTGATTGTGCCGCGGCGCGTCGGGCCCTTCCTGATACCCCTCCTGCCAGTTTTCCTTGGGCTGAGGCGTGTGCGTGACGTTGGTCATCACGCGGCGCTTGTCCGCGAATTGACGTGCGTATAGCAGATTGCCAGGGCCGCAGGAAAGGAAATCCGCGTCGAGCGACACGATAACATCGGCCTGATCGAAATGGTAGATCGCGTTCACCGGACGGCCGAAGGCGGCCATCGCGCCCTTAAAGGCGTTGTGACGTCCGCACGCTTCGTACTGATGCCACTTTGCGCCCGGCATCTCCTTCAGGATTCCCTGGATCTGCGCGGTCAGCGTCGGCGAAGTCACCGTTTCGGTGAGAATCCGCAGACCATCGCCATTCTTGATCGCCGCCCGTTCACGCGCGGAGGAAAGCGCCGCCTGAAACGCCACCCAACTGCTGATGTGGCCGTTGTTGGTGACCGCCTGTCCACGGTCGGGATCGTACATGGTCAGGATGGACGCCTGGTGGAAATAATCCGATGCGCCCAGGCTGCCCGGATGATCGGGATTGCCTTCGATCTTGGTCGGGCGCCCCAGATGGCTGGTGGCCAGCAGTCCCGTGCCGACTCCGCCCATCTGCATCGCGGTCGCATAAAACAGCGGCACGCCCGGAATGAACTCCTCGGGCTGGCGCACGTAGGGAACAATGGTTTCCTTGGGCTGCTTGGTGCAGGCGGTGACGCCGGCAAACGCCAGCGACGCGCTCATCAGCTTCAGAAAATTACGGCGATTGGCGGGACTCTGCCAGTCGGTGGAGCGTTCGGCGAATTCGTCGTCCAGGAACGCTTTGAAGTCCTCGGTTTCGGCGAGCTCTTCAAGGCTCTTCCAGTACAGTGGACCCTGAGCCGATTCCAGCCGGGTCCGTATTTTGACTAGATCAAGAGCTGGTTTTTCTTTCATCGGTGGCACGTATAGCAGTCGGTCAGACTCTGAATGTGATACTCCTGAACCAGCTTCTTGCCCAGCTCTTCCTGGTTGGCGGGCGGTTCGTACGCCATGTTGAACACCTGATCGCGCGGGCGCACGAATTTCTCAGGGTTGCGGTGACACTGGATGCACCAGTTCATGTACAGCGTGTTTTCCTTGTACGTGAGCGGCATCTGATCCACGCGGCCGTGACAGGTGGCGCAACCGATGCCCTTGTTGATGTGAATGCTGTGATTGAAAAAGACGAAATCCGGCAGATCGTGAACGCGGGTCCATTCCAGCGACTCGCCGGTGCGGAAACTGGCGCGCACGGGCTCGAGAATCGCCGCGTTCGACCAGATCTGCGAGTGACAGCTCATACAGATTTCGGTGGCCGGGATTCCGGCGAACGACGACGTCTCTACCGACGTGTGGCAGTACCGGCAGTCGATGCCGTCGTCAGTGACGTGATGCTTGTGGCTGAAGGGGACGGGTTGCTCTTTGACGACTTTGACGTCGGTGATGTATGCGCCCCGGTCCATCGCATAGGCGAAGGCGAGAAGCAGGCCCGCGCCGAGCGCGCCGACGATGATGCTGACTTTTGAGATTGTGTTAGTGCTTCGATGGAAGATCTGGGCCACGCAGTTTAGTCCTGTATGTCCGGTCCGACGTTCTATGGTAAATCATATTGCGGCAAAGTGCAAAAATTATTATCAGACAGGATCGGGCGCGGGCCTTTGGCGCCGCGCGGTGGTGGGTTGTGGGTAGTGGGTGGTGGGAGAATCGGGCGACGACGGGTGCGTCTCAGTCGGGATCTAGGTATTTGGAAATAAAAGGTTTGCCCTTCGGGCCTGCTTCAATTACTTAGGCCGCGAAGCGCTTGTGGACGGCGCGGCGGGCTCTCAGGAGACGGATTCTGACCGCGGTTTCGGTCCAGCCATGGGCTTGCGCGATTTCTTGGACCTTGTAGCCTTCCAGGTAGTGACGCTGGAGCACCATGCGGTCGTTCTTCTTGCAAGTTTTGAGAATGCGGCGGACGTCGATGGCGGCGAGATTCACTTTTGGCGGCGTGGAGATTTCTGGCAGCGTCTGCAGGAACGGTTCGCGGCGCATGCAACTGCGATGGATGTTCAGCGCGATGCTGTTCATCCAGGTCAGCACCATGTTGGAGTCGCGCAATTGGCCGAGGCGCTCCCAGCCTTTGACCCAGGCGGCCTGCGCGGTTTCCTGCGCGGAGTCGTAGGTCAGCCCGCGCGAAACCAGAAAACGAACAGTCAGGTTGTAGCCTTTTTTGTAGGCGCTTCCGTATTCTTCCCGTGTCATTTCAATAGACTCCGCTTCTCCTAAAGGGCAGTTTTTGTGCCACGGGCGATGCCGCAGCGGAGGGGGGCGGCTAAGTATTGAGTAACATTCACTTAACGGAAGGTGCTGCCCCGAAGATCGGGGAGGTACTAGGGATTCTTCCTAACCTATAGTTCGGAAAGAATTTCTGATCGCCGGAAAAATTTCCGTAACAAAACTGCGAGTGGCTATTTGCACGCCGCAGTCAATCCCAGCGTCCGAGACAGTATGCGATATCGACGCCGTGGATTCTCACTCATTGAGTTGCTCGTGGTGGTAGCTGCCATCGTGGTTGTTCTGACCGTGGCGATTCCAAACCTGCTGAAAGCCAAGCTGGGCGCCGCGGAGACCATGGTGGTCCGGGAAGTTCAGACCATCGGTCAGGCCGAGATGCAGTATGCGTCTCTGTTCGGAAAGTATGCAGCTACGCTAGCCGAGTTGGGCCCTCCGGCTGCGGGGACCGCTGGCCCGCAAGCAGCGGAATTGATCCCCGGCAAACTTGCATCGGGCGAGAAGAACGGATACCTGTACACGCTGACCTTGACCCCGCTAGGTTTTGCCGTGAACGCCAACCCGAAAGAATTCGGCAACACCGGCCGCCGTACGTTCTACATGGACCAGAACGGTGTCGTACACCAGAATTGGGGGCGAGAAGCGGCCACAGCGAACAGTCCGGAATTGTAGTGAGGCCTCACGCGCCGACGTTCACGCTGGCCTTGCGCTCCAGCTTGCCCCATCCGACTAACCGGCCGCGTAGCGCATATAGGATCGATTTCGCCAGCACTTGATACATCAAGAACTTGTAGTAGAGCCGTTGCACGAAGAGCAGGCCCAGGTCCCAAGGTTTGGCGCCCTCCAGGCCGTACGCCAGCAGCGCCGTGAGCAATTCCAGCAGGAAGAGGCTGAAGTAATACAACAGCACGATGCGCCAGTTGCCGGCGAATAGCGCGACGATCATCGCCACCTCGGCGAAAGGCGCCAGCGCGGCGAGCAACATCTGGAAGATCCAGATGCTCGGCAGCGCCACCATGCCCAGAAATCCGTAGCTCGGGTTGAACGTAGCGTCGCGATGCTTCCACGCCGCCTGCAAGGTTCCGAACGCCCAGCGGAAGCGCTGCTTGGCCAAGTCGCGGGTGCTCTCCGGCGCCTCGGTGTAGGCCACGGCGCTCTCTTCGTAGCGAATCTCATAACCCAGCCGGCGGATGGCCAGCGTCAGGTCGGTATCTTCGGCCAGCGTGTCGTTGCGGAAACCGCCTACCCGCTCGATCAGGTCCTTGCGCCAGGCTCCGGCCGCGCCCGGCACCACGGTGATCGCATTCAAAAGATCCAGCGCGCGGCGGTCCAGGTTGAAGCCGCAGATGTATTCGATGGATTGAAAGCGCGTGATCCAGCCCTTGCGATTCCCCACGCGAGCGTTCCCCGATACCGCGCCCACCTTCTCGTCGGCGAAGTGGCGCACCAGTTTTTCGATTGTTCCGCGCCGGAAAATAGTGTCGGCATCCAGCGCCACCAGAATATTGTTGGCCGATTCGCGGATGGCGTAGTTGAGCGCCACCGATTTTCCCCGATTCGGCTGTGTAAAGATGCGGACGCGTTGCTCTTCGGAGAACGCCGCCTCCAGCACGGCAAGCGTCGCATCCTTCGAGCCGTCGTCCACCACGATCACTTCCAGATTCGGATAGCCATTGTCGAGAATCGACTGCACGGTGCGAGCGATCACCTTCTCTTCGTTGTAAGCCGCGATCACCACCGATACCGCCGGCGGATCCACCACAGGCAACGCCTTCAGCCGGTTCTTGGCCCGCAGCTTCTGAATCACCGCCAGCCCGCCGTACACCAGCGAGCGAAGCAGCGTCAAATAAATCGCCACCAGGAATAACATCCCCGCGGCTTTCTTCAGACTGCCTTTGGTGGTCAGCGCCTCACCCTCGATCTGCGCCCAGCGCTTTTCGTCGGGGGAGGGAACTGGCATCAGCTCGTCGCGAGTCTTGTCCATGAGCTGTTCCAGTGGTACGAACCGATAACCTTGCGCCCGCAGCGTATCGATAATCTGCGGCAGCGCTTCGATGGTCGGCGAACGGTCGCCGCCGCCGTCGTGCAGCAGGATCAAATGCCCCTGGTCCTTCTGATCGAGCACCTCGGCGAGAATCTTCTGCGCCGTAATTCCTTTTTCCCAATCGCGTGGATCGATGCTCTCGGCTACGGTGATGTAACCCATCGCCTGCGCTCGCGCAATCGGCACGATTTCATCCACGGTCTGCGGCTGGCTGTCGGCGTTATATGGCGGGCGGAACAGCTTGGTCCCACGGCCGATGTCGTGTTCAATCAGCCGTAGCGTGGTGTTCAGTTCGAGCTGCGTGACTTTTTCGGAATCCTTGGCGATGTTCGGATGGCTGTAGCTGTGGTTCCCGATGGTGTGGCCTTCGCGATACTCGCGCTGGATCATCGATGGGTACTGCTCGGCGTTGAGTCCGATGACGAAAAACGTCGCCGGAACTTGCTTCTGTTTCAGAACGTCGAGAACCTGCGACGTATATTGCGACGGCCCATCGTCAAAGGTGATGGCAATTTGTTTCTGCGTGCTTCCGCCGCTCGATTCCACCACGTAATACGACGGGAATTTCTGATATTGCTCGAAGAAATCGCCATCCTTGTCCTTCCACACATTGCGGCTTCCGTCGTGCGGATAGTCGGTGATGCGTAGCACTTCGCCACCGCCGTACTGCTGCACCGATTTCTGCGCCGATAGCGGAAAGAGCTGAACCGGATTGAAACTGTCGTCCGGCCAGGTGTGCGCTTTCAACAGCGTCCACAAGCCCGGATCTTCCGCGCCCAGCCGCCATAGGCCGACGCCGCGGAAGCCTTCATCCGAAACATCCTGCACCTGGTTGAGCGCCGTCACCGCATCCAGAAACCAGATCTCGTGCTGGTCCTCTCCGGCTTGATAGCGCAGCACCGGATTCTCCTGGTTCGAGTCCCAGGAAGCGCTCGAATTTTTATTCGCCTCTGCAGCGGCGATCACGTCGCCATAACTCACTTCCACACCGCCTTTATTCGACCCGATAATCCAGTCGTACCCGTAATTACCAAAACCAATCACAGTCTTCGATGGCGGCAGCACTTTCTTCAGCTCTTCCAATTGCCCGTAAAACCAGTTCTCCGACGCCACCGGCCCGGGCTCGCTCGACTGGTAATGCTCGTCATAAACCATCGGCACGATGTAGTCGCACGCTGCCGCCAGGCGCTTCAAGTCGTAGGCAGTATCGTCGGTGGGCACGCTCTCGGTCAGCAGCAAACCCGCCGGCTTCAGCTTCGCCGCCAGTGCGTTCATGAAGGCCACCATCTTCTCGCGATCGCCATCGCGAAGCTGCTCGAAGTCGATGTTGACGCCGGCGAACTTGTGTTCCACCAGGTTGCTGTAGATGTTGTCGATCAGATTGTCGCGCGCACCGGCGTTGTTCAGCACGCGATGCAGGTCCGCCGCCTGCCAGCCTTGCTCTGGGCGGTAATTGTTGATCTCCGCGAGAATGGGTAGGTTGGCGTCGTGCGCGATGCGAATCACCGCGTCGTCGGAAGTGTCCTCCACGTCGCCATTACCGTTCTTGAGCGCCAGCCACTCCGGAACCAGGTGCGTCAAGCGGCTGAGATTGCCGCGCAGAGAAACGATGCTTGCCGGATCCCAATTCACGTAGTAACCGAACACGATCGGCTGGTCCTCCCGAGCCTTCGCAGCGGTTTTTCGAACCAGCGGGCTGCCGCCGTTGCGCACGTAATTCACGCCCAGCGATTTGCGCGCGCGAAAGGGAATAGCCTTGGCGTTCTTCTCGCCGTGCGTAATGATCGGGACTTCGCTGAAGTTGGCCAAGTGTTGCACCGCTGGCAGGCCGAGCGCCGGCAGTTGCGGGTTGCTGATCAGGCTCAGAATGAACAGCACCACCAAAGCCGCGACAACGATGCCGCCAATGCCGAAGGCGCGCCGGAATCGAATCCAGCGTTTACCGCTCGGGTCGTAAAATATGAACGAATCCATAAGAAGCGTCCCCAACTGGCGCCCTATTGAATTAGAGTCCCGCCGGCCGTTTCGCGATACGGTTATAACCGGTGAATCCGCTTAAAATCCCTTCAGACAGCGCAGGCTTGATAGAATCGGAGCCGGAGGCCGCCGTGAAAACTGCATTGGACGTCCCAACTCGCGCGACTCACGAAGTTTTGAACCAGGCGCCGCCGCTGGTTGATTACAATTTGTTCACTACCGACCGCGTGCTGGCTGAGGCCCTGGATCGCGAGAGTGCCGCCTGGGCGCACCCGCAGTTGGAAGAATTCGGCCGCCTGATGGGAACCGAGGAAGCCATCCGCTGGGGATTTCAGGCCAACGAAAATCCTCCGATCCTGCACACCCACGATCGATTCGGCCAGCGCATCGACGAAGTGGAGTTCCATCCCGCCTGGCACGAAGTGATGCGGCTATCCGTGGCGCACGGCCTGGGCAATCTGCCATGGCGGGAGCCGAAGCCCGGCGCACATGTAGCTCGTGCCGCTTTGATGTTGTTGGCCTCCCAGAACGAGGCCGGCCACACCTGTCCGGTATCCATGACCTACGCCTCCATGGCAGCGTTGCGCAAGCAGCCGGATTTGGCGCGCGAATGGGAGCCGCACATTTTTTCGACGCAATACGATCCACGCTGCCGTCCGGTGAGCGAGAAATCCGGCGCGCTGATCGGCATGGCCATGACCGAAAAACAGGGCGGCTCCGACGTCCGCGCCAACACCACCACAGCCGAGCCGCTCGATCGCGGCGAGTACCTGATCACCGGCCACAAATGGTTCTGTTCCGCGCCGATGTGCGACGCCTTCCTGGTGCTAGCCCAAACGCCGGGCGGGCTCACCTGTCTCCTTCTCCCGCGCTGGACTCCCGATGGCGAGCGCAACCGTTTTCATATACAACGCCTGAAGCAGAAGCTGGGCAACCGCTCCAACGCCTCGAGCGAAGTGGAGTTCGATGGCGCGTATGCGCGGCGCATCGGCGAAGAGGGCCGGGGCGTCGCCACCATCATCGAGATGGTGCAGCACACGCGCTTGGATTGCATCATTGGATCGACGTCGCTGATGCGGCAGGCGCTGGTGCAAGCCATCCATCACGCCAGGCATCGCTCGGCATTCGGCCGCCCCTTGATCGATCAGCCTTTGATGCAGAACGTTCTCGCCGATCTTTCCCTGGAATCGGAAGCGGCGACGATGTTGATGATGCGACTCGCCCGTGCCTTCGATGCTCGCGAGTCCGACGCCGGCGAGCACGGCATAGCGCGACTCGCCACCGCTGCGGGCAAGTATTGGATCTGCAAACGCTGTCCGCCGCAGGTGAACGAGGCACTGGAGTGCCTGGGCGGCAATGGCTACGTCGAAGAGTGCATCATGCCGCGCCTCTGCCGCGAAGCGCCGCTCAATTCCATATGGGAAGGATCGGGTAACGTCCTCTGCCTGGACATCCTGCGTGCGATGAATAAGGAGCCCGACGCCGTATCGAGCGTTTTGTCGGAGATTCACGCCGCCAAGGGCGCCAACCGGCACTTCGATGCTTACCTCACCCAATTGGAGCACGATCTGCAGACAGCCGCCACGGAAGTGGAAGCGCGAAGGCTGGCGGAGCGAATGGCGCTGAGCCTCCAGGCGTCGCTGTTGATCCGTCACAGCGCCTCCGAAGTATCCGACGCATTTTGCGCGTCGCGGCTAGGCGGCGACGGCGGCCGCGCCTTCGGAACCCTGCCGCCGTCCACAAATTTCCGCGCGATCATCGATCGGGCTTTTTGAGCTCCAGCGCCATGTGGGCCTCGTCGATGAATTCGCCGCCGGTGTACAAGGCAGCGGGTTCACGTCCATAAGAAACAAATCCAAGCGATTCATAAAGCTTCCGCGCCGCACTCTGACTAGCCGTAACGCTGAGCTGGATTTGTTGCAGATCCGGCAGCTCACGCACCCGCGCAAGAAGGGCTTCCAGCAACGCCCGTCCGACGCCAAGCCCGCGGTGCCCCGCATCGACATACATCCCCCAGACAATACCCTTGTGCCGCCGCTTCACCCGCTGGATCCGCGCGAAACCAGCGGTACCCACAAGATTCCCGTCGACAAATGCGCCCAGCACGAAATCGTCATCTCGGGCCGCCGCAAGCCGTCGCGCGAAAGCTTCGAATGGCTGTGCCTGATGTTCCTCGGGCGCCTCCCCAAATGCAAGAGGCTCCCGATCCAGCGCCTGCCGCCGAAGCTTCCGAAAAGCCTCCGCGTCCGCTTCCTGAAGTACCCGAATCTCCAAACTCATCGACCGTCTCTGTTGCTCAGACATTTCCAAAACTCACATACCAAAGTGTGCGTCACACTTTTCACAGTAACTTGTCAGCAAGTGGTAGCACGGGCTTTAGCCTGTGGGTAAACAAATGGGGCCACCGGCTTCAGCCAGTGATGATTTTTGCCGCGTGGGGCGGACGCCCTCGTCCGCGCCGGACCCCCCGGTCCGCCTCTTCCATCCTAGATAAACGCCATGGTCTTCACCCCGGAAACATCAAACCGTTTCCGGCAGCGCATGTTCTTACACATCACCTTGTCGTCCAGCAGCACCATGTAGCTCGCCGCCTTCTTGAACTTCGCCCGATCCCGCTCGTCGGCGTTCCCCGGCAGCCGATCGATCTTGGTCCGCACCACCCAGCGCAGCTCATAGCTGTCCGACCCCTTGCAAAACGGGCAGTTCAACGTCAGCGGCTTGGTGGTTTGCGATTCTTTATAAAACGCGCGTTCGTCCATGATGATCCTTCCCGATTAGGCTACAGCCAGCGCCGATTGCGCTCGAACGAAACTCGCGTCCAACCTCTTCGCGAATTCATCCACATCCGCCTTGCTGATATTCATTGGCGGCGAGATACGCAGCACGTTGCCGGAGAATCCGCCCTTGCCCAGCAGGATGCGATTCTCCCGCGTAGCCTCCATCATCGCCGCGGTCTGCGCCACCGCCGGCTTCTTGCTCTCGCGATCCTCCACCAGCTCGATAGCCTGCATCAAGCCCATGCCGCGCACATCGCCGATGATGCTGTGCTTGGCTTTGAGTTCCTCCAGCTTGCCGCGCAAGTACGCGCCCACCTCAGCGGCATTGATCGAAAGCTTGTGCTCCTCGATAAAGTCGATCACCGCTTTGGCGGCCGTGGCGGTCACCGGATTTCCGCCGAACGTGGAAATCGTCGCGCCCTTCAGCGAGTCGGCCACTTCCGGCCGCGCCACCGTCAGCCCGATCGGCGAGCCGTTCGCCAGCCCCTTCGCGCTGGTGATGATGTCCGGTTGCACGCCCCACTGCTCGATCCCGAACCATTTCCCGCCGGTGCGGCCCCAGCCGGTCTGCACCTCGTCGCTGATGAACAGACCGCCGTATTTCTTCACGATGTCGGCCACAATCGGGAAGTATTCTTTGGGCGGCGTGACGAAGCCGGCGACGCCTTGGATCGGCTCGGCAATGAACCCGGCAATGCGCCCGGCGGTGGTGGTGCGGATCACTTCTTCCACGTCGTGCGCGCATTTCACTTCGCAACTCGGGTAGGTGAGCCCGTACGGGCAGCGGTAACAATAAGCATTCACCGCGTGTACGATGCCGGCTTGCGTCACCGGCCCAAGCCGCCAGTTCGATTGCGCCGTGAGTCCCATGGCCAACGACGAGCGGCCGTGATACGCGTAGCGCAGCGCCACGATTTCGGTCGACCCGGTGTAGCATCGTGCGGTGAGAATCGCGGTCTCGTTCGCCTCCGTCCCGCTATTGGTGAAAAACGATTTGGTGAGCTTTCCGCCCGGCGTGACCTGCGCGATCTTCTTGGCCAGCGCCGCCTGCGGCTCGTTGGCGAACACCGTCGACACGTGCTGCAGCCGGTCGTTCTGCGCGTGCAGCTTGCGGTTCACATCCGCATTGCAGTGCCCCACGCTGACGGTGACAATGCCACCGAAAAAATCCAGGTATTGATTCCCGTCCGCATCGTAGACGAACTGGTCCTTGGCGTGCGAAACCACCAGCGGTTCCTTGTAGTAGTGAAAGACCGAAGGAAACAGGTGTTCCTTGTTAGCCAGAATGATCTCTTCTTTGGTCATGCTTGATTCTAATACTTCTATGAGGTTGCGACAAAAACGCTTTCTCGATGGCGGTTCTCCACCTTCCATTGCGCTTTTCTCAATAGCAGGAGACTCTATGAGAATACTCGCGATCGTGTTGACGGCCTTGGCCGCAGGCGTACCGGCGGCTTTGGCACAGAATTTCAAGGTCGGGGACCACGTGGAAGCCCTGCCGTATGGCTTCGACTGGTATCCGTGCGTGGTCACCCAGGCCGCCCCGAACTACCGCGTGCATTGCACCAACATCGACAGCACCACCGACGACTATAGTGTTACGCCCAACCGTCTCCGCCCGGACACCGGGCAAGTTGCGGCGGAGATGGCCAAGCGTTGGGCGCAGCGGTTTCCGGTGGGATCGCGCGTGGATGCGGCGCCCAACGGCGAAGCGAACGGCTATCATCCATGTACTGTCCTGAGTGTCAAAGGCAATGGAGCTAAGATCGGTATCTACCACCTCAGGTGCGATTACGGTTATCAAAACGGACCCATCGAGGTGGACGTGGGCGCAGGGGATTACATACGGCCGGCCACCTCGGCCACCGCTGCCGACCTGGCGAAAAAGCAAGCCGCACTCAACGAGCAGAATCGTCCGCCCGCCGCGGTGAGGTCCGGGAATTACGTCTGTTCCACCTTCACCGGCGGCCGTCTGCAAGTGGTCCCGAGTCTCGATTTGAAGGTAACCGGGCCATCTTCCTATATAGGCCGAGACGGCCGGTCCGGCAGCTTCAGCTACGACGTAGCATCGGGCCTGGTGTCATTCCGCGGCGGTGCAATGAGCGGGGCGCAAGCGAAATACCTGAGTCTCTACGGCGGCCAGTTCAAGATGATGGTCAACGGCCATACTGCCAACACCGATTGCAACCTCTCGAAGTGAGGCTGGAGCGGGCTTGG
>DASQGY010000095.1:0-56243 GCA_035632375.1 Bryobacteraceae bacterium | reverse complement strand
GAACTGCGCTATCGCCGGCTGTCCACTCGCCCTCGCCGCCTCCGGTTGACCACGGCGAACACGCCCAACCCAAGCAGACACAAACACGCGGTTCCCGGTTCCGGTACCGCCCCGGCCGTGGTGAATAAGCCCTGAGTCTCGCTGTTCACCTGGAGTTCGGTGTTACTGGCGGTGCCTCCCCCGGCCGTGTTAGTCGTGAAGAAAAGCGCAAACAGATATTGCTTTCCAGCCAAGAGCGTGTTCGCAGGGATGTTCTCCTGTGTCGTGGTTGGCTGAGGCGCGTCGAAAAACACGGTCGCAAACGTGCCCTTATCCACTATGAAGAAAAAGCCCAGCTCACCGGGGCCATTTGTCGAGTCGAACTGATTGAAGAAGACAGTGAACGCTTGGGTCGGGTCCAGGCCCTGCAGGCCATCATAGGAAGCGGCGGTCAAGGCCGGAATCGGCGGAAACGTCCCTGAGGAGTTGTCGATAATGGACTGCGAGGTGTTCTGCGTGGCATCGGCGCTGTCCGTCAAGTTGAAAGTGTACGTGCCGGTCGGGAACATCGCATTAAACGAGGCCTGATTGGTCAACAGACCCGACCCGAACTGAATATCCGGGTTGCCCGCGCCATCGGTGCCGGGCGCCAACGTAACAGTCCCCGCCGTGCCGGGCGTGTTCACCGTTCCGCCGTCAAACGGCCCAGGCGGATCGCCCTTCAGGAAAATATCCAGGCCGCTAGGGGTGGTAGGCGCACTCGGCCCGGTCTGCTTATAGACTGTGTCCCTCTGAATGATTACCGAAAACAACGGCGCGCCGAACGCCGGAATCATGGAACTACCGAGCGATACCAGTGCGATGACACACCAATCCTGACGCGTCCTCATAGGACCTCCAGAACAGAGTTATGAAAAAGAAAATGTCCTCACCGCTCGTACCCAGCATTGGTAAATGCGGCGGGCGCTGCTAAGCCGGCGATCCAACCATCCCGGAATCGCTGCGACTAGGGTAGGGTGCAGCGATACCGAAGACACAGTTTACATCCAATCGTGCGCAGAAATACAGTCGCGATGGTAAAAAAGATGTAAAAATGTGTTTAGATAATGTTTGTTTTGTATCTGATTACTGATTGTGGGTAGAAGCGTTGTGGTTAGTTAACCGGAATTGTGAGAGTGAAGCCAGTGGCGCTCGCTGCGGCCTATGAGCGGCCTTTCAAATTCTTCTCGAACAGGTCCAGTATCCGCTTGTACTCGTCCGCCCAGCTCGACGGCTGCACGAATCCGTGATTTTCTACCGGATACGGAGCCAACTGCCAGTTCTCCTTGCGCAGTTCAATCAGCCGCTGCACCAGCCGGACGGTGTCCTGGAAATGGACATTGGTGTCCACCATGCCGTGGCAGATCAGCAGCGCGCCTTTCAATCCCTGCGCGAAGTAAATCGGCGACGATTGCTTGTATGCCTCGGCGTCCTTCTGCGGCACATTCAGGATGTTCGACGTGTAGCCGTGATTGTAGTTCGCCCAGTCGGACACCGGCCGCAACGCCGCGCCTGCCGCGAACACGTCCGGCTGCGTGAACATCGCCATCAAGGTGATAAAGCCCCCGTAGCTGCCGCCGTAGAGCCCGATGCGCTTCGGATCGACGCCGTACTGCGCCACCAGCCACTTTGCCGCGTCCACGTTATCGTCCAGATCCTTGCCGCCCATGTGCCGGTAGATCCCGGTCCGCCAGTCGCGCCCATACCCGGCCGAGCCCCGATAGTCGGTATCGATCACTATGTAGCCGCGCTCCATCAATAGGTGATGAAACATATATTCGTGCGAGTAGCTGGACCACCACTTGTGCACGTTCTGCAAATACCCCGCGCCATGCACGAACACTACGGCCGGTCCGCCTTTGCGAAAGTTGGCGGGTTTATAGAGCCGCGCCCGAACCAGCGCGCCATCGCGAGCCGGAAAAGTGACGATCGGCGCATCCAGCCACGGATATTCAAAAAACTCCGGCGATGGCGACGATGTTAGCTTCTTTGCCGCAGCGCCCGAACGCGCTTCCTCCACGTACAACTCCGGAGGCTTGTTCGTGTACGAATACAAATCTGCGCACCACCGATCGTCCGGCGATAACGCGCACGTGTGGCCGCCGGGCAGGGAAGTAAGCCTGGTCCTCGCGCCGCCCTCCGCGTTCATCTCGTAAATCTGATGCTCGCCGGGATCGTTCTCGCTAGTGGTCAGGAGAAAGCGGCTCTTGTCTTTCGACAGCACCGCCGTATCCACTTCCCATTTTCCGGATGTGAGCGGTTTGGGCTCGCCCCCGTCGAAGCCAACTGTGTATAAGTGCGAATACCCACTGCGCTCCGATTGGAAGTAGATCCTTCGATCGCCTTTCATCCATCCCAATGCGAACGAGCCAGGCCCGTCCACCCAAGCATCGTCGTGATCGTGGACCACCACGCGCGTCTTCCCGGTATTCTCGTCGAGCGCCAGAATCCAGCGGTCCTTGTTGTCCGCCGAGCGAGCCTGCAGTACAGCCTTGCTGCCATCTTCCGACCACACGGGCTGGAACAACTGCACATCGCGATCCTGTTCGGCTGGACGCCGCGCCGGGGGATTATCACCGGTCTCCGATTTGACCTCGGCCTTCGCCTCGACAGTCGCAGCAGGCGGCGCCTTCTGTCCGTGATCCACCCACTTCACTTCGCCAGTCTCGACGTTCAGGATCGCCAGTCGAACGCGGTTCTGATTGTCGCCGACCTTGTTGCGCGATTGGATATCTTCCGTATAAGCCGACTCGGTCACGAAATTTGGAACGATGGTGTTCTTCGCCCCCGTACCCGGCTCCATGACGCTGGCGATCACATATTTCTCGTCCGGCGTCAGCGTCAACGCCGCGACGTTCTGCGTCCCCTGCAAATTAAAAGGCTTCCGCGGATTGTCGCGCTTCTTCCGCGCGTCGTCTTCCTCGCGCTTGGCCGCACGCTCGCGAATTACTTCCAGCAGGTCTTTCTGCTCTTTCTTCAGGAACTCCTGGCTATCGGTACCCTTTTGTTCATCTGAACTGCCAGTGGCGCGGCCTTGCGCCCCGCGACCTTGCCCCTGCCCTTGTCCGATCCGCGCCGCCCCACTTGCCGCCCCGCCTGCTGGAGCCCCGGCCGAAGCAGCCCGAATATCCGTCATCTCCATCAGCGATCCGTTCTCCAGCGACATCACGTACAGATTGTTGGCGCGAGTAAACGCGATCCGCTTCCCGTCGCGCGTGAAATGCGGATTGGTCTCTGCATCGGCCGTCTTGGTGATCTGCTGCGTGTGCCCGGAGGCCGAGTCATAAAGAAAAATATCGCCATCGCGCGTGTAGACCGTCCGCTTTTTGTCCAACGTGGTATCGCCAAAGACGGGTGGCGCAAGCTTGACCTCGGCCTCAGAAAGCTTGCGTAGTCCGCTCCCATCGCGCCCCACCACGTACGTATCGGGGTCCTTTGTCTCCGGATCGCTAGCCTGCTTCCACTGAAAGTAAAGGCGCTCGCCATCGCCCGACCAGCGGACCTGCGCCGGCTCATAGCCGTAGAGTCCCGGCCCGCGCATGATGTTGTCGATGGTGAGCGCGAATTTCCCAGCCGGAGTGGCTTGGAACACGAGAAGCAAAGTGGCGAGCAATAGCGTGGATTTCTTCATGGAATACCATGCTATCGCAGGCCCGTACGCTCAGGTTGCACCGGGGGGAAGCAAGGCGTACACTCTCTTCGGAGGGCGTTTACTTATGTTACGGACTTCCCTGCTCACCCTGCTACTAACCTGTATCTCAGCGTTGGCTCAACCAACTCCGGAAATCCAAGCGAGGATTGCAGCGCAGCAGAATCTCATCCGCGTATTGCTGAGCGACCTGACTCGCTATACGCCGGACCATCCGCAAGTTCGACAATCGCGTGCACTTGTCAGCGTCCTCGAAGAGCAGTCCCGGCTGCTGCAACTGCCGGTGGATCAGTGGCCGCCCCATGCAGTGCAGGAGCAGATCAAGGCGCTCATGCTGCAAGTGGACACTCTAAGAAATCGAATCGCAACTTACAAACCCAGCCACCCGGACATGCAACGCTGCCGCGCCATCATCGATCTTCTGGAAGTGGAACTGCAAAGTCTGCAACGCCGGTAGCCGGTTATCGCTGTTGTCCGGCCGCCGTATGCAGTTGAATGGTGCCCAGTTCCGTGAGCCCGCCATCCACTACGATGGTCTCTCCAGTCACCGCCTTCGCATCGGCGGTTAAATGCAGCGCCAGCGCCGCGATTTCCTCCACCGTCGCCAGCCGTTTCAGCGGCGTCATCGCCTCGCCCTGATCGAACGCGGAAGCCGGCCAGTTAGCGAACCTGGTGCGCACGAAACCGGGCGCGATTGCGTTCACCCGGATCGCCGGCGCCAGCGCCCGCGCCAGCGATTTGGTCATGGTGATCATCGCGCCCTTTGACGCTGCATACGCGATCGAGCTACCCATCCCGGTCATGCCCGCCACCGACGCGATGTTCAAGATAGAAGCGCCTTCGTGCTCGCGCAGCGACGGAACCGCCGCCCGCACGCAATAAAAAGCGCCGCGCAAATTAGTATTGAACGTGCGATCCCAGATTTCGTCGGTTAGGCTGTCCAATTGATCGTGAGGAATGCGCGTGCTCCACCCGGCATTGTTCACCAGAACGTCCAACCGGCCGAACTCGCGCGCCACTCGCTCCACCATGGCCGCAGCTTCGGCTTGTTGCCCGACATCGGAGCCGATGGCGATGGCCGTCCCGCCCGACGTGCGGATTCCAGCGACAACTTCCTCGGCCGCCTCTCGCGACCGGCTGTAATTGACCGCGACCTTGGCCCCTTCCGCCGCGAACAGCTCCGCGATCGCCCGGCCAATGCCCGTTCCGCCGCCCGTAACCAGCGCTACCCGATCCCGCAGTTTCATCTTAAGAAATGGTAGCGCAGACACGCCGCTACTTTTTGATGAATTGCAGTGTGGCCGTGCCGGTTTGTCCCTGCGTGGAGCTTTCCTTGATCTCCAGGGTCATGCGACGGCCGTCTGGCGCCAAAGTGTGTGTCCAGTGGCCCTGCACTTGGTCGCCCCGCACTTCTGCCGTCCAGTCGGTATCCATTTGATTGGCGTTTATCGTGGTCTTGGACGCCATCTGGAATGGGCCGATCTGGTTTTGCGCGGGCTGGCCATCGAGACTCAAGCGCATCTTGGTGGTCATCACGCCGAGGTAGAGCAGAGGCACGAGCCCGTTTTCTGGCTCCTTGAATGTGGACTCGATAGTCACGCCGGAGTTGTCCTGCTTGATGCGTGACTGCAGGCCCGTGGGCGCATTGGGCGACCGGTCGGCGTTCTTGTCCAGCACCCATTTCCCCGAAAACCCTTCGTCTTTCGCATTACTTATGGTGCCCGAAGCCATTATCAATAGGGCAGATAGCAGAATCCCTAGATATCGCAAAGCACTCCCTCCTCGGCTGTTGGACGACAAATCGGGCCTAGTTATTTCACTAAGTTTATTCGGCACGCCCGTGCCGCCCCGCGCCCCCGGCGAATCGCTTGGCGCCCTCAACGGTTTCCCCGCTTTCGATAACCTGCATCCCGCGGCGGAATTCGTTGAGCACGGCGGCCGCCGTCGGCAGCGACCACTGCTCATACGAAGACAGCCGGTCCGAGCGCATACAAGTCTGCGGCAAGCGGGCGAGCGTGTGCGCCAATTCAACTGCCGACTCCAGCGCCTGCCCGCGCTCCACCAATCGATTCGCCAGACCCATGCGCAGAGCTTCGTCGCCGGAGACGCCGCGGCCAGTCAGGATCAAATCTAGCGCATGACTCTGCCCTATCAGCCGTGGCAGCCGGATGGTTCCCAGATCCACCAACGGTACGCCCCATCGCCGGCAATAGACTCCGAACACGGCATCGCGTGCGGCCACACGCAAATCGCACCAGCAGGCCAGCTCCAGCCCTCCAGCCACCGCGTGACCTTCCACGGCGGCTATCACGGGCTTCGAAAGCAGCATGCGCGAAGGACCCATCGGCCCGTCGCCATCTTCCGACAATTTGTTGCCGCGCCCATCGGCCACGGCCTTCAAATCCGCCCCGGCGCAGAACGTCCCGCCCGCACCGGTGAGCACGGCGACGCGCAATCCCGCATCGCCGTCGAACTGCCGAAAAGCGTCGGCGAGTGCGCGGGCGGTGGGCCCATCCACGGCATTGCGAACCGCGGGCCGGTGGATGGTTACCACCAGGATGTCACCTTGTGCTTGCGTTTGAACTGTGTTCACTCTCGTATCGTAAGCCTTACGCAACGTGGCCGTCGGTGTTTGCACGAAAACCGGCGTGTGGGGCAGGATGTTATCCTGCGCCGGCTTGTCAAGCTGGCTCTGAATCACGCACAGCGACGCCGATTCTCTCTTGATCCCTAACCTCGAGCCTTGTGACCTGTCTTCGCGTCGGCCTTACGACTCTGACTACCCAGGCCATCGAGGAGAGCGGTCAAGGTTACGGAGTCGCCACGAGCGGCCGCGGCTTCGCCCTTTGCGGATTGCAGCCCACTCGGCCTTCGTCGGTCCGTAAGTGGGTAGGTCGTCGACGGCTTTTGGAATCTTGCGAGGCGTTTTCATGATTAGAGGTAACCGCCGTCCTAAGCGTAGCAGGGACAGCTCAACGCCCGGAACGTTTTCATCCACTCGCGTTTGAACCACGTTCTCACTCCTGTATACTAAGAGTTTCCCGTGCCATGCTGTTGTCGACGCCGGCGTTCTTCACGTTTCTTGTAGCCATATTCGCGGCTTACTGCCTGGTCTCGCGATATCGCCTCGCCGGCCTGGCCGTAATCGTCTTCGCGAACTACTTCTTCTATGCCCGCTGGGACATCATCTACCTGGCCCTGATTCCCCTGGCTTCCACTTGCGACTTTTTCATCGGCCGGACTCTCGATCGCGAACAACGCCAGGGACTCCGCCGGTTGCTGGTGACGCTCAGCATCGTCATGAACGTCGGCCTCATCGCTTCGGTAAAATACGTGCCTTTCCTGGTTGACAGCTATGCCCAATGGACGTCGACCCAACCCAAGATCTGGACCTGGACGCTTCCCCTTGGTCTCTCCTTCTACGCTTTCCAGGCGATGACCTACACCATCGATATCTACCGCCGCGACGCCAAGCCCACCACGAGTTTCCTCACCTACCTGGCCTCAGTAAGCTTTTTCCCCACCACGCTCGCCGGACCCATCACGCGAGTGTCCACGCTGATCCCACAGTGGTCCAAGCAGCAATTGCTGAGCCCGCAAGACGGCGGCAAGGCGCTGTTCCTGATCGGCCTGGGACTGCTGAAAAAGTTTCTGATCGCGGATTATTTGGCCGAGAACCTGGTGAATCGCGTCTTCGATTTGCCCACGCTCTACTCCGGCTCGGAAGTGCTGCTGGGTGTGTACGGCTACGGGCTGCAACTCTACTACGATTTCTCGGGCTACACGGACATCGCCATCGGCTCGGCGCTATTGCTTGGCATCAAGCTGCCGGTCAACTTCAACCGCCCCTACGCCGCGCAGAACATCGCCGACTTCTGGCGCCGCTGGCATATTTCTTTCTCCAACTGGCTGCGCGACTATCTCTATTTCTCGCTGCCCGGCCTGCGCTCGAAATGGAAGATCTTTACCTACGGAAACCTGGTGCTCACCATGGCCATCGGCGGACTGTGGCACGGCGCAAGCTGGACCTTCGTGATCTGGGGATTGTGGCACGGTGCGGGCCTGGCGGCGCAACGCTGGTGGCAGGTCTTCCGCGGGAACCCCACGCCGTCCCCCGCGTTTGGTCATCGATTCCTGCGCGCGTTCATCACCTTCCACTTTGTGCTGGCCGGCTGGGTTTTCTTCCGCGCGGCGAACCTCATCACCGTCCGCGAAATCTTCTGGCAGATCTGCTCCGGAACCATCGCCTTTGGCAACGTCTCCGCTGGATTCGTGGTGGTCCTCCTGGTCGCGGCAATCGCTCATTACCTACCGAAAAATTGGTACGACGGCAGCCTGCGGATTTACAGCGCATCGCCGTTCTACGTGCAGGGCGCAGCGATGGCCGCATTGGTTGTGGCGATTCAATACGTGGGCGCGACCGGCGCGGTCCCGTTCATCTATAACAGGTTCTGATTATGCTGCCGAAGAAAACGTCACTCGCCATCGCAACGTTCGGTGTTTTCTTTCTGGCTGTGCAGCAGACAAAATTCGCCCGGCCTTACACGCCAACTTCGGTGGTGGACTTTCATCCTCGGCAGGTACACGTAGCGGTCGATCCACCGGTGTCTCGCCCGCGCCCGCGAACAAAGCACGTTACCACACCGTCGCTCACTGAACCGAATCTGATCGACCCCCACGATCTGCTGAAGCCGTTTTATCAGGCGCTTTGGCGGACGGAGGCTCGACAGCCCGGCGCAGTCACGCGGATTCTGCACTACGGCGATTCGCCGACCACAGCCGATTCCATCACCGCCGACGTCCGGTCGCTCCTGCAAGAACGCTACGGCGATGCCGGCCACGGATTCGTGCTCATCGCCAAACCTTGGGCCTGGTACGGACATCGCGGCGTGGATGTAAGCGGAAGGAGCTGGATTATTGAACCCGCCAGTCAAGTCCGCGCCAAGGATGGCTTTCATGGACTCGGCGGCGTCAACTTCCAAGGCGGAACCGGCGCTTCCTCCCACCTTGTTCTGCGGGAGGATCACTCGCACATGGAGGTGCAGTACTTGCAGCAGCCCGGCGGCGGACACCTCAGCGTGCGAGCCTCCGGCCAAGTGATCGCGGAACTCGAAACGGATGGGGAGAAGCTTCCGGCGTTTCTCGAGATCGCCATTCCGGCGGGTGCGCGAACCATCGACCTGACGGTGGACCGAGGGCCGGTGCGTCTGTTCGGCGTAAGTTTCGAGAGAGAAGGACCCGGCGTGATCTACAATAGTTTAGGGCTCAATGGCGGCCAGGTACAATCGGTCCTTCGCAATTTCGAGAAGGGTCAGTGGGCGTTGCAGTTGCAGCATCAGCGGCCGGATCTGGTGGTCGTGAATTATGGCACGAATGAGAGTCTTTATGCCGATTACATCGAGCGCTATTATCCGGGCGAGCTACGCGAAGTGATTCACCGGATCAAATCGGCTGTAGCCAACGCATCGGTGCTCATCATGAGCCCGATGGATCGTGGACAGCGGGATTCCACCGGCCAGATCGTTACTCCGGCCGCGCTACCCCGCTTGGTCGAAATCCAACGAAGGATTGCGGCGGAAACCAATTGCGCGTTCTTCAATACCTTCCAGGCCATGGGCGGTGAAGGAACCATGGGCCGCTGGTACGACTCGCAGCCGCGTCTGGTGAGCGCCGATTTCATGCACCCCTTGCCGGCCGGCGCCAAGAAGGTCGGTGTGCTGTTGTTTGACGCGCTCGAAGCGGGATATCAGGAGTACAAGTCGAAACAGGAACAGCGGCTTGCACAACGCGAGCCCGGTGTCGGCGAGGCGGCACAATAGTGCGAAAACTGGCGTTCATCCTCGCGCTGTCTTTCGTTGCTGTGCCAGCCTCTGCCCTCACCAAGAAGCGTGCCGCGCAGGCGTCTGCCAAGAAAAAGCCATCGCGTAAAAAACATTACCGTCGCCCGGTGGTTTATGTGCCCCCCAAAGTCCGGCACGTGGCATTCGAAGCGGTCAGCGAGCGCGCCACGCAACCCAACCGTGTCCTGGACGGCGCGGGCGCGCTGGTTCCGTTCTTCGAACAGATTTCCCATCCGTCGGGCAATGGCTCTCTGCACATCCTGCACTACGGCGATTCGCACACGGCGTCGGACGATTGGGCCGACACCATGCGCCAGGCATTACAGCGGAAGTTCGGTGTGGGAGGCCCTGGATTCACGCTCGCCGGGCATCCCTTTGCCGGATATCGCCGCTTCGATATCCGCGGCGCGAATTCACGCGGCTGGTACACCGATGGCTTGGTGGGGCGACAGGGCGATGGCATCTATGGGCTCGGCGGCGTGAGCCTGACCACCACATCCGCAGGTGAAACGGTCACTATGTCGGCCGAGTGCGAGCAGGTGGAGCTTCACTATTTGCAGCAGCCCGGTGGCGGGTCGATGGAATTCGACGTGGACGGCGTCGCGATAGACACCATCGATACCGACGGCCCGTTGGCGCCTGGGTTCTATCGGCACGCGCCCACCGCCGGCGTCCATGAATACAGCATCAGGACGCTTCGCGACGCACCGGTGCGGCTTTTCGGTTGGGTAGCGCAGAATCGCTCCGGCATCACGTACGAAACGCTGGGAATCAACGGAGCGCAAGCCAGTCTGCAATTGGATTGGAACGAATCCATCCTGGATGGAGCGATGGCCGATCGCGAGCCGGCCTTGATCCTGGTCGCGTACGGCACCAACGAAGCACTGAACGCGAAATGGAACGAGACCGATTATCACGCCGCGTTCACTGCTATGCTCCGCCGTCTCCGCGCCGCCGCGCCTCTCGCCAGCATCCTGGTAGTCGGTCCTCCGGACTGTGAGAAACGCATCCACGGCCGCCGTGTTCCGTTCCCGCACCTGGAAGAAGTGATCGATGTACAGCGGCAGACCGCGCTCGAAAACGGCTGCGCTTTCTGGGATTGGCGAACGCGCATGGGTGGTCCGGGATCGGTCCAGCAGTGGGTGCAAGCGGGCCTCGGGCAAGGCGATTACGTCCATCTCACCAGCGCCGGTTATCGCCTGGTGGGTAGCATGCTGTTCGAGGAATTGATGGCGCAGTACAACCGATTTCTAGCGGCTCGCACCGAGGCGGTGAATGGGCAATAGGGGAATGGACAACCGGGAACGGATCGTCGCCATCATCAAGAACGTTTCCAAAAAAACCGAGATACCCGATGGCGAGGAGTCGCTGTTCGATTCCGGATTCCTCGACTCGTTCGCTCTCCCGGACGTGGTTAGCGAACTGGAACGCGAGTTCCAAATCAAGATCCCCGATTCGGATTTGAATCCGCGCAAATTCGAATCCATCGCCCGGATCGAATCCTACATCGAGAGCAAGAAGTAAACCGTGGCTGTTCTCAAGGCCTTCGGCGCCTACCTGCCTTCCCGCGTCGCGACGAATCAGGATCTGGCGGCACAGTTCAATCTGACGCCGCAGTGGATCATGGACGTATCCGGAATCGAAGAACGCCGTTACGCCGCAGCGGACGAAACGGTGACTGACATGGCGGTGGCGGCTGCTCGCGACTGCCTGGACCGCGCGGGGCTGAGTGCCTCGGACATCGGAATGCTTCTGGTGGCGTCGGGTTCAGCGGAACGGCGATTTCCAGGACCCGCCGCGGTGGTCGCCAACCGGCTCGGCGCGGCGGGGACTCCGGCGCTCGATTTGCCGATGGCCAGCGCGGGATCGCTCTTCGGCATGGCTCTGGCCAATTCTCTGGCCGCAGTGTACGGGAACGTCCTGGTTGTAGCCGCCGAGAAGATGTCGAGTGTCGTCTCGCGCGAACCGCTGGAGCAGGGTGTTGTTGTTCTGTTCGGCGATGGCGCGGGCGCGTGCATCGTTTCGCCCGAAGGCGCCGGCGCGAGGATTGTCGATGCCGTGCTGCACTCCGACGGTACGTTCGCCGAAGACTTGAAGCTTGAGTTCAATGCGCCCCTGGCTATGAACGGCCGTTCGGTGATCATGCAAGCTTCCCGCAAAATCCCCAGCGGGATCGCCGAGCTTCTGGAACGGAATAAGCGGAAGGCCGCGGAGATCGAGATATTCCTGATGCATCAGGCGAATCAGAACCTGATCGACCGCGTGGCCCGCGCGCTGGAAGTAGAGTCGAGCAAGTTCTACTCGAACATCCGCCGTTACGGCAACACGTCCTCGGCATCCATGCTGATCGCCGCCGCGGAATGGTGGCAGAATCCGGGCCCGCAACCCGGCAGCTTGATCTGTTTCGCCGCCTTTGGTGCGGGATTCCATTGGGGTGCGCTATTGGCTCAGCTTCCCGGTTAAGAGCGCGTGCAGCTTTAGCACGAGCAGGCGCGCCTCGAGCGAGATATTCTCCAGGTTCATCGACTCCGGACTGGTCTTGAACTCGTCCAGGTATTCCGCGAAATCCTCCACGTTCTGCAAGCAGTCGAATTTCTGGTCGCCGTGCTTGCAGGTGGCGGAGGGACAATCACAGACCTTGGTGAAGTTCTCGGAAAGCAACTGCGCCGCAAGCGCCGCGTTGGCCGGTTCGCCCCGCCGCGCGAAGTCCCGGCTGATCATCGCCAGGCCAACCAGCCGATCGTCCAACTGCGGCAGCTTCGCCGTGGTGCTCAGCGCTTCCAGGGCCACGCTGGTCCGCTGCTGTGCGGTCAACTCCTCTCGCCGCGAAATCTCGATCAAGGCGCCAGCCCGGTCGCTGAGATCCACCAGCTTTCGCGCGCGCGTCAAAGCCTCGGCATACGGAAGGCCCGATAGGTCGGGTCCCACATTGTCCGGCTTCTTGTCCTCCTTCGGCGGCGGATTCTCCGCCAGCGTTGGTAGGTCGAGTTCCTTGTGCTGCTCGTTGTATCGCTCCAGCAATCCCGGATCCAGCGAGTTGAGTACTGAGGCGATGTCGCGCAGCAGTCGTTCTCTTATTGCTTGCTTGTCGTTTGCCGCCGGAATGCGCAGGCTCTCCGACGTAGCTGCGCTCAGCGCTTTGTCGATGGCCTGAACCGACAACGCCCGGTTCAACTTCAGTACCTGCTTGGTCTGTTGGAGAAGGTACAAGACGTCCTCCGAGTGTGGCGACTCCACTGGAAACGCACCCAGCATTTCGGCGAACAATGCAGTGGCGGCTTCCGGGTCCTTGGCCTTCCAATCTTCGAGCTGCCGCGATGCGCTGGTCATCCGAAAAGCTCCAGCCGCCAGCCCGTGATAGATCATCCGCAGCGCGTCGTCCGGACGCTTTTCAAAGTACAGGTTGAGTTGATCGTAGGCCTCCGCGACATAATCCCGATCGGTTCCGCGCGGGAACGACTGCGTGAGTCGCTCGGCTTCTTCCAAATCGAGCGGCGCGAGAGCCCGCACCAAGCGGACACGCATATGCTCCCGTTCCGCCGGCACGGCGATCCCGCTGAGTTCCGCCTGCGCGTCATGCAGCGCTTCACGCGCAAGCTGCGGGTATTTCGCCGTAAGAACTTCGGCGGTCCGCATCCGCGAATCCACCCCGTAGACGGCTGGCTCCGATGCTGCCAGGCGCAAAATTTTAGCGACCAGAGTGTCTACCTGCTTCTGCTCGCTGGGCTGGGGCGCGAACAGCAGCAGCGCGAGCAGGTAAGTGGTCACGCTGCCAGTTTAGCCGAGATTACCAGACCAGTCTGCCACCGATCTGAATGGCGCGCGCTAGATTCGGCTGATTGGTGATCTTGCCGAAGCTGGAGTTGGTCGGCGTCAAGTTCGGCGCGTCGAACTCCGGATGATTCATGGCGTTGAACGACTCCAGGCGCAACTGCAAATTCACCCGTTCGGTGATGTACGTATTCTTGACCACCGAAAGGTCGAAATTATTGGCGCCGTCCTGCCGAAGATTGGAGAAGCGCGTCGGGAAGGTCCGGACGTTGGACCCCAGTTGCTGCGCACTGTTGGTGTTAAAGCGCGTGGTATCGAACGCGGTGCCATTTACGCCCCGCGGGTTCAAGTTCAGATCGCCACCAAGATAGATCAGATTGTTCGTGGACCAGGTCAATGGCGCTCCCACTTGCCAGGTGTAGATGCCGTTCACGACCCATCCTCCCAGCAGGCGGTTCGCGACTGGCGACCCAAAACTGAACGGCTTGTTCTTGCCGAACGGGAGCTCGTAGCTGGTGCTGACCACGAAACGCTGCGGCCGGTCGTCGCCCGAGATAACTTTCTCCGGTGCCGTGCTGAAGTCGTTCAGCAGCCGGAATTTCTCGATCAGCTTGGAGTACGTGTAGTTTGCCAGGAAGTTCAGCCCCTTCGAATAGCGCTTTTCCAGCCGCACATTCAGGCTGTCGAAGTACGAACTTCCCCCACTGTTCTGCTGCTCGTTAATCCGCCCGAACTCGGGGAAAGGTTGGAGCAGAGTCTGGACTTGCACCGTGGCTCCGTTGAGCGAGGTGCCCGGAATCAATCCGGCGAAGGGATTTGTGACCAAAGCAGTCAAGCGGTTGATGGTGGCCTGATCGCGCGTTGGCGAGCTGCTGAGGTATTGGCCCGGCACATAGTTGAACTGGAAATCACCCGTGTTCCGCGCCGTCGAGCCCATGCCCAGATGCACAGCGTGGTTTCCGATGTACGCTACTTCCAGAACCGTGCTCCACGGGAGTTCGCGTTGCACGCTGAGCTCCCAGCGCATCGAATAGGGATTCAGCACGTTACTGTTGAAGAAAGTGACGTCCTTGCCCAGAAATGTCGCCAGACCTAGCGAGGAACCGGTTGGGGTCTGGATACCAGCCGGGAAGGGATTCGCCAGCGTCGCGTTCGGCGTCAGAAAACTATCGAGCGACGCCACCACACTGCTCGATTGGCTGAAGCCAGCCTGATTCACTCCAACCGAACCGATCGGGAACACGAAGACTCCGAAGCCACCGCGAATTACCGTCTTGGTTCCGAGTGCGGCCGGCGTCCATGCGAAGCCAATCCTCGGGCTGATGATGTGCGAATTGGTGTGATAGATGTCCGGGTTGCTGGCGCTGGCATACAGTGGACCTCCTAGCACTTTGAACTGGCTGGGCGGCAGTAAATCCGCATTACCGATCTTGGCGTAGTTGGCGGCATAGGCTGCCTGCGCCGCCGCGGCGATTGGGTTGGGCGTGGTTATATCGAAACCGTTAACGCTCCGGTTAAAACGTTCGGTCGTGGACAGGTCCTGCTCGTATCGAATACCCAGATTCAATGTCAGGTTGTTCTTGATCCGCCAATCGTCCTGGACGAACAAGGCATAATACTTCGCTTGATTGGTGCGAGTGGCGTTCAGGTCGAAGCTCCCGCCGGTGGGAAGTCCCAGCAGGAACGCCGCGAAATCCTGTCCCAAGGGAGCGGAGGTGGAATTGTCGAACGGTCCTCTGGTCCAATCGGTACGGAATTGATAGCTCCCTTGCGAGTTTCCGTAACTGGCGCTGCTCTCCCGCAGTTCGCGTATGTCGGCGCCGATCTTCAGGCTGTGCTTGCCGGCGATCTTCACCACATCGCCAAAGATCTGGAATATGTCGAAGGGCGTCACGTCGCCGCCGTTATCGCCCAGTTGGTTGAATCCTCCACCAATGTCCACGATGGGCAGTACCAGCTTCGGCGATGCGGCTGTAACGTACGCTGGAAGGCCCAGCTTGGTCGCATTGAAACCGTCACTGGGCTTGCTGTTGCTTTCAATGAAGCGCGTCCAGTTGAGCCGGACGTTCATTACCGTGGTGGCGTTAAACGTATGGACATCGTCCAGCATGGTGCCCTGGTTGACGCGGCCCAAAAAGTTGCCGGTGGCGATGTTGAAGAACCGGTTGCCGCGGTTCTCGATCCGGTCGTTGTGCCGAAAATTCCAAAAGAGTTTGTTGTGATCGCTTATGTTGAAGTCCAGGCGGCCAATCTCGCCGTTGAAAGTGTCGCGTCGAACCGAATTCGAAAGATAGTTGTTGTGCCCGTCGGGGTCGCCCGGCTGATTCGGCAATGGATAGAACTGGAAGTAAGCGGTCGCAATCGAGCTGATCTTATCCTTGGTAATGACGTTATTGTTAATGGGTGTGCGCACGATTCGAGAGCCCTGCTTCACGCCGCTGAACGGATCGTAGATCTGATAGTTGCTGCCCACTTTCAGCAAAGCCGATAAGTCGCCGTTGCGCTCCGCTTGGGTAGGAACCGTCGTAGTGATCGGTTCAGGAAATGAGTCGTTGATGCCTTCCCAGCCGAAAAACCAAAAAACCTTGTTCCGGCCATTGAAAACTTTCGGGATCCACAGCGGACCACCGGCCGTGATGCCCCATTGGTTGAACCGCGTAACCGGTTTCACCAATCCAGCCTTGTTGGTGAAGAATGGCGTCGCCGACAAAGCGGATACCTGGTTGAATTCATAAGCCGAGCCGTGCAACGTGTTGGTGCCGCTCTTTAGCACCACATTGGCGGTTCCGCCGCCGGTATGGCCGTACGCGGCATCCACTTCAAACGCGTGCACGCGGACTTCCTCCACGGCGTCCACGGGCGGGTTGAAGGCCACGCGGAGATTCCTGGTGGTGTCCGGCGCGCCGTCCACCAGCAATTCGTTCTGCTGGGCCGGCGCTCCCCCCATCGAGAAACCAGAAGGGCCCGCATTGTCGAAGGGCCTATTGAATCGCGGATCGCTGTTCGGTACCACGCCCATGGCCAACTGCGCCAACACCAGGGGCGTGCGGCCATTCATCGGCATGTTCTCCACCTGCGAGGAACGAATCACCTGGCCGGTGGTTGCCGTTGCTGTTTCCAGCAGGGGCGTCTCCGCGGTAACCGTCACCGATTCGCTGAGCTGACCCAAGTCGAGCTGGATGTCCAGGCCGACTCGCTCGCCGGTACTCACTGCCAGGCCGTCGCGGACGTAGCGCTTGAATCCATCGCGCCGAGCCTCCATGCGATATGTTCCCGGCGTCAGAAATGGAATGGTGAAGAGACCGTCGGCTCCGGTGGTTGTTTCCGACTTGGCTCCGGTCGTGACTAGAGTCGCCGTGATGTTGACACCTGGGATGACGGCTCCTTGGGAGTCGACGACGCGACCGGTGATAGTAGCGCGGAACTCTTGCGACCAGATGACCGCGGAAATCAAGCAACAAAGGACTAATGTGCGACGTAGCATGTTCCCCCTTACAACCTCTTCTTCATGAGGTAAAACCTTGGGGGCATCATACAACATCACAGAGACCCGTGGCTAGTTAAGTTACCGTTACAGCGTACGGGAAAGGCCGGTTAGTCGCCGGAAACGCGCCGCGGGCTGTCGTAGCGGAAAAGCGATGTGAGCGTGTCCACGGTCTTGCCCCAGTGCGTCTTCAGCAGCGAGATCGCGACCATCAGCGCAATCACCACCACCGCGTACAAAGCGCACTCGAGATTGCTCAGCGTCTCCTTCTGCGTTCCGAACCACCGGCCGTAGACCAGCTCGATATGTACCCAATACACCAGCAGTGAAGTAGTGCCCAACTGGCGTACCCAGCTCCAGGAGTTGCCCACCACAAACTCGGTCCAGAGATAGGCGAAGGAGAAGAGCAGCATCACCGCGCCGAGCTTGATCACGATCAGCCCCGGGCTATCCAGCCAGAATTCCGACTTCGGATAAAGCGTGTAAGGAAGGTTCGAGAAGTACTGGCCGCCGAAGGCGAGCGCGAGACCGGCGAGCGCTCCCCACTGCATGATCCGGTTCATCTGCTCCGGCTTGGCCAACCGCAGGAGACTTCCGATGCTGAGTCCAAAGGCGATGAACGAAGCCCAAGGGAAGAAGGCGAAGTATTGATAGCTGGGCACAATGTAGGCCGAGAGCTGCGGCGGCAGCCAGCTCCAGTTCATCGACGACGCAAGGGGCGAAACAATGGCGATAGCCAGGCCCAATCCCGCGCAGAGGCGCACACGATCGGCAGTTGTGAACAAAGCCATCACCGACATCAGTGCGATGGCAAACCCCATGCAATTGAGAATGTCTACTTTGAACAGGTCAGTCCACGGACTTTGCGGGTAAGCGAACAGCCAAAGCTGCAGCCGGAACAGGAACGCCAGCGTGAAAAGATAACCCGCGCGCCGGAGCGCCGCTTTCCAACGCCCGAGCGCACTCAAGCCTTGCCGTTCCACGCGATTCATCAGGAACGCCAGCGTGATTCCGGTGAGCACCAGGAATACCGCCGGTCCCATGCCTCCGAAGAACTGCGAAAGCATGAATGGTCCTTCGCTGCGCAGGTCGGTGCGATTGAACGAATGGAACACGTGGCCTTGCAGCATGGTGACCACGGCGAGTCCGCGCGACCAGTCCAGGAACGTCAGCCGGCCTCCGGTGTCGCGATTGTTGCGGCTTGCAACTTGGTTCGTATTGGTTTCGATCGCTATCATTTCCCTGAATGCTTTTCCGTAGTAACCCCGGGCGGGAGTTTCAGTTGCACCGCGCCTTGCTTCAGCGGTTGATTGATGGTCAGATCACTGTAAACTGCCAAACGGTAATCACCCGACGGCTGAGAAAACTTTTCCTGAATCGGGTAAGGTTCGCTTTGCTCTGGAATCCATAGTTCCAGCTTGTTTACATAGTTCTCACGCACTTTTGCCGACTTGGGGATCAACTGAAGCCGAATGGTTGGAACGCTTTGGCCCTTCAGTGTCTCTTTCCCCAGCACGGTCATGCCATAATCCCTTGCAAGTGCAGTGCCTGAAGTGCCGAAGCCGATCATCAGGAATTGATACACCTGGTCGGCCTGATCGCCCAACTCGTAGACATCCAGCTTCTTGATCTTGGGGTAGTAAATCCGCAGACTCTGCTTTTCCAGATTTACAAACTTCTCGTCCGGCGTCTTGAATTCCACCAGACCTTGGACATCGCCGAGCTGCACCCGCATCAGTGTGACTTTGCCGGTTTCCTTGCTGTCGTCGTTCAGCACTTCCGTGTGCGTGGTCCACACCACCTGCGCCGTCATCGATTGGAACTGGCTCGCGGCCTTGTCCATCCGCGCGAGCAATTCTTTCAGCGCTTCGGCGCGCGCTGCCTGTCCGCCGGCCACTGTGACGAGGCACAAAAAAATACTCAAAGCGTTTGATCGCATTTTCATTGAACCGGATTCCAGCAGCGCGCGGCGCTACGGCGTAGTGAACGCCATGTAGCCCTTGATCTCTTGTTCGGAGTCGACGATGGGTTCCAAACGAACGATGTTGTACTTCTTTCCGGTGCGCGCCTTGATCAGGGCGCTGGCCCGCGTGGTTCGCTCTCCTTCAGCCACGTTGGCGAGCTGCTCGCTATCCATCCAAAACACATTAGACCCGTGTTCGGCGGGAAGCATGACGATGCTGGCTGCTTTGGGCTGATCGCGAAACCAGGCCCGCGGAGTGAAGAAGATGAAGGCCAGAATCAGCCCCACCATCACGTCGTACTGCCAGCCGGCGCGAGGATAGTCCCAAAAAAGAAATCGCTTGACACCGCTCACGGGACTAGCCATGTACAGTACAAGCTTAACATGTACGGTACGCGCTTACCGGTATTTGCGCAGCACCGCCAGCACTCGGCCTTGAATCTGCACGTCGGCCGCGTCGACATGGATCGGCTTCATCGACGCGTTGGCCGGTTGTAGGCGGATCTTCCCGTTCGCCTCGTGATAGAGCCGCTTCAACGTAGTTTCGTTGCCGCCCACCAGCGCCACCACGATCTCGCCGTCGTTGGCCTTTTGGGTTCGCTCCACCAGCACGTAATCGCCATTGCAGATGTGGTCGTCAATCATCGACTCGCCGCTCACCTGCAGCGCGAAGGTGTCGCCCTTGCCCGCGAAATCGGCGAACTGCAGCGTGTCCTGCCCCTCGATGGCTTCCACCGGCGCACCGGCGGCGATCCGTCCGGCCAGCGCGATCTCGGTCGGCCGGCCCACTTGCTTGCCGCGACGCCGCTCCTGCATGTACTTCGCCGACACCTCAATGGACCGGCTCTGGTTGAACAGCCGCTTGAGGTAACTGCGCGACTCCAGCGCCTGGATATGCTTGTGAACGGTGGCGAGCGAAGCCAGCTTCAGCCCGTGGGCCATTTCGTCGTAGCTGGGGCTAAAGCCGTTTTCCTCGACGAAGTCGGCGATGAAATCGAGCACGTCTTTCTGCCGCTTGGTAAGAGCCATGCCCTATTGTGGGCGAAGAAAAGGGGAAAAGTCAAGGATTTTGAGAGACGAGCAGCGGCCCGAATGTTTCGGCGGGGAGCCATTCAGGGAGGCCGGTGCCGGCTTCGGGGACGATCCATCCGAGGACGCGCCAGGCTTCGGCGCCGCAGTCGACGATTCGGTTTCCCGGATGGTCCACGGAACACCAGGTCGAGCCTTCTGGTGTGGAGAAGTGGTAGATTCGCGGTGCGAGTTCGGCGCCACTTCCTGCATCCCAAGCGCGGAGCGTTCCATCGGAAGATGCTGAGACGATCCGCTGCCCGTCCGGGGACCACGCGCATCCCCACACTAGGCTCTCATGTCCTTGTAGCAGCATCAAACAACGGCCGGACTTGGCGTCCCAGATGCGTACTGTATTGTCGAACGACGCCGAAGCAATCCTCTGCGCGTCCGGTGACCACGCGCAGTCATGCACTGCATGTTGATGTCCCTTCAGCGTGGCTAGACAGCGGCCCGACTTCGCGTCCCAGATGTGCAGTGTATGGTCGATGCTCGCTGAGACGATCTGCAGCCCGTCCGGCGACCATGCGCAGGCCCACGCCGGTTCACTTCTCACCAGCACCGCCAACGGCCTTCCTGAGGTCGGGTTCCAGATGTGCAGTGTTTTGTCGTCAGACGCCGAGACGATGCGCTGCCCGTCCGGCGACCACGCGCAGCCATGCACTGTGCCCTGATGACCCTGCAGCGTGGACAGGCAGCGGCCGGACTGGCCGTCCCAGAGGCGCAGCGTTTTGTCGTCAGACGCAGAGACGATGCGCTGCCCGTCCGGCGACCACGCGCAGCCATTCACTGTGCCCTGATGACCCTGCAGGGTGGACAGGCAGCGGCCGGAACGGGCGTCCCAGAGGCGCAGCGTGTAGTCGACAGACGCCGAGACGATGCGCTGCCCGTCCGGCGACCACGCGCAGCCTCGCACCAAGCCCTGATGACCCTGCAGGGTGGACAGGCAGCGGCCGGACTGGGCGTCCCAGAGGCGCAGGGTTTGGTCGTCAGACGCCGAGACGATGCGCCGCCCGTCCGGCGACCACGCGCAGGCGCGCACCGAGGCATGATGTCCAGTGTCAGCAATGACCCGCGCTTGCCGCGCCAATTCGCTCCGGTCTTCCTCGCGCACGCCATCGCACAACGCGTATGAAGCCTCCGGCCGTCCTGCAGGCAAATCAATTGCTCCTGCCACACGGCATCGCAGCCACTGTGTTCGGCCGAAGCGTGCGTCCGCGAAGGTCGCATTCACCATCTCGCATTCCAGGTATACCGTGGCTTCCAGCGCAGCGCCGCGCCAGCTTGATGCGGCCAGGAAACACTGAAGCAATTCCGCCCGCGATGCATCTGCCTGGTCAAACATTGCATTTTGCAAGTTGCAGTGACGCCAACGCGAATTCGCCAAGCGCGCGCCCCGCAGATTTATTCCCATCAGCATCAACGGCGCGCCCACGCTTCCCGCGATCTGCCAGTCGAACAGATCCGCGCCGGGAAGTTGGAAGCCCGCCATAGAAGGCGCAGGATAACGCTTGCGCACCGCGAGCAAACAATACTCGAAAGCCAGTTCGCTGGCACGCGCGCGATAGGAATCCCGCAATTGGCCTAACGTGGCGAGCGCCACATCCTGACGCTCTCTCTCATCCAGCCACTGGCCCAGAAAGTCCAGCGTTTCCGGACTCACTCTGGGGAGAACCCACGCCTCCGGCCTTCCTTCCACCAGCGCGCGGCACAAATAGCCCGCGAAAAAATACTCCTGCAGCGAAGTGTGCGCGAAGCGGAACCGGTCGTCACCCTCGCGCACCAGGAACGTCGCGGTGCGCAGGTCTTCCTTCAGCAGCTCTGGGTCTTTGTGCCGGTAGTGCGCCGCCAGATCCGGACGCGCCCCCATGAAGTCGATCAGCCACTGCTCCAGATTCTCCACCGACCAGGACCGCTCGCCCGCGCGCCACAGCTCGGCCGCGAAGTATTCCATGAGAGCCTGCTTGTGATCCGGCGTGAGCTGGTGCTTGCCCTGGTCGCGTTCCAGCCAGGAGCGAACCATATGCCGATAGAGCATCAGCCCGGTGACGCGCCGCCCCTCCGCTTTCCACTGTTCGATTTGCGCGAACTCTTTCGCGATCAGGCTGAGCGTGTAGGGCCGCTCGGCCATTTCGGTCAAGTTGTGGACCGCCTTGATCGTTTCCAGCACGCGGTCCGGGTCTTCCTTCGGCAGTGTGTGGACGATGTATTCGCGGATCTGCTCCTGTGTGAACGGCAGCAGTACAAACGGCGCGCGATAGTCTTCGGGCCGCACGTTGTCGCGGTCCTCGGCGGTGAAATGCGTCTGCTGATCGCGCAGCGTTCGGAAGTAGTGCGTGCGGCAACTGATGAGCATTCGGCCGCGCCGTAGCTCACCCTTGCGCGCAGGAGGAAGGATGCGGAAAAGCTGCCGAGTGAACATCTGCCCCGGGTGGGGATCGAGATGCACCAGCACTTCGTCGAGGCCGTCCCAGATCACCAGCGCGCCATCTTTTTGCACGAGATTGATCAGTTCCTGAGCACTCAGATCGGTGCCGGTCGGCCCGGTCTTCCAGCTTCGCTTGACTATCAAGTCAAGGATTTCGTCCAGCACTAAGCCGTCGCGTGCGCTCTCGCCGACGTAGCGCAAATCGAGATAGATGGGAACCGGGACCCTTTCGCCTCGGTCCCGTCGGTTGAGCAAATCGCGAGCCAGCGCCTTGCAAGTGGTGGTCTTGCCCATGCCGTATTCGCCGAGCAGTGCGCAATAGGGAGGCGCTTTCTCGTCGTTGATCCACTCCAAGAGAAATTCGATCGCGTCCTTGCGCTTGCTAGTGTCGATTTCCGGCGCGGCGTCCAAACCCTTCGCCATCGAGGTCATGACGCCTTCTGTGTGGACGAACGCTTCCTCATCGAATTCGCCGATGGCCTTGCGCAAATGTTCGTCGTACCGCGGCTTCGGCGGCCCGAGCTTGCCACCCAAGGCCGCGCGGATCTTCTCGAACAGTTGCAGGGCGAATGCCTTGCGGGTGCGGTCGCTGGTCTGGTCGATGAACGTCCTGCCGTTGACGTAAAAGATCTGCGAGTCTTCGATGTCCTTCCGCCCGATGTTCGGCGGTATCGGTTCGAGTCCCACAGGAATCACCCCCTTGTGTTGCAGAAGATATGGCAACTCAACGTCCCTGATGAAGTCGCTCGCCAGGAACGCTGGGCTCACCATCAGAAGTGCGAGATCGCACCCTTCCATTGCCTTCTGTATCTCTTCACGCCATTTCTTGCCGGGCAGGATTTCTGTGTCCGACCAGAGTTCGAACTCTACTTCGCCGTGCCCACGGAACAAGACCTGTAACTTTGCCGCGAGTGCGGCCGGGAGTGGCTCGTCAGCGTGCGCATACGAGACGAAGAAGCGAGTCGGTCGATCCTCCGTCGCGTATTGAGGCGAGCGTTGGACGTCACCGACCTCGGCGTCCACCATCCGCGTGACTTCTTCGGTCACGCGGTCCTCACCCTCAAACCAAACCACGCGGTCGGCCGGATCCGTGCGGGTCTGGCCGTCGGTCTCGAGCGACAGTCGAATCTTCGCTTTATTGGCAGCCAGCACTACCGCGCTTCGGAACTGGCGGAACGCAGACAACGCCGCGCCGCGCTCTTGACCTGGATACAGAGCATCGAGGACACTTGCGAGAGTTGCCTTGCCATCATCACCGATGATCCCGATGGTTTGGTCGAATCGAAGAGCATGGGCGCGAGAGAGCTTTGGACGGAGAACCGGGACGAGTCGAAGAATCGCCGATTTAGACGCCACGAGGATAGTATGCAGCGCGAGATGAGCGAAATCAAGACGAAATTATAGAACCGCTTCTAAACATAAGAAAAAGCCGCAGATTTTCCTTGCTGGACGGCCCACCGCCATTGGCCGTATAGTTACCATAGATGAGACCTCTGATCTGCATCTCCGCGATGTTTTTACTGCTCCCTTGCGAATCCCCCGCTCAGCGCCGGGAGCCCGCCCAGGACCTGTGGGAGCGCGGCGTGAAGTTGTATCAGGCCGGCGACCTGGCCGGCGCGTCTAAGCTGATTCTTGCCGCCGCGCAGGCTGGCAATTCCCTGGCGCAGACGCAGATCGGATTGCATTACGAAAAGGGCATCGGCCTCGCGAAAAACTATGCCGAAGCGGCTCGCTGGTATCGGCGCGGCGCCGAGAATGGCGATTCGCTCGGCATGAAAAACCTGGGCCAGATGTACGAAGAGGGCAAGGGCGTGCCGGAGGATTGGGTGGAGGCGACCAAGTGGTACGCGAAGAGCGCCGGCCTCGAAAACAAGGAGGGCGAGGCCGCGCTCGCACGCGCGTATCAGTTCGGCATCGGCGTTCCGCAAAATCGCAAGACCAGCATCCTGTGGGACCAGCGCGCGGCGGCGCTCGGCGATTCCACGTCGGCCCATTACGCGCGTTGGCTGCGCGACCCCACCAACAACATCGGATTCCGCAACGATCAGGAGCGCGACCTGGTGATGGCAGGCAAGCTGCGCTTCGGCGTGCAGTTGATCGGCGGCGATCCCGCGGGAATCCTGTTCCGCAATTCCACGGAGCGCTTCGCCTGGCTGTTGCTGCAGCGCAAGGAGCTCGATAAGGACGAGGCCGACACCTGGTGGCAAATCCGCAAGCAGGAATACGATCGCTGCCGGAACAATCGCGAGGATTATTGCCGCGAGCCCGGGCCGCGTCCGCGTTGAGCAGCGGCTGCTACTCGTCGCGAAGAGCGAGAATCGGGTCCACGCGCGTCGCTCGGCGGGCTGGCAGATAACACGCCAGCAGCGCGATTCCGGCCAGCAGCAGCGCGACCACGGCGAAGGTCAGCGGGTCGAAGGGCTGGACGCCGTAGAGGAAACTGGCCATCAGTCGTGTAACCCCGAGCGCGGTCAGGATGCCGATGCCGATTCCCATGCCGGCCAATCGCGCGCCCTGGCTCAGCACCATGCCGAACACCGTTCCCTGTTGCGCGCCGAGCGCCATGCGGATGCCGATCTCGCGCGTGCGTTGCGCTACCGAATAGGCGATCACGCCGTACATTCCGATAGCTGCCAGCGCTACCGCAAGCGCACCGAATGCGGCCATCAGGAGCATGGAGAATCGCGGCTGCGTCATCGCTTCGTCGACCAGCATGGTCAGCGTGGCCAGTTTTCCTAGCGGAAGGTCCCCGTCGACGGAATGGATTGCGTCGCGAATCAATCCGGTCATCGAAGACGGGTCGGCTTTGGTGCGGATCGCCACCTGCATGACGGCCAGCGTGGGCCAGACTTTCTGATTGAAGGGCACGTACATCTCCGGGCCGGGATCTTCACGCAGCGAAAGATGCTTGATGTCGGCCACGATTCCGACGACGGTCGCCAGCGGGTAGCGTGTGCTGCCGGGGGCAACCTGCTTGCCCAGCGCGTCTTGACCGGGCCAGTATTTTCGGGCCATCGCGGCGTTGATTACGGTGACCGGCATGGAATCGAGCGTGTCCGTTTCCAGGAAGCCGCGGCCTCTGAGCACAGGTGTTCCGACCGCGGTGAAGTATCCGCTGGAGACCATGGTGTAGGCGGCGAAGGGCACCTCCTGCGTTTTGGCGCGAGGACCGTCGGAAAGGCGAATGCCGGTACTTTCGCCTGCGCCGCGCATCGGGATGGTCTCGCCGATTCCAGCGGCCTGCACGCCGGGTACGGTTTGCAATTGCCGCAGCGCCTGCTGATAGAGCCGAATCATTTGCGCCCTGTCCTTGTATTTCGTGCTGGGCAGCGACAGTTCGAAGGTGAGGACGCGCGTGGGATTGAAGCCCGAGTCCGAGCGGAGCAGTTGCGCGAACGTACGAACCAGCAATCCGGCAGCGATCACCAGCACAAGAGCGAGCGCGACTTGGGAAATCAGCAGCGAGTTGCGGACACCCTGGCTGGCAGGACCCGCGCCCGCGCGCTGGCCGCCTTCCTTCAGCGCTTCCACCAGATTCTCGCGAGCGGCGGCGAATGCGGGAGCGAGTCCGAAGAGAACGCCGGTGAGCAGCGTGATACCGAGCGTGAAGCTGAATACGGCGGGATCGAGCGAGACTTCCCGCAAGCGAGGAATGCTGGCTGGTCCAAACGCTTTGACGAAATTGACGCCCGCTTCGGCGAGCAGCATGCCCAATCCGCCGCCGAACGCCGCCAGCAGCAGGCTTTCGGTGAGGAGCTGGCGTATCAACCGGCCGCGTCCTGCGCCGAGTGCCGCGCGAAGGGTGAATTCGCGCCGGCGCGCCAGCGATCGCGTGAGCAGGAGATTCGCGACGTTCGAGCACGCGATCAGCAGTACTACGCCCACGGCGCCCAACACCAGCAGCAGCGGGCGGCGCGTCTCTCCGCCCACTTGCTGCGCGAGGGGCGTCACGCGGCAGTTGAACCAGCCCTTGCCCTGTTTGAAAAATTTGAACAGCGTGTCGGCGAAGACATCCAGTTCGGCTTGCGATTGTTCGATGGTGACGCCGGGTTTCAGACGGCCAACTACGGCAAGTTCCTGCGGGCCGGGCGGCGGCGGCGCTGGCATTGCCAGTGGAACCCAGAGTTGCGGCTCGCGCGGGAAATCGAAGCTGCCGGGCATTTCCGACGCTCGTGGAAACGCGAACGTCGCCGGCATCACGCCGATGATTGTGTACGGATTCCCGCTGAGATTCAGCGTCTGGCCCAGGATCGCGGGATTGCCGCCGAATCGATCACGCCACAAGCGGTGACTCAACACCGCAACGTGCTCATATCCGGGCCGGTCTTCGTCCGCGGTGAAAGTGCGGCCCAGTTCCGGCGCGACGCCCAGGGCGGGGAAGAATCCCGCGGAAGCGCGCATGCCTTCGAGCTGCACGGGCTCACCCGCGCCGGTGAGATTGAACGATTCCGCCTGGAATGCGCCGAGGTGCTGAAACGATTTTTGCTGCTGGATGAAGAGATGAAAGTCGATCTGGCCCCAGGGGAATTTGTCATAACCCAGGAACAAGCCGACCGGGGCCATGCGCCACGGCAGGACGATCCGGTCCGCCTGGAGGTAGGGAAGCGGCCGCAACAGGATGGCATTCACCACACTGAAGACCGCGGTGCTGGCGCCGATGCCGAGCGCGAGCGTCAGCACGGCCACCAGCGTGAAACCGGGCGCCTTGGCGTGGGAGCGGATTCCGTATCGCAGATCTAGCAGCAGTGTGTTCATTGTCGACGCACGCAAGTATAGTGGACGGGCGAGCAGCATTTCCGTGATGTTCTTAGCTAGTGGGAACTCGTGAACAAATGTTAAGGTGTGGCGCACGCTCTCAAGCGTGCCGTGTTCGCACTCATGCGAACACGGTTTTGATCGAACGCCCAGCCTGCGTTCACACGAGTGTGAACGCTGCACGCACGAGTGCGTGCGCCACAACGGTCAACGGCTGGTCGGCGTCGACTGGCTGGCTGCCGAGTTGGAGTCGATGAACAGATCGACGTCCTTGTGCAGTTTTTCGCGCGCCTTCTTGTCGATGTACATCATGTGACCGCCTTCGTAATAGGTGAAGCTGACGTTCTTGCGAACCGGCGGCTCCAGATTCATGTGCGACACGGTCTGCTCGATGCCGTTGAATGGCGTCGCAAGATCGTAGTAGCCGCAGACCACTAGCACTTTCAGGAAGGTTTGCTCGGTCATGGCGGAACGCAACGATTCTGCGACTGCGCCTGGTTGCCCCTGATCCCATGGCCGGACATTGGCCGTGACCGTGTAATAGCCTTCTGTGTTCCACTTCAATTCGCGGCGCGCGTAATCCTGGAACATGGCGACATACGCGCCTTCGTAGGAGGCTTCGCTGGAATCGTATTCATAGCGTTCGCCGGCGGCATCCACGTCCATACCTTCGAAACGGGAATCCAGACGACCGACGGTGCGCCGCTGGTCGCGCAACAGTTCCTTGAACCAGCGTTGCGGACTGATGCGCAGATTCGTCTGCGCGATGTACTTCGTCGAAAGGCCGGTGTATCGAGCCAGCTCCTGGACGATCTTCTGGTGCTCGGCCGGCGTAAGCTGGTCGCCTTTTTCTAAAGCTGCGGCGTATTCGCCGTGCGCAAACTGGCGCGCGCGGTCGGCCACTTGGTCGATAGTCAGCTTCTGTAGGTCGGGTGGCAGCAGGTGGTGATACCAGGCCGAGGTGACGAAGGTGGGCAGGAAGAATTTCGAACGGTCGTCCGCGCCCCAGTTTCCGAATCCCACCGACGACACCAGTACGATGCCGTTCAGATAAATCTGATGACGGTGCTGCAGAACGCTGGAGAGCTGGGCGGAACGCGTGGTGCCGTAGCTTTCACCGATCAGAAATTTGGGCGAGGACCAGCGCTCGTTGCGTGTCAGGTACTGGTAGATGAAGTCGGAGAAATAGGTGGCGTCCTGGACCACTCCATAGAACTGCGACGTGTTCTCGCCGGGTGCCGGACGGCTGTAGCCGGTAGAGATGGCGTCGACGAAAACCAGGTCGGATGCATCGAGAAACGAGCTTTCGTTGTCGGTGATCGAGTACGGCGCGGGCATGCCGTGGCCGTCGTCGGTGAGCACGATGCGTCGCGGCCCCAGACCCATGTGCGTGAACAGCGATCCGGAGCCGGGACCGCCGTTATAAACGAAAGAAATCGGACGCTTGGAGATATCGTGCGCGTCGTCCTTGGTGTAGCCGACAAAAAAGAACGACGCCTTCGGAGTGCCGTCGTCGGCCTTCACCACGTAGGTGGCCGCAGTTGCGGTGTAGTTGATTTGCTGACCCCCGATGCGCGCGCTATGGTGCGTCACCGAGCTTTTTTCTTCCAGCGGCGGACCACGCCGCACCGTCTCCGCTGGTTCCGCGGCAGGCTGTCCCGGATTTGGCTGCCCCGGTGTGCGTCGTTGCTGAGCCAGCACGAAGCTCGCGCTCAGCAGAGCCGCAAAAGCAATAAGAGCGGTCCGATTCATTCGCATGATGTGTCTCCTTGGGTTCTCAGGCATTATGCCACAATTGAATTTCATGACAGGTGCAAACGAGTGAAGGGGCGCGTCTCGCTTTTTGTTACCTGCATTGTCGATCAGGTGTTCCCGCAAGTAGGCGTCGCCATGACCGAGGTGCTCGAACGCCTGGGCTATGCGGTGGATTTTCCCGCGGCTCAGACCTGTTGCGGCCAACCGGCGTTCAATAGCGGTTATCCGGAAGAGGCGCGCGCGGTGGCCCGGCACTTTCTGGACGTCTTTCGCGATGCGGAGCATATCGTGGTTCCTTCAGGCTCGTGCACGTCGATGATCACGCATCACTTCGAGGACATTTTCGCGAACGACGCCGCGATGCTGGAAGACGTGCATCGCATTGCGCCTCGTGTCTGGGAGTTCTCGAGGTTTCTGTTGGAGGTGGCCGGGGCAGACGATGTCGGGGCGCGCTTCGACGGCGTGGTTACGTATCACGACAGTTGCCACGCCCTGCGCGAGTTGCACATCAAGGACGGGCCGCGGCGGCTGCTGGCGAAAGTGCAAGGTCTCACGCTGCGCGAAATGTCGGCGGCCGAGGAGTGTTGCGGCTTCGGCGGCACGTTCTCCGTCAAGTTTCCCGAGGTTTCGGGCGGCATGGCGCGCACCAAGATCGATTCGATCGTGAAGACGGAGGCGGGAACGGTGGTGTCCATCGACTCCAGTTGCCTGATGCAGCTTCAAGGCGTGATCCAGCGCGCCGGCCTCAACATCCGCACCATGCATCTGGCGGAGGTGCTGGCTTCCCGATGATCGGCGCTCAATCGGAAGGCGTCCAGCAAACACTCGGCGATCCGCGCCTGCAGCTCGCCATTTACTCCGCCACACAGCGCCTGATCGACCATCGCGCCGGAGCGGTGCGCGGCGACCTTCTGCCGCAATATCAGGATCTGCGCACGCTGGCGCACGAGATCAAGAAGAACACCATCAACCATCTGGATTATTATCTGGAGCAGTTTGAATCGAACGTAACGGCTCACGGCGGGAAGGTGATTTACTGTCGCGACGGCCAGGAAGTTGCCGACTTCGTGCTCGCGCTGGCCAAGGAGCGGCAGGCGCGGCTGATTGTGAAATCGAAGTCGATGACGATGGAAGAGATCCATTTCAACGACCGGCTGGAGAAGCATCAGCTTGAAGCCGTGGAGACGGATCTGGGTGAATACATTCTTCAGCTCGCGCACCAGCGGCCGTATCACATTGTCGCGCCGGCGCTGCATATGACTCGATATGACGTCGCGGATCTCTTCACCGAGACTCTGGGTGTGGCGAAAGAGGTGGAGCCGGAGAAGCAGACCAAGATCGCGAGATCGGTGTTGCGCGAGAAGTTCCTGCACGCGGACATCGGAGTGACCGGAGCGAATTTCCTGGTGGCCGATTCCGGGGCAGTGGTTTTGGTAGAGAACGAAGGCAACGCGCGGTTGACCACATCAGCGCCGAAGATCCACATCGCCGTTGCCGGAATCGAGAAGGTGATTCCGCGCGCGCAGGATCTGGCGGTGTTTCTCAATTTGCTGGGGCGCAGCGCCACCGGGCAGCCGCTGACCGTGTACACCTCGTTCCTCTCAGGGCCTCGGCGTGCGGGTGAGATCGATGGTCCTGAAGAGTTCTACGTGGTGCTGCTCGACAACGGGCGGACGAAGCTGCTGAAGGATCCGGAGAAACGCGAGTCGCTGTTCTGCATCCGCTGCGGCGCTTGCCTGAATCATTGTCCGGTGTACCGCAAGATCGGCGGACACAACTATCCGTGGATCTACTCCGGGCCCATCGGCGCGATCATTACGCCGCAATTTCACGGCGTCTCGCGCGATCCCTGGCTGCCGTTTGCGTCGAGCCTTTGCGGGGCGTGCGCCGAAGTTTGTCCGGTGAAGATCGATATTCCGAAGCTGTTGTTGAAGCTGCGCGCGGAGGTTACGGAGGCGAAATCGCGCGAGGGTATGGGCGGGCTGGAGAGGATCGCGTTCCGGCTGTTTGCCTGGATGATGACCCATCCGAAGCAATATCTGTTCTGGTCGCGCTTTGGCGGCAAGTTCGCAGGCGTGATGCCGCGTATCGGGCCGTTAGGCAAGTGGGCCAGCCAGCGCGAATTGCCGCGTCCGGCGTCCGAAAACTTCCACCAATGGTGGACGTCGCGTAAGGAGCGCCCATGACCGCCCGCGACGAAGTGCTGAACAACATTCGCACGGCGTTGGGCCGGGCCGCGGGCCAGCTCCCAGCCCCTCTTGCGGCCCCGGCGTTGCGCATCCCTCTATCGGATCGCAACCTCTATACGGATCTCTTCGTCAAGAAATTGGAAAACTTGTCGGGAAAAACAATCGTGGTGCGCGAGCCGGCCGATGTGGTCCCGGCCCTGGCAGGCATCCTCGACGGCAAGCGTGCGGTTGCTTCGAATGCGCCGTTTCTGGAAACCTGCGGGATAACGCGGCTGCCCGAAGTGCAATCCGGATTCACCGACGGCCAAGCGCTTCGAACCGTGTGCGTGGAAGCAGATATCGGAATCACCAGCGCGGATTATGCTCTCGCGGAAACCGGAACGTTCGTGATGATTTCCAGTCCGAAGGAGGCGCGTCTGGTGTCGCTGCTGCCTCCAGTGCATATCGCCGTATTTCCACGGGCGCGAATCCTGGCGAACCTCGATGAACTATTGGGCGTCCTGCCGCTGCCCGCCGAACAGACCAGTTCGATGGTGCTGATCACCGGGGGGAGCCGTACGGCGGACATCGAGCAGATCCTGATCCGGGGCGTACACGGGCCGGGCGAAGTGCTCGCAGTGATCGTGGAAAACGGATAGTGTTACTCGCCGGCGAGCGCACGTCTCACCACCGCCGGTTCTTTCGCTATGACAGTTAAATACGCGCGTGCGGCCGAGTCTGGCTGACGCCCTCCCTGTTCCCATTCCTGCAACGCCCGCTTGCTGATGCCGTAGGCACGCGAGAATTCAGCCTGCGACATTTTCACCCGCTTGCGAATGGCTTTCACATCGATGGGCGTCGGCCAAACCTGCTCCAGTTCGATCTTGCCTCGCTGGTGTGCCAAGACCAGCTTCATGCCTTCGATCAGGTCCGCTCCAAATGTTTTCTTCTTCGTTGCTGTCTTCTTGGTCATGCTACTGCGCCCTTTCAGATGAGCCGCGACTTGTTTCAATGCCTTCTTTTCATCCGCGGTCAGATCAGTTTTGACATTCTTCGCATAGCAGCGGAGCAGATATATGCGCGCCGCAATGACCACCTACAGGTAAATAATTCGCGCGCCCCCACACCTACCCTTGCCCTTCACCGCCCATCGCAACTTCCGCGCTCCGCCACCGCCCGCTATGACCTTTCCCGCGTCGGGATGACTGATCAGATAAACGGCCAGAGCTTCGATGCCGTCGGCTCCGATGAGATCCGTCGCTTCGGTCTTGAACTTCGGCAGTTGCAGGACCGTGATTTCGGCCGCTTCGTCCACTGTCTTCAAGTATACCGCAATGCGGTACAAGAGCCGGTCCTCGCAGTGATATGCAGTAGCGGCTTTCCAGCCGATGCTACGATGAAGAGGAATGGCTGCCACTCAGGAAGCCGGTATCTTTGATGAATCCGCACTGGTTGCCAGAGCGCGCGAGGGCGATCTTGGCGCCTTCAACGAGCTAGTGAACGAGTATTCGCGGAAAATCTTCCGCCTGGCCAAGCACATCACCCAGAACGACGAGGACGCCGAAGACGTTCTTCAGGAGACCTTCCTCAAGGCTTTCGAGCACCTGGCTAATTTCCAGGGGCAATCGAAGTTCTATACCTGGATCGTTCGCATCGCGGTCAACGAATCCCTGATGAAGCTGCGCAAGCGGAAGTCGGACCGGACGGTACCGCTCGATGAGCCGGTGGATACCGGGGAGGATACGGTGGTCCGGGAGATCGCCGTGTGGCATGAAAACCCCGAAAAGCAGTACTCTCAGGAGGAGTTGGCTACCATTCTGGAGGGAGCCGTGCAATCGTTGCGCCCAGCTTTTCGCACCGTTTTTGTACTGCGCGACATCGAAGAATTGAGTACGGAAGAGACTGCCGAGGCCTTGGGGATATCCATTCCCGCGGTAAAGAGCCGGTTGCTGCGAGCCCGCTTGCAGCTTCGCGAGAAGCTCACCAGATTCTTCAAACGGAAAGGGGACGACGTTTTTGCTTACCTGTAAGGAGTTTTTGCAGGAGCTCAATGATTACCTGGACTCCACGGTGGATGTCGACATCCGCCGACGGATCGAGGCCCATATCACCGAGTGCCCCAATTGTTTCGTGATCCTGGACACCTGCCAGAAGACCATCAAGGTCTACAAGGGCGTGCAGCCGCAGGTTCTTCCCGAAGACGTCCACGCGCGGCTGATGAAGGCCGTGGAGCGGAAGATGGCGGCGAAGAAACCGGGCGCCACTACTGGTTAGCGGCCCTCCGGCGGTACCAGGCTCAAGCGCCGCGAGTTAGGCCCAGCACTCGCGACACCTCTAGACCGGTTGCGTTGAACCCGTGGCGGCGCAGTCCACCACGGACTTCTTCCACACGATCCGAATAAGCCGGGAATTCCACGGTCACCTGACCTGGCCGATGGTAGAGCTGTGGGTTCACGGGAAAATCGAGTTGAGCCAGAGCCTCCAACAGGTCTTCGAGCTGGCGGGGTTCCACGGAAACCCGTAGAGAGACAAGATCGCCTTCCAGGCCGAACGAAGTGGCGCTGTGGCCCGCATTGCGAGGTCGCGTAATCACAAGAGAATCCTCTCCGGCGACCCGGCCGCAAATAAAAAGCCCCTGGGCATGTGCTCAGGGGTTTTAAGTTCGTGAAGACCGACTCACCTTTAGCACTTTTTATCGTGGTTGCAATTAGCGAGCTCCACCTTGCGGCAAAGCCTAAATCAATCCACGTTTCATCCTCAGCATAACACCGGACCGGGGGTGATTGCAATAGCTAAAATAAATCTACCGGACGTTCGGCAGGGCCGGTTCTACTGGGCGGGGAGCTGATTGCAAAGCTCTTCGAAGCGCTTGCGCTGCTCGGGCGTCAGCATCTGGACGATGCGGTTCTTGCCGGTGGCTCGCACGTCGTCAATCTGCGCCAGGACGTCCTGGTGATACTTGACGAAATCGTCCAGGATGGTCCTCAACCGGTCGGACTGTTCGGGCGTCAGGTTCAGATCCTTCTTCAGCTTGTCGTAGGAGAAGAACTCGGTCTTATCGTCCTTCCAGTAGGAGCCGCCCTTGTGCAGCCGCTCATGGACGCTGGCGCGCATGAAGAGCGCGCCCACAACTCCGCCAAAGAGAAAAATGGAAAGCAGCAACGCAAGGATGCGCGGATTCTGCCAGGATGCGCGGTCGGCGGCGAACATAGTCGGCTACTGCCGGTATCCCGCCAAGTTTACCAAAACAGCGTCCCGCTCACGCTGTTGCTGCAGGCTGTCCTGCTGGGCGACAGCGGACTGGGCTTCCGGGGCGTTGGTGAAGACCACGTCCGGGTTTGCGGCAAATTCCGGTTCACCGCGCTCCGAGGTCACCAGGTAAGTTCCAAGAAGCAGGACCAAAGCCGCCGAGGCCACGGCCAAACGTCGTCCGAAGTTGGGTTGAAGCAGAATGGACCAAATCGACGATTGCCCCTGCTGCTCGATGCGATCCATGACGCGCGCATAGAAACCGGCGCGCGGCTCCAGTTCGGCGCCCACCCCGAGCGACCGCAGCATCTCCGATTGGGTCTCAAACATCCGAAGTTCGCTGGCGCATTCCTGGCACGCCGCCAAGTGCGCCTGAAAGTCTTGCGGCATCTTCCGGGCCTGGCCCTTCAGATAATCCTCAAGGTTATCCCTGATTGGTTGATGCATAACTTCTTCCCTCAAAAAAGACCACTGAATCTAAGAAACTCACGGATCGAGTCGTCCGTTTCACCAGCACACATCTGATACGTTGTATCACATCACGCTAACGATTTGCCCGGTCCCGCGCGTCAAGCGCTGCGCGGCCTTCACCAACTTCTGCCGTGCGCGGAACAACTTCACTTTGATCGTATTCTCGTTCATTCCGGTCATCTGCGACAACTCCTCGACGGAATGGCCCTCCACCTCTTTCAACAGCAGCAGGCTCCGGTCTTCCGCGGAGAGCTTGGCCAACAACTTCACCGCCAAATCGCGCTGCGCCAGCCTGGTGTCCACCGGCGGCGCCTGATCGATCGCCGTGTCGGTATTCTGCATCCGCTGGGCGTCTTCGTCTGAAAAATCGCTCTCGTACACCAGCTTGCGCACGCGCTTCTTGCGCAGGTAATCGTAACATTCGTTCACCGTGATCTTGTAGATCCAGGTGAGCAGCGAGCTGCGGAAATCGAAGTTGGTGATGGAGAAGTAAATCTTGGAGAAAACCTGCTGGGCGATGTCTTCGGCGTCGTTATGATTGCGCAGAATACCGTAGATGATGGAGAAGACCTTGGCCTGGTAACGCTCCACGATTTCCCGGAACGCGATCTCGTCGCGGGCCTGGACGCGTCGGACCAGGGCGGCCTCTTCAGTATGCCGATGATCCACTCTGGTCTTTGCCCGGGTTTCTGCGCTCGATGGTGTGGAGGTGGTAGCCGGAAACGGAAGTACGCCAGCAAGGGCCTTCATACACTTTTCGAGACGTACCCCAACCGTCTGCGGTTGCAATCGTTTGGGGGCGCGCGGGCGCGTTCCTGGCGGCTTGTCGCATCCTATGGTGGAGTTTAGCATCGAATAAGCGGTTCCATCTTTCACCGGCTTACCCTGCCGATTGACGCGAGGCTTGCCAGCGAGTGGATTCAAGGCGATAATTAAAGTTCGAGGACAGCGCGACAAGGAGACATCTGAAACGTTATGGTGCAATTGACCGAAACTGCGGTAACGAAGGTTAGGGAGATTCTTGATGGGCAGGATCCCAAGCCCGCCGGGCTCCGGATCTCTGTGGTCGGGGGCGGATGCTCCGGGTTCAGCTATTCCATGGCTTTCGAGAACACCCCGAACATGCTCGACAAGACCTATAATTTCGAAGGCCTGAAGGTGTTTATCGACCAGGCCAGCCTGCTCTACCTGGACGGCGCGCAGGTGGATTACGTCGAGAGCATGGAAGGATCGGGCTTTAAGTTCAACAATCCAAACGTGAAGAACACGTGCGGCTGCGGCAGCTCCTTCAGCGTCTAGCCGCACGCAAAACGAACCCAATGGGCGTCGCGAGGGAGGTTCCTCCGACGCTCTTTTCGTATCCACAGGCCCTGAAGGTTAAGTTTCATTCATGAAACTGGACAAGCTCCTCACCGAACAGGTTAATCCGGTCACTCGCGAGATTGACGCTTTGCCCACCACCGAAGTTCTGCGGCTCATGAACATCGAGGACCAGGGTGTGGCTCTGGCTGTCGAGAAAGAGATTCCGCGGATTGCCGAAGCCGTGGACCGGATCAACCGACGGATGCAAGAGGGCGGGCGGCTGTTCTATATCGGGGCTGGGACCAGCGGGCGCCTGGGGGTTCTGGATGCGTCCGAGTGCCCTCCTACGTTCCATGTTGCGCCGGAGATGGTGCAAGGCGTTATTGCGGGCGGCGAGGCGGCCTTGGCTCGGGCGACCGAGGCGAGCGAGGACGATCCGGAGTCGGGGAGGCGTGACCTGGAGGCTCGTGGGTTCGGCGCTAAAGACTCGCTGGTGGGGATCGCTGCGAGTGGCCGTACGCCTTACGTGCTGGGCGCGGTGGCGTTTGCGCGAGGTCTCGGTGCATTCACGGCGGGGATCAGTTGTACGCCCGATTCGGCGCTGGCGCGGGCTGTCGATGTGGCCATCACGCCGTTGGTTGGGCCCGAGGTGATTGCCGGTTCCACTCGAATGAAGGCCGGGACGGCGACCAAGCTGGTGCTGAACATGATCAGCACGGCGGTGATGATCAAGCTGGGCTACGTCTACGGCAATCTGATGGTGAACGTCCAGCCGCGCAACGCCAAATTGGAAGACCGGGCGCGGCGCATTGTCGCGGAATCGGCGGGGGTGGATTATGAGCGAGCCGCGGAACTGCTGGACGCGGCAGGGAGAGACGTGAAGACGGCCATTGTGATGTCGCGGCTGGCCATGGATCGTTCGGCGGCGGAAGCCAGGCTCGCGGTCGCGGGCGGGCGGATTTCGGAGGCATTGAAGGAAGCGAATGGATAAGTTCCGGATTCACGGCGGCAAGCCGTTGGAAGGGCCGATTTCGATCAGCGGGGCGAAGAACTCGGCGCTGCCGGCGCTGGCGGCCTGCCTGCTGACGGACGAAGCTGTGACGCTGGATCGCATCCCGCCGGTCCGCGATATCCGGACCATGATGCAGTTGCTGGAACACGCCGGAGCGGCCGTGGATGTGGATGGCGAGCTGGTGAAGGTGCGCGCCGAATCGCTCGCGCGGCCCGAGGCGCCGTACGAGCTGGTGAAGACCATGCGCGCTTCAAGCCTTGTGTTGGGGCCGCTGGTGGCGCGTACCGGGCGGGCGCGGGTGTCGATGCCCGGAGGATGCGCGATCGGTGCCCGGCCTATCAATCTGCATGTTTCGGCGCTGGAGCAGCTTGGCGCTGAGATTCATCAATCGCACGGCTACGTGGAGGCGCGCGCACCTCACGGATTGAAGGGCGCACTGGTTCAGTTTGACCGCATCACGGTGACTGGGACCGAGGACCTGCTGATGGCGGCGGTATTGGCGCAAGGCGAGACCGTGATCGGTAACGCGGCGCGCGAACCGGAGGTGCAGGACCTGGCGGCGCTGTTGAACAAAATGGGAGCGCGCGTGGAAGGCGCCGGAACATCCACCATCCGCGTGCAAGGCGTGTCGAAGCTGCACGGAGCGGAACACACCATCATCGCCGATCGCATCGAAGCCGGAACTTTTCTGATTGCCGGCGCGATGACTCGTGGCGATGTCGCGATCGAGAATTGCGTTCCCGCGCACCTGGACGCATTGGCCGCCAAGCTGCGGCAGGCGGGAGCGGAGGTTTCCGCTATTGCGCCTGATGCGATGAGCGTGCGAGCCGGGGCGAGGTTGCGGGCGATCGACATCACCACAGAGGAGTATCCCGGCTTCGCGACCGACTTGCAGGCCCAATACATGGCCATGATGACTTTGGCCGACGGTATTTCGTTTATCAGCGAAACGATCTTCGAGAACCGGTTTATGCACGCGCAGGAACTGGCGCGCATGGGCGCCAACATTCGCGTGGAGGGACGGCAGGCGATAGTGGCGGGAGTGCCGGAACTCACCGGAGCGCAGGTGCTGGCGTCGGACTTGCGGGCCAGCGCTTCCCTGGTGCTGGCTGGATTGGTGGCGCGCGGCGAGACTATAGTGGATCGCGTCTATCACATCGACCGGGGGTATGAGAAAATCGAAGAGAAACTGGCGCGCGTGGGCGCGCGGATCGAGCGGGTGAATTGAAATATGGCAGCACCGAAGGGGCATAACCCTGAGTTTTTGAAACTGGTGAACGATGCGAAAGCGCGAATCCGCCAGATCGACATCGAGCAATACAAGCAAATGGTTTCCGCCGGCGAGCAGCATGTTCTGATCGATACCCGCGAGGACAGCGAATGGGCGGCGGGTCACGCGGCGGGATCGATCCACCTGGGGAAGGGAATCATCGAGCGCGATATCGAGACCAAGGTCCCCCAGAAGGACGCGACGCTGGTGCTGTACTGCGGCGGCGGCTTCCGGTCGGCGCTGGCTGCCGATGCGCTGCGCTTGATGGGCTATAGCAACGCTATTTCTCTCGACGGCGGGTGGCGGGCGTATGTAGCGACCGGATTGCCGGTGGAGAAGTAGGACTTACGCCAGGATCGATGCGACCGCGAAGTAGATGATCACCGCCAGCGCGGCGTACTCCAGCACCTTCACCAGGTTGATGAAGAACTGGCTCATGAACTCGAAGCGCAACAGCAAAGTCAGCCCGAATCCGATCAGGATGAGTGTCACCGGGACTTTGTTGAGGCCATAGAAATATTTGGCGTAGCCCAGCATGATGACATAGAAGAAGATGGGCACGTTGCTGTCGAGCCAGTTTTTCAAGCGGATGTAGGCCACGAACGCCGCAAAGGCGACCATCAACGCAGTGGTGACATTAAATGCGTTCGCGCTCATAACTTAGAATGACCATAGCAGACTGGTATAGCCGGTGTGTGCCCGGAAGTCCAGGCTGTTATAGAAGCGTTCGTTGTAGCCGTAGTACTGATAGCCGACGTTCCAGCGTAGCTTTTCGGTGAAGCGGAGGGAGAAGCGCGCGGAGGGGGAGCGGAAGGTGAGCGGGAAAGTCTGGGCGGCGAAGATGGCGCTGGGAGGGCCGGACAAGCCAGGCGCAATCGTCACCGATACGGGTCCCTGATCGCTACCCGTATCCTGTGTGTGACTGTAGCCGATGAAGAGATCGGCCCGCTTCCGGATGTCGAATCGCGCGGTGAGATTCGCGGCGTGCAGGTTGCTGATGTAGAGCGATTGCCCCTGGAAGGATTGGGCACTGGCGAAATACGTGATACCGCCCAAAGTATCGAGATGCAGCTTGGAGTATCCGGCATCGAGTGAGAACCAGTCGCGTGGCGTCCAGGCGGCGTTGGCGCTGTAGTTGCGCGAGTGCGAGCTGTAGGTGGCCAGCGAGACGGAATTGTTGTTGTAGTTGGCGCGCGTGGATGCGCTCAACTGAAATGTTTTCGCTTTGTATAGCACACGCGCGCCTAAGTCGTGATAGTTGCGGTCGGCGATCGGCGTGAGCGGGTGGTCGGAGCGGCCAATGTCGCCGTTGAATACGATGGTCAGCGGCTTCAGCGGCCTCAAGCGGACGCCGAAAGTTCCCGAATTGAGCGCGTTGCTTTGCTCGGACGGCGCGTTGAACAAATTGGTCCCGGTTTTGGATTGTTCGATGGAGCGGATTTGGCGGTCCGAATACTGATAGCCGCCATAAAATCCGAGCCAGCGCGTGGCCTGAAAGTTCGCTTCGGTTTCATTCGCGACGGTGCGGATGCCCAAAAACTCGAACGCCACGTAGCTCACCGAGAGCGTAGCGTTGTCGAATTGCGCGAACGAGGAATCGCCGTTGATGCGGATGTTGTGCACCGCGGTGTGATTGGTGACGGTGAGCCGTGATGTGGGGAAAAAACTGAGCGTCAGATCCGCGGTCAAGGCCGGACGTTGGGCGATGCCTGCGGTGACAATCTGGCGGGCCAACTCCACACCAAAGCGGCCGGTGCCGGCGGCGTTCTCATCCAGCACGAAGCCGCGGCGTCCGGAGGTGTAGGTGAACCGGCCGTTGGCGGCGAAATATTTTCCCTCGGTGAACAGGCCGGCGCGCCAGTAGGGGCTGGTTCCATGGAACGGCTCGTCGCGGGCGAATGAGGTGATGGCGGTGGAGTTGTTCTTCACCAGGCCGGGGTTAGCATCGGAGAAGAAGTTGGAGTCTTCCTTGAAGCCCTCCCAGCCGCGCATCCAGGTGAAGCGGACGCCGCGGAAGTGGACTTCGTTGCCGATGCGGTATTCGTTGCGCACGCGGCGGACGTTCTCGAAGAGCGGAAAATCGTTGCCGGTGGAGCCGAACAACTGGATGCTGGAGAGCGCCGGTCCGTTCTGGTTGCCGCGTGAGTAGCCCAGGAAGAATTTCACGTTAGATTGCGGGAAGAGCGTGAAATCGTGGTCCTGGGTAGTGTACTCGGTGTCCAGCAGATGGAAGCCTGCCGCGCCGCCGGTGCGTAGGCCGGGATTGTAATAGTCGTTCAAGCGCCAGACCATGTCGTAGCGGTACAGCCGGTTCTTCTGGATGCGCAGCGTGGCACTTTCGTAAGGATCGTTGCCGAGGCCCTGGGTGGTGAGTGACAGATCGTCGAAGTACTTGCCGTGACCGTCTTTGGAGTTGATGGTGAGGAAACTGGAGAACAGGCGGATGCCGTCGCCATAATTCACGGTGCTGCGGTATTGCTCGAAACTGCCGCCGAAGGTACGGAACCGGTAGCCGGTTTCGAACGAGTTCATGATGTTGTAGTTGCTGACGTTCTCGCCGCGCGGTGAGCCGACCGGTTCGGGGGTCGGTGCGACGGGTGGCTGCGCGGCCGCCACGGCGGTGAAGACCAGAACGGCGGTGGTGAGTGGCGGTTTCATCGCAGGAATAGCGCGTCGGAATTCGAGCCGTGGATACGGACGTGGCAGGTGGTGCAGTTCTGATAGCGCGGGTCGGCCAGGTTATGGCTCCCGGTGATGGGCAGGACGCCCGCGCCTTGACGCCCGAGGCCCGCGCCATTGTGGCATTCCAGGCACATGGTGAATACCACGGGGCGGCGGAGAAGCCGAGAATTGGTGGAGCCGTGCGGGTAATGGCAGGTCTCGCAGCCATCGACGCGAACTGGCTCGTGCTCGTATAGGAATGGCCCGCGCTTTTCCGAGTGACACTTGAGACAAGGCTCTTCGTTCGAGAGCGCTTGATCGGTCATGCGCGGCCGCGCGGCCATGCGCCAGGTGGGGGCGGGAGCGCCGTGCGGATTGTGGCAATCGGAGCAGGTCATGAATCCTTCGTTGACGCGGTGCTTGAAGGGCATGGAGAATTGCGCCCGCACCTCGGCGTGGCAGCCATAACACAACGTAGTTTGCTGCTTGGCCAGCAGGAATTTCGGAACCGGCGATTTATGGATAGAGTGGCAACTGGTACAGACGACGTCGTTCAGGGTGTGCGAGGAGCGGCGGATGTTGGCGCGGCTGAGGGTCTCGGCGTGACAGCGCAGGCAATTGTCGAGGATGGCCTTGGGCTGGAGTTCGGAAAAGGCCACGATGGTGGCCTTGCCGCCTTTGGCCTCCACATGGGCTTTGCCCGGGCCATGGCAGCTCTCGCACCCGGTTTGCTCCGGCGCCTCCTTGCCTGAGGCGACGGACTTGTAATGCGGGTTCTTGTAGAAGGTGGACCAAACGTCGGGGTGACACGTCCGGCAGACGTTATTCCCGACGTAGCCTGGGCCGGCGCCCGTCTGCGCGATGGCCGACAGAGGGAGAAGGAATAGTAGACAGCTTAACGGTCGAAGACCCACTTGCTCCACTATATCGGACAACCAAAACGGCCAGCTAGGAGAATCAGAACGTCCAGGCCAAGCCCGCCTGGGCCACGAAATCGGAAAGCCACCCGCCGACCTTGGAGCCCTGCGCAGGTGCGATCACGCTGTTTGGAAACGGCGTGAGGTAGTCGTGCACCTCGGCGCGGAATTGAATTGCGCTGGAGATGCGGAATTTGACGCCGCCGCCCAAAGAGATCATCGGTTTCAGTTGATTGGTCTTGGTGAGCAGAGCGATATTAGAGAGCGGCTGGAAAGCCTGCTCTCGACCGGTTCCCGAGTAGACCTTTACGCCCGCGCCACCGGCGACAAACGGTGAGATGCGAGCCTCGCGGCCCGCGAAGTTGAGCAGGAAGTCGTAGTGGACCGCCTGGGTGTGCGCGCCGAAGCTGACGTTGGTGCCGCCCGAGGATAGCTGGAGACTCGATTGTTCGTAATCGTAGCGCAGCTCGCCGCCCAGCAACCGGCCGCTGTTGTTACCCAGCCAGCCGCTGACAATGAAACCATTGGCGAGCTTCGCATCGGCGTTGCCGAGCGGGTTAGTGAACGACTTCGACGTGTAGAAATTGCCACCGCCCGCGACACCGACCTCCCATTTCTGGGCGAGCGCTGCCGGCGCGGCGGCCAGGACTACAAAAAACGTAACGGGCAAGAAATGTTTCATAGTTATCCTATTCTATTCCACAACCCGCACCGAAAGCGAGCTGGAAAATCCGCCTTGGCTTATGGTGAGTGGCAGGTCCAGGCCGGATTTGATGTTGGACGGAACCTGAACGTTGATCTGATAGACGCCGACCTCGCCGGGCGCCAGGCCCCAGTAGAGGAGGCCGAGTTGCGTATCGCCGATGGTAACCGTAGGCTTGGTGAGAGCCACCGCCAGCGGGTTCAAGGGGGCGGGCATTCCGGTGGGTACGGCGGGCGCGGTGGCGCCCATACCGGTGAGGAAGATCACCAGGATGTCGTCCTTATGGATGGGGTCGGAGTCCGTGACCAGTTCCCCGTTGGTGTTCCGGATCACGGTCGGAATGTCCGTATTCGGCCCGGCGACTCCGGAGTGGAATACGCTCGGCGCAGTGGGAATCACCTGCAGATTGAAGGTGTCGCTGCTGCCGCCGGGGGTTCTCAGGATCATGGAGACGTTGCCGACGGTCTCAAACGGCATTTGCGCGTTGAGCTGATTCGGCGAGACGAATAGAATGGGTACCGGCAGCCCGTTCACGGTGAGGCAACTGTCGGCGAGCGCGGTAGGCAGCGGGATTTCAGATGTCGCCAGGTTGACCGGGCTGAGCTGCGCCCCGAAAACCGTGATGAGCCCTCCGGGTGCGATACCGCCGCTGAGATCGGCGGCGTTCACAATCTTGTTGATGCGCGGGGCGGCCACCGAGGCGTCGTAGGTCCAGGGTAGGACGGTGAAACCGGATACCGTCAGATTGATGATCGCGTTGCGGTTGTACAATGGCGCGAGCGTACGCGTAAACGCCGAGCCGGTCCCGCCGAGCAAGGGAGCTTCGGTCATTTGCGTGGCCAGGCTCACCGTATTGGTGACGTTGCTCAAATCCACGCGTTGGATGACGCCGGGCGCGGTGCTTTGTCCGGTCCCCGCCGACGGCGCAGTGGTGCGGAAAGCGAACTGATCGACGAACGCGAATCCCGATGCGGAGCCGGTCCCGGCTTCAAACTGCGTGATGGGTACCAGCGAAGAATCCAGCAAGTTGGTTCCCGCCACATATAAGTTGAAGTTGGAAGCGGCGTAGGCGCCGCCGAGCGCAGTGAAGTCCTTACGGGATACAGTGAACGAACCGACGTTGGCGTCATAGAGCAAGAGGCTTCCGTCGGCGGAGGCTGCCATGATGGAGGCGCCGTTGGTGGAAGCAGTTAGCACGGTGTTGAGCGCCACTTTATTCTGATAGACACCCAGATTGGGCAGGCGCGTGCTCATCCTCAATCCGAGGTCGATGCTGTGAATATTGGGATCGCCGCCGGAGGCACTGCGGGTTACTGCGAGGATGGCATTAGAGGAAGCAGCCACGGACTGAACGTAATCGCCGCCGAACATCCGAACCGGTTGCGTCGGCTGCAGCGTCTCCAGATCGTAGACGTTGAGATAGTGGGAATTGTCGCAGCCCACCAGCAGATAGCGCTGGTCGAACGTGATGGCCATGCCCATCGGCGTGTTGCCCGTTCGCAAGGTAGCGATTTGCGTATTATTGCCGCCATCGAAAACCAGGACCTGGTTGGTGTCCTGCCGCAGAACATAGAAGCGGTTGCGGAACGGATCGGCAAGCAGGTCGACCAGTTTGCCGGGCACGTCGACGAATACACCCCGCTGTTCCGGCTGGCGCGAGTTAATGAGCACCCGTACGGGCGTAGGAACGTTGACCGACTGGCTGGAAGTAATGGTGAGCGTTGCGGCCACGGTGCCCTTTTGGTTGGCGAACACGTTGGGATCCACTCGCACCGAAACGGTAGCCGGCGTTACGCCGCTGCTGGGGCTGACGCTCAAGCCGCTGGTGTTGCTCGAGATATTGAAGGCGGTGTTCCCGCCGCCGGGATCGGTGATGGTGAGAGATTGGGTAGCGATCCGGCGGTCGCAGAAGTTGCCGCGGAATACGATGTCCTGGACCGTGGCGGCTACCTGGTGGGCCCTGGACAAAGAGCCAACGCCCAGGACCATCACGCCGCTATCGGAGACGCCGTACAAGGTGGAACCGTCGCTCGATAGTACGCTCTTGCCGGCAAAATTCTCAGGCAAACGGATCTGGCTGCGAGGCGCCAGGTTGTCGGCGTCGACGATTTGCATGACGGGCGCCGGCAGGGTGGTTCCGGGAGGTGGCATCTGGGCATAGATGGTGTTGCGGGCGGAATCGATAGCGCTGGTGCCGACGTTGAGCGCACCGGAAATATTGGCGAACTGCGAGATATTGAAGAACGACGGATCCTTGAGCGTCCAGCCGAAGGTGAAGTACGATCCATCCTGGCTGACGCTGACCGCGCGCGGTCCGAGTGTAGGCGTGGAAGTGTAGAACCCCGGAGTAAGGATATTGTTGGAGACATCGTACTTGAACAGCAGCGTATCTCCGAATCCATAGATGAACATTCCATCGCCCGATGCGGCGACAGAAGCGGCCACGATGTTGGTGGGAAAGCTGGCCGGAGGCTGGGGCAGTGTCTTGGCGACAAGCCCGGCGATGGTATCGAGTTCCTTGGTAGTCCCCGAAGCCGGGTTCAGCAGCAGAAAGTCCGTGGAAGTGACCACCAGCGCCTGGTTATTGATGCCGAAGGCGACGCCCAGCGGCGGGCTGGCCAGCGCGAACGTCTGCTTGCCGTTGCTGGTGAGGTCGATCACCGTGATGGCATTGGAAGACGACGCAGGAGGCGCGGCATTGCCATAGTGGGCCACCACCAGAAAGTGCCCGTCCGGGGAGAGCGCGAGCGAACTGGGCTGCGCCGCCACGTTGATGGACGTTTGCACCGCGTTGGTGGCCAGCGACATCACCTCCACGCGGTTAGCGGTGAAGTTCGCTATATAGAGAACTCCCCTAGGTTCGTCGAGCGCCAGGTCGGAGGCGTGGCCGCCGATGGAGACCACTTTCCCGAAAGTTGCGCCCCAGGCCGCCGCGGCGAGCGAGGCGGTGAGAGCGATCTTGCACCAATAAGACTTCAGCATAACGTTCACTCCAAGAAACAGATTTCCTGCCTGCCCGTCTCTACACTTCTATTTGCGAGGCGCGGTGACGGGCGTTACCGCGCCCCGGTTTCCTTCGACGCCTTATTCGGCGTTCTTTTTACGGCGCAAGACAATGAGTCCCAGAAACAGGACCGCGAGCACCGCGCAAACGATGCGAATCATCGAGCTATCCATCGTTTTCTCTCCTTTCCCACGGAATGTATTCCGCTACATGTTGTTCATCATGGGGAGCAGCTCCCGCATGATTTTCATGACCACTGGCCCCACCGTGACGACAAACAAGGAGGGCAAGATACAAAAAAAGATCGGGAAGACCAGCTTGACGCCGAGCTTGGCGGCTTTTTCTTCCGCCACCTGGCGCGCCTGCACGCGCATATAATCCGAGTGTGCCCGCAGGCTCTGGGACACACCGGTACCGAAGCGGTCGGCCTGAATCAGCACCGCCACCAGTTTCTTGAGATCCTCCACCGCGGTCCGGTCGGCGAGGTTGCGGAGCGCTTCGGCGCGTCGCTTGCCGGCTTTGAGCTCAAAGTTCACAATGGCCAGCTCTTCAGTGATTTCCGGATGCGCTTGTTCCAGTTCCTTGGCCACCTGCATGATGGCCTGATCCAGGCCGAGCCCCGATTCGACGCAAACCACCAGCAAGTCCAGGGCATTGGCCAGGCCCCGGTGAATCTGCTTTTGGCGCCGCTTGGCGGCCATACGAACGAACTCGTTGGGCCCGAAGAAGCCGACGGCTACGGCGGCCAGGATGGCGGCGGCTTTGTTGCCCGGGTCCATGGTGGAATTGAGCAACGCCAAGCCCACCAGACTGGGGATCAACACACCGAAAACCGCCTTGGCGCCGTAAAGGATCTTGAGGGCGTTGGGATTGCGATAACCCGCGCGGATGAGACGCCGCTGCATTACCGTGACGTCCTTGGGCGAGGCGGGGACCAGGGTCCCCAGGCGCTTCACCAGGTCGTGGAAAATCAGGCTGGGATGCACCGGGGTGTCGTGCGAATCGAGCTCGGCGCCGGCCACGCGCTCCATGGCCTCTTTGGGTTTGACGTACAGCTTTACACCGGCGAAGGAAAGCCCGGCGGCGAAGACGATGAAGATGAAGAAACTGAATAGGATCGCCATAGTTAGACCTCGATCTTCACAATCTGCTTGATGATGAGGTAGCCGATGACTTGCAGCGTAATGGCAGCGGCCAGCATGATGTTTCCGACGTCGTCCGTGAAGAAGAACTTGGCGTAGTCGGGATTGACGTAGAACATGATGACGCCCACGCCGAGCGGAATGCAGGTGAGGGCGATGCCGGTCATGCGGCCGTGCGCGCTGATGGCCCGGATGCGGCCGCGGAGTTTGAACCGTTCGCGGATCACGTAGGCCAGCTTGTCCAGAATCTCCGCCAGGTTGCCGCCGGTGCGTTTCTGCAGCAGAACAGCGGACACAAAAAAATGCACGTCGAGCGAAGGCACGCGCTTGGCCAGCTTCTGCAGAGCCACGTCCAAGGGCAGGCCCAGATTGTGCTCCTCGAAAGTGCGGCGGAACTCGCCCGCCAGGGGCTCCTGAAACTCGCGATGGATCATTTCGAGCGATACCGAGAAGGCATGCCCGGCGCGCATCGAACGCGCGACGAACTCCAGGCTATCCGGGAAGAGCTCTTCAAACCGGCGCATCCGCGCATTGCGCTTGCGCATGACGTAGAGCAGAGGCAAAAACCCTCCTCCGATAGCCAGCAGGTAGGAAAAGCGGCGCAGTTGCGGGGGCAGCATCATCCAGGCAAAAGCCCACACGGCCACCGAGGCGATCAGCGACGTATTGACCAGCCGGGAAGTGCTCCACTTCATCCCCGCCTGCTCAATCAATTCCTGAAGTTTGGCCTGTAACTTATACTTCTGTAGAAACTTGACTCCGAGTAGCGAGGCCTTCTCTTCGTCGGCTTGAATCAGCGATTTGTTACCGCCACCGGCCTTTGTCTTCTTGAGTTTGTTGGTTCCCAGCAGGCGGCTCTTCAGCCGGTCCATGTCGGAGTGGCGGAAGGCGTTCGAGAACACCCACCAAATGACCATGACACAGACCCAAACGGCGATGGCTATGACGACGTACAACATGGTTCAGACCTCGACCACCTCATCAAACAGATCGGCTCGCAGGCGGATTCCGGCGGCGAGCAGTTTTTCGTAGAACTTGGGGCGAATACCGGTAGCGGCAAAGCGGCCGACCACACGGCCATCGGGATTCAAACCGCGCTTCTCGAACACGAAGATGTCCTGCAGGGTAACCACGTCGCCCTCCATTCCCGTTACCTCGGTAAGGGCGATCACCCGGCGCGTGCCATCGGTCAGACGGGAGGCCTGCACCAGCAGATGCACGGCGCTGGCGATCTGCTGCCGGATGGAGGTGAGTTGCATGTTGGAATTGGCTAGAGCCACCATCACTTCCAGTCGCGAAATGGCGTCGCGCGGGCTGTTGGCGTGGACCGTGGTAAGCGATCCGTCGTGGCCGGTGTTCATGGCCTGCAACATGTCCAGCGCTTCCTCGCCGCGGACCTCGCCGACTACAATGCGGTCCGGACGCATACGCAAACTGTTGACCAGCAGCTCGCGCTGCCGGACCGCACCGTTCCCTTCGAGGTTCGGCGGGCGAGTTTCAAGGCGGGCCACGTGCGGCTGCTTCAACTGCAATTCGGCCGCGTCTTCGATGGTGACGATGCGTTCTTTGGCATTGATGAACGCCGAGAGCGCGTTGAGCAGCGTGGTTTTGCCCGCGCCGGTTCCACCCGCGATGATGATGTTCATCTTGGCTTTTACCGCGGCCTCGAGCAGTTCCATCATGCCCGGAGTCATGGCCAGGCGCTCCACCAGGTCCGGGGGCATCAGCTTGTCGGTGCTGAAACGGCGGATGGACAGCAGCGGTCCGTCCACGGCGAGCGGGGGGATGATGGCGTTCACGCGCGAGCCGTCGCTCAAACGCGCGTCGACCATGGGCGTGGATTCGTCCACGCGCCGGCCCACCTGGGACACGATCTTATCGATGATGCGCAGCAGATGCTGGTTGTCGCGGAAGGTTACCGAGGTCAGCTCCAGCAGGCCTTTCCGTTCGATGTAGACCTGCTTGTGGGTGTTCACCAGGATGTCGGAGATGCTGGGATCTTGCAGCAGCGGCTCCAGCGGGCCAAGGCCAAATACTTCGTCCAGCACCTCGTCGCAGATCTGCTGTTTTTCAAGTGAACTGAGCAACGTCGGTTCCGAATCGATCAGGGAGATGAGGGCTTGGCGCACCTCGCTCCGGACGCGCTGGTTGTCGATGGTGGCCAACGCTTCGAGATTAATTTTGTCCACCAGCTTGCGGTGGAGAGTAAACTTCAACTCCTGATACTCGGGCTTCAACGCGCCCTTGGACTTGCTGCCGTTCTTCAGGAGCCGCTGCTCCCAGCTAACTTGCGGCGTCGATTTTGTCTCTAAGTTCGGAAACATAGTAGGTCTTCACTAGGCGGGCGACAGCACCGCCTTTGAATCGGATGTCGCGGTCTTCTTCCGCTCCTGCGCGCCCTGGCCCGACAGGCGGCCAGCCAGGTCTTCGATGGCTTTTCCCAGCTCACAATGCCCGTCCACGGGTTGCCCCAGCGTTACCGCGCGGTGCAGTGAAAAATAATCGTTCGGAATGCGCGAATGCACCGAGCAGTTAAAGAGTTTTTCGATGTCGGATCCGGCGATTTCATCGTGACGGTTGATGCGGTTCACCATCATCTGAAACCGTTCCTTGGGGAATCCCAACTGATCGAGCAAATTCACCGCCTTGCGCGCCAGGTGGAGGCTGGGGAGTTCGGAGGTGGAGACCAGAAACGCGCGATCGGACTCGGAAATGGTCATCAGGCTCAAGCGCTGGAAAACCACCGGTAGATCGATGACCACCCAGTCGTAATTCATGCGGACGTGTTCCAACACGGCGTGCAGCCGCGCGGCGTCCACCGCCCCGGCGTAGGGCGTTTCGGGGGCCGGAAGAATGTCCACGCCATCGCAGGCGGCTACCAGGGCGGGCCACAGGCCTTCGTTGAGCTGTTCGGCGCCTTGTACGGCATCCAGCAGAGACTTGGTATTGGTCAGTTTCAGATAGAAGCCGATCATTCCGCCCATCAGATCGAAATCGGCCAGAAGCACGCGTTTGTTCGTGGTTCGGCGCAGGGCGAAGGCGGTTTGGGCGGCGAGTGTCGACGCTCCCGAGCCAGGCTTGGCGCTGGAAAACGACAAGACCGTGCCGGGCTGCGCATCGTCGGTGGGGCCGGGTTGTAGCAAACGATGCAGACGAGCCAGCGCTTCGGCGTGGATGTTCACATCGAAGGGTGCGTAGAGGAACTCGCTGGCGCCCATGCGCAACGAGCGGAGGATCGCTTCCGAGTCGTTACGAACGTGGAGTCCCACCACATGAGTCTGCTGGCTGATGGCGGTAATAGACCGGATCAAATCGCAAGCGGCGTCGAGATCGGTTGCCAGGTCCAGGAGAACAAGATCCGGTTTGGTTTGCCGCAGGCGAATTTCGAGAGTCTGCGCCGAGGGATAGGCTTTCAACTCGGAGAGAATCTGAAAGGCGCGCGAGTGCTCGGTGGCCTGGGTGAACTGGCTGGCCAGTTCCCGGTCCGGCACAATGGACAATGCGGTCAAAACCGGTGCGCGTCCCTTCATCTGTTGTTCTCCCAAGCTGCCATCGGTAGCCTCGTTATCGCCCCTTCTTGCTGTGCGTGGTCTTGGAAGGCGTGGCGTAGGGATCGCCCGTGGGGGACGACGGCGTGACCATGAACTCTCGCGGCATGACCGGCGCCGGCTTGGCTTCGCCGGGCTGCAACGGCACTGTAATTTCAGGGGTCACCAGAACCACCAGTTCCGTGTTGTTCCGGTCGACTTCCTTGCTCTTGAACAGATTCCCCAGGATTGGCAGGCTCGACAAGCCGGGAATTTTGGAGATGGTTTCCGTGACGCGGTTGTCGATGAGGCCGGCGATGACGAAGCTTTGCCCTTCACCCAGTTCGATATTGGTCTCCATCTTGCGCGACGACAGCGCGGGAATGTTGAATCCGTTGAAGGACAATGCATGCGCGAAGTCCAGTGCGGACACTTCCGGTTTTACGTAGAGCCGGATGGTATTGTTTTCGGTGATCACCGGGTTGAAGGTCAGGCGAATGCCGAATTCCCGGAACTGGATGGTGACCGCGCCGGCGTTCGATCCGCCTTGCAACACAGGGATGGGAAACTCACCGCCCACCAGGAAACTGGCTTCCTTGCCGTTGGTGGTAACCAGGTTTGGCTCGGCCAGGATCTGCAGAAGATTGCGGGTTTGCAGCGCGCGGATCAGCGCCCCCAGGTTCAGGTCGTTGCGGAAGGCGAAGATGTTGAGAGCATCCGAAATCTGAAACGTAGTTGGTACACCGCCACCCACCGACTGGTCGCTCGGAGCAGGGAACTGTCCGGTGGAAACCCGGCCGATCGTGTTCGTGGCACCGGTCGAAATCAGGTTCACTCCGAACTGCGTTGCCGCGGACCGGTCCAGCTCCGCGAATTTCACGCGCAGCAGGATCTGTTTCTCCACCACGGCGGCGATCTGCAGGTTGTTGACGATCTGCTTGGCAAATGGCGTGGCCAGCGCGGAGGCCCGCTCGGCTGCATCCTTGCTGGAGACGCGCCCGGTGAGCGACAGCGAGTCGCGCGACGATTGGACGTGAATATCTTCTTTCGGGAAGGTGTCCTTTAGAAGCCGGCGCAGCGGCTCCAGGTTCTGCTCTACGGTGACGTTATAGAAGTTGCGCTGGCCGGACTTGCTCCACACCACTACCGTGACCGTTCCGAACGCTTTGCCATGCACCAGCACTTCACGCGCGGTGACAGGCGCGGCATCCACGATATCCGGGTTGCTGGTGGAGATCCGGGCGATGTCGGCGGGGTAATCGATGACGATACTCTTGCCTACCGTCAATCGGATGTCCTCCGGCCCGCCTTGGGCGAAGACCGTGACAGCAGCCACGAAAATCAGCAGCGCCGGAGCCAAGCTCAGTCGTTTGGTTACTTGCATGTTATTTCACCCCGTTGGAAACAGTTTCCACGCTCTTCTGAGTTCCCCGGATGACCACAATTTGATCCGGAGGTGGAGGTGGCGGCGGCGGAGCAGTGGCGACGGCGGTCACCACCGGCGGTGGCGCTGGCCGGCGCACCGGCCGGGGAGCTGGATCCGGCGACTTCTTGTGCGATGGGCGCGAACCGTATAGCTCGGCGATCTCGCGGCCCGAGGTCTTCTCGATGGTCTGATCGCTACCATTGCGTAATACCAGTTGGATGCGACCCTCGTTGTTCGCCAGCGTCAACGTTTCGGCCTGATCCGGGGTGGCCAGCAGGGTGACGGTCGCGGCTTGGATGGCTTGCCCGCGGGCGTCGGCTTGTACCGTTGTTCCCGCCGAGAGGACCAGCATGTTTTGCAAGGCTGTCGCGGTCATGGTGCTATCGGCAGTGACAGGATGGCCGGTTACCAGCACGTCCACGCGCATGCCCGGCAGCACAAAGCCGGAGATTCCGGTGACGTCGTTCACCCGCACCGTTACGCCGCGCATGCCCACGGGAATGATGGGCGCAAGGCCATAGCCGCTGCCCCGGGTGGCCAGGCGTCCGTCGAGGATCGCCTCGTCGATCAGGATATTGCTGACCACCGGACGATCGATCACTTCTTCCGCTTTGCCAAAGGCGCCCTTGGGGAATGCCGCGGCCGGGATCTTGCCGAGTTTGATATCGGCCGGCTTGATGGTTGTGCCTACCGCCAATGGCCTGGCGGCCAGGATGATGTCCTTCAAGTCGGTCGATTCGGCCTTCTTCGGGGCGCCGGCTCGCGCCGTCATCTGGTAAAACACGCTGGAAATCACCAGCGCGAACAACAGACTCACGCCCAACACAGTTAGAAATCTACGATCCATATTGCTTTCTCCTGCACCCTATTACCGGTAGCGAAAACATAAACATCTACGGTCACGCCGTGGCCACCAACGTCAGCCATACTCCCGCCGCAATCGCCGGAGCGTACGGAATGGAGTCGGCCCGCCGTGATTCTTCCGACGCAGGACTTGCGTCTTGGGCCGCTACGGCGCCTGCGGAACTTCTCTTTCTCGAAATATCGCGAACGGTGCGCACGGCGATCACGGCGAAGGCCAACAATCCGCCACAACCGGCCGTCCACAGGGCTGCTTCCAGCAGCCGCTTCACTCCCAAAACTGCGCCAAACCCCGCCATGAGCTTGATATCTCCCCCGCCCATACCACCGAGCAGATAAAAAATCAAAAAGACCGCGGCTCCCGTAAGCGTGCCAAGCAAGGCCGAGCCGGCGCCCCGCCAGCCGCCTTCGACGGTTTGCAGAACCAGGCCGGCGGCGAATGCCGATCCCGAAATCCAATTGGAGATCTGGCGCCGCGACAGGTCGTCGACAATAGCAGCGACACCGACAATTCCGGCAATCCAAGCCTGTGCCGTCACCTTGCACTCCCTTTGCCCACTGGCTTCGTACTATTCGTCAGACCCTTGTCCGGCGCACCCCATGAATCCGATAGTGGCCGCCTCTCGCCGAAGCTCTCCGTTTTGAGCAGGAGCGGAGCCAGGAATCCTGCTTGCAGCGCGAACTCCGCCAGGGCCTTTCCGGAAGGAAGCCGCCAACTGCCCGCGTCCAGCCATTCCAACGGCATAGAGGACATAGAGATCGACGACAAGGGCAATTGCGGTAAGCGCCGCAGTGGGGATATTCCCAACTTGTTCGCAACACGCCCGTTGGTGGAACCGTGGAGGTTCAGTTTGCTACGCATGCCCGTCGCTCTCCTGTCCTATTGGTTCGGCAAAATGGGAGGTTTTCATTAGCCCCGGCCCAGGGTTTCTTTAGTACTGTTGGTCCGTACTTGGGTGCGGATTCCCTTAGTTCGTAGGGTTTTCGTGACCTAGCCGCACGAACAGCACGGCGCGGGAATCGTCTTTAACTACACGCCAGGAGGGATCGAGCTTCAACAGTTGCGCGAGCGGCCAGTTACCCGGTAGAAGGGCCACGTCAAAGCCGTGTCGCGCCAGGATAGCCTGCCAGTCGTATTGCCCCTGGAGTAGATGGATGTATTCGGTTCCCAGCGATTCACCGTAGAAATCGCTGCGCCCATCGACGAAGACGCGCTGCTTGGGGTAGTACCGGAAGATCATATAGTCCCCCCATTGGTCCGTCGTCAGCAGCCGTCCGGATCGCAGCAGATCGGAGGTCTCCTGGATCATGGCGGTAGGGAAAACCTCGCTCGGAAAGTCGCGCGGCCACTGCACCGGCGCATTCAGGAAAATCAGCACCACAACCACGACAGCCGGCCAGACGCTGAACCAGCGGAAGCTCGGCGCGATATCCGCTCCCAACTGGTGAAGTATCCGCACCAGCGACGATTTCTTGCTGCGATCCGCCCACGTTTGCCACCATCGGCTAAGCTCGGCGGCCAACAAAGGCGCGGCGACCGCGGCGAATAGGGGCGCATGGCGGACGCTGGTGATCGAGGAATGCGCCAGGAACAAAATCCACAATGCCTCCGTCACGCGTCGCTGCCGCAGCAAAAAGCCCGTCAGCACCAGACCCGCGAACAGCAGCGCTTCAAATTGGAGCTGGCCTTCCGTCCGAAACGTCGGGGCCTGAAACTCCTGCACCAGGTTCTTGATCCAATCAGCCCGGAGGTATTGAATAATGTGAACGTGTAAAGCGGCGCCGTACGGATTGATAAAGGACGCGGCCGAGCAGCCGACGAAAAGCAAACCGTATCGTCCTACCGCCGCGACGCGCGCGCGCCCCAGCATCATTTCTATTGCGCTTCCGGCCACCAGCAGCGCAAGACACGCCAGAAACACCAGAAACCCGCCATGCAGATTCACCCAAACCGCCGTGAGCGGAATCAACAGCCACAGGTAGCGAGTTCGTTCGCGCCGATCGGCTTCCACCAGCCAAAGACTCGCCGGGAGAAACAGCAAAGTGAACAAGTGCGGCCGCGCCAGGAAATGCATCGTCGATGCACCCACGGCGAGCAGCGTCAACAGCGACGCCACTAGCGGATTCGATCCCCGCCACAGCGCAAAGCGCAACAGCAGAGTGGCATAAGCCGCAATCAACACGCCGGCGAAGAGCACAACCGCTTTCAGCCCGCCCATCCCGAACAGCCACCCGTACAACACATCGGCCAGCCATTCCCATGCAAACCAGGCCGCGCCCGGCTTTGAAAATGAGAACAAATCGTGTGTCGGTACTGCGTGCTGCGCCAGGATATATTGACCGGTTCGAATATGCCAGCCAGTGTCTCCATCTGTAAGCAGCGCCTTCCAGCCGGCCGCCCCGCAGACGAACAGCCAGGCCAGCAAGGCGATGAAAAAGAGGTCGGTAAAGGACGGCGCCAGCGCCCGGGTCCACGGGCCCCAGTTGATTTGAGCCAGTTTCACGCGATCGGGCGCCGCCGGAACAGGGAGAGATTGCGTTGAGCTCGCCAAGGTTGGTCATCGACCCCTTTCGAACCCGCCTTTAGCCGGCCGCCCCGTCGACCCCTACCAACTCCCGTCCATGAACGGCCAAAGCCAGGCGATCCTGTAGTCCGGTCTTCTCGAAAATATGCATCAAGTGAACCTTGACAGTTCCGGATGTAATATGAAGATCCTCAGCGATTTGCTTGTTCTTCATTCCCCGGCAAATCAGCCGGACTACTTCTTTCTCACGAGGCGTCAGGCGAGAGGATTCTTTGCGCTGCAGGAACTCTGTCACGGGCTCGGAAGCATCCATCCAGATCCGGCCGGCGCCCACGTCGCGCAGGCAGGCGGTCAACTGGTCGATGGGGTGGGTCTTCTTTAATACCCCACGGACGCCCATCTGAAACGCCCGGAACGCTTCCATTTCCCGAAGCTCATTCACCCAAAGGACCGCATGACAGCCTGGCGAGGCCACTCTCAATCCGGCCACAAGCCGCAGCGCCAAAGGCAATCCACTACTGCTCAGGTCGATGAGTGCGATATCGGGCCGGAGCCGGCTGACTGCATCCAGAGTCTCGTTACTGCTGGTAACGGCTCCCGCGAATTTCAGATCTTCGCAGTCTTCGAGAACCTTGCGCAGGCCTTCGATGACAATCGGCTGCGGTTCACACGCAAAGATCGAAATAGGGGACACGGGAAACCTTGAGTGCTGATCGGCTGCGCAAGTGCCGCAAGAATAGGTACTAAGGCATTTCGGGCCGGCGGAGCTCGGGTAGATCTGAGAGCACAAGGATCGCCGATCAAGCCCGCGGAGTGATCAAGCCCATGGCCCGATTTGCGTTTTACCGATACAATAATACCTAGAGACACGGACCATGGCACTCGAAAGGGAATTCGAAACCTATAAAACGAAGCTGCCAGAGCTGATAGCGGACGAAGGAAAATTCGTCCTGATCCACGGCGACCAAGTGGTCGATATCTATGGCACCTACGAAGATGCGATCAAGGCCGGTTACCAAAAGTTCCAACTGGAGCCGTTCCTTGTACAAAAGATCGAGGTAATTGAGCAAGTGCAGTTTGTGTCTCGATTGCTAGATCCATGCCGCACCTAACGGGCCAACTCACTGCCGGAGGCCCCATTTTAGACATTCGGATCGGCGTGAGTCAGGCACGGGCCCTCGCTTTACGGAACGCGCAAATGGCGGTTCCCAATCCGATTCAGATTCGTGGCCTCATCGATACAGGGGCGAGTTGCACGTGCGTTGATCCAGGAG
>DASQGY010000094.1:0-19338 GCA_035632375.1 Bryobacteraceae bacterium | reverse complement strand
AAGGGATGCCAGCTGACATTGTGGTGTTCGACCCGGACATTGTGTCCGGGCCGGCCGATTACAACAAGCTGGAAGATCCTCGCGGCATCGAGTTTGTGCTGGTACACGGGGAGATCGTGTCTCAGTACGGAAAGGTGGAGGCCAAGTTCCCTGGAAGACCGCTTCGGAAGCGCAACGAGAGCCCCCTAGTCACGGTGGAGGAGCCGCCACGTCCCACGAAACCTGAACCCCAACCGATGGCTACTAGCAAGGATCAGCCCATCACCCCGCAAGAAAGGAAAAAGCCCAGAGAGACTGCGCGTCCGGCGCAAAAGGCGAAGCGCCACAAAGCCCGCTCCAAGTAGGTCAGTTACTTAGCGTTTTATCGGGCCCATTAAAAAGGCCCACGCCGAGCGAAAGTTCCGGAAGGTGATCGGCCATTGCCAGATGGTGCAAGCTCGTAGACCATGCAATACAAAAAAGCACGATTTCCGCAGCACCGATGATTTAAAGGAGCGAGAGAATGGTTTTTGACAATATCTCACACGTCGAAGATTGCTTGAAATCTGGTGCCCCATCAGTGCACGAGTTGTACGCTATGTGGGAACAGAGAAGGTCGGCGCCCGACATACAATCGGGTACAAGCCGGAGAGCCGCGACAACGGGCCAGATCCCCTGGTTAGACGATTTGACTCTAGCTCGCCGCTTTGTGGCTTTGGCAGTCGACCGGGAGGAATTCCTTCTAGCCCTCGATGCTTCGCGGGAAGTGCTGTCCCGCTGGGACCAGTCGAACGAAGACGAGCGCACAACTCTGGTTCGTATATACATGAATTACGCGGAGGCGCTCTCGCGCGTCGGCCACACCCGGACGGCCAGGCAGACGCTGGAGCGCCTGATCGACGATGACTTCACCCCCAAGTTAGGAAGCGGGTTGAAATCGGAGATTCTGGTTCAACTTGGCTCCATCTGGCGTGAAGAGTCGCACTACCTGACGGTACGTGAGGCTGAGCTTTATGCTTCGCGGCAAGGCCTCGATTGCTTCCGCCGCGCAAGTCAGGTGAATCCCGAAAATGAGGAAGCGTTGGTCTTGAAGGCCGCGATGTCATTCTATTTGGGAGAGCCAGGAGCTGCGCTGCGGCAAGAGGCGCAAGCGGACGCACGTCTGATCCTCGGCGAAGCGCTGAAACGGGAAAATCACGACGGCCCGCGGCGCCGCACCACGCTTGCCATTGCCATCGCTTACACGATTCTTGAAGATGTTGACAAAGCCGCGGATTCTTATCGGAAACTGGCGGGGATGGAAGGGGCCACCACGGCCGAATTGGCCAGCGCCCGATATTACGCGCAGTTCTATGCCCAGGCCCTGGGAAAGCCGCGCGATTACTTCAAATCCGCATTCCCTCCGCTGGACTTGATCGTCTTCGCCGGGCACCTTCCGGATCGGCCTGGCGCCGCTGCGCGATTGCCGAATTCCGCAATCCGCGAAGCGCGCGATGCTCTTTTCAAGAAACTCAGCGAGATGAATGCTCGCGTTGGGTTGACCAGCGCGTCCGCCGGCGCCGACCTGCTGTTTATCGAGAGTTTGAACAAGCTGCATGGAACGGTTCATTTAGTGCTGCCTTGGTCGCAAGATGAATTTCGCCGCACCAGCGTCCGTCCCTATGAACCGGATGCGCACAACCCCATCTGGGAGCCGATATTCGACCAGGCGATCGCCAACGCCGCCACCATCCGCGAGATCGGCCAGGTCTATGAGCCGTCGGACGATGTCGGGTGGGATTTCATGATGGAGGTGTCTGCTGGTATTGCCTTGCAGGCTGCTCGCGCGTTACGTCTCGATATTAAGCCGCTGGTGCTCTGGGACGGACTCCCAGGCCGCGGTGCCGGAGGAACCGATGACTTCCATTCGTTCTGGCGAAACCAACTTCAATTTCAGCCGGAAATAGTGCCTCCCCCGGTCGACTTGGCCGTGAAAATCTCTCGTCCGTCCGGCGAGCGCCGACGCAAGTGCGAACGCACAATGCTGCATCAGGAAGTGAAGACGATGTTGTTTGCCGATATCGTGGGGTATAGCAAACTCACGGAAAAGGTTATCCCCGATTTCGTTGGCGTTTTCCTGGAGCGCGTGTCGCAATTGGCTGCTACTAGCCAGAACGCGCCCCGCAACGTAAACACCTGGGGTGACGCGGTCTATGCGGTCTTCGATTTCGCCCGCGACGCCGGGTTGTTTGCGCTGGAGCTGACCAAGATGATCGAAGAAGGCCGCGCCGATTGGATCGCAAAGGGACTTTACTGGGAAGAGATAACGCCCCACGGCAATACACAGCATCCTTTGAGTGTCCGGATCGGACTTCATACTGGGCCGGTGTTTCTGCATTACGATCCCGTGGTGAGGCGTCTTGGATTTACCGGTGCGCACGTAAATCGCGCCGCGCGTATCGAACCGATCGCTAAGCCTGGAGAGGTTTACGCGAGTGAGGAGTTTGCCGCAATGGCGGAATTGACCAGCCAGTTTCTGCGGATCGAGGCAGGAAGCCCACCGGCGCCCGAGTTGGGTTTCGTATGCGAGTATGCCGGTTCCATGCCACTCGCCAAAGGTTATCCGGGCCGCCACCGCATTTATCGGGTCGTACCGAGGCCAGGCTTTGCGCTCGACACGCTGGCGCAAGCCGCGCATGCCGCCTTCTGTGCGGAGGCCGAGGCGCGCGGCGAACGGCGTGAATCGAATCCTTCCATGCGCCCTTGGGACGAGCTATCCGAGGACTTACGGGACGCGAATCGGGCACAGGTTGCCGATATTCCGAACAAGCTACGCTTCCTTGGCTACGAACTCGCAACCAGCCACGGTATGTCGGCCTTGAGCATCAAGGTCAGCGATCAGGAAGTGGAAGAAATGGCGGCTCTCGAGCACGAGCGGTGGATGGCGGAGCGGAAACGGAATGGCTGGATTTATGGGCCGAAACGTGATAACGCTCGCAAGCACCATCCGCTCATGGTCCCTTGGAAGGATCTGACGGAACCGGACAAAGACAAGGACCGCGATACGATTCGACATTTTCCTCAGCTTGTGGAAAAAGCGGGTTTCCGTGTGCGGCGACTCAACGAAGTTTAGTCTAACAACAACATCGCTGTTTTGTCCGGTACACAAAAAACAACCAACGCCCGCCCATCGCCGCCGGACACGCTCCCACGGACCACGAAAACGTCGCCAGTAGAGGGTCGCGCTCGTTTTGTCGGCTATATAAAAAAAAGGGGGGAACCTCGTCCGCCGAACCTTACCTCGCCTCCGGCCGCGTTAGCCTTAATCCTCAAAATCACTGTCGATGTCTCTTGTTTCTCCCGCCGGAGTGATGAATGTGACAACCGCAAACAGCTTGCGGCAAAAGGAGAAACCAATGAACACAGTCGATTCCGTGAACACTGCAAGGCCTGTGTCTGAGGAGCTTAGGGGCACGCTGCAGACCAGGCAATAACGCCAAAGAGACGAAGAACGCTGGCAGGGTCAGAAGGCGGCCGGCAAGCCGAGGCGAACCGCACCAACAAAAGGCTGAGGTCATCGCGATGATGAGGAGGACCGTCCCATCACACTCTCAGGCGTCTGGAGTCTAGAGCTTCGTGCTGGTTGCCGAAACCACTGGTTTGTGGCAAGGGTCAGTGACTCACAAACATCACTAACCTCAGATTGCGGAACTTGAAAAAAGCGGAGCTGCCCTTTTTATATGTATATAGTATATATTCTGAATGCTCCGACCCTCCTCCCGCTGGTTGCGCCAAGTTCAGCGTCATTCAAAGGCAGCAAGGTTCGCTGACTCCGTTCCTGCCAACGACAGCGCGGTACATGGGAACCAGCGGAATGTGGCTCACCGAACACAACTCACTTTGACCCTGCCACCTCGCTTAGAGAGTGTCCAAGTAATAGGACGCGCCTCTCCTTGCTGGAGAGCCTGCTCGAGCCGAACCACGGGTTTTTGGCATGGACTGGCGCGCAATTCTAGACTGGCCAGCCGGAGTGAGATCCAATCAAGAAAGTTCCGGTTATCTAGCAGCTCCAAAGCTTGTGGGACGAATGACGCACTTACTTGCACGAGTGGCAGCATGGCGAGTTGGGTCCTACGCGTTTACCATTCCGGCCTGGATGAAAGCTTGTTAGAGTTCTAGTTATAGTTATATGCCGGTTAAGAAGCTAAGGCCCTACCGATCAACCGTTTAGCAAGGATGCTGGCGAGGCACTGTTTTGGTTTTGAAAGCGCGGGTTTGGTAGCAGACGGAAATACCGAAGAATTCCTATCGGCAGTCGCCATTGTCTCGGAGAAACGAACGTACGAAATCGAGCGCACGTCGGAGCTTCCGGTGGAGAGCGGGCATCGAAGTGATCAGTTGTTGGATTATGTGGCCAGTCGGCATGCCCATCTAGGAGATCACCGCCCGGCAGCGCTGTGGTAGCGGACCCTTGAACGGTGAACAAATCCATGCCAAAAGGCTTGCGGAGGTTTTTGGCAAGCTACAATGGCTCGGTTGGGCTCTCGCAAGCCCGTCGCACGCTACCGATGCTGACGCCTGTCTCTCGCGCGATTCGGCGCCATGACATTCCCTGTGCTCGAAGTTTCAGTGCCTTATCACGTGAGAATACTGCTCTTGGTCTCCCGATCGGCCTGCCGCTGCGCGTTCCGCGCTGTCGCGCGTGCTGCAACCCGGCGAGCAGCCTTTCCCGGACCATGCTGCGTTCTAGTTCGGCCATTGCTGCGCCAACGGTGAATATGGCCTTCCCCATCGGCGTGCTGGTGTCGAGCGCCTCCTGGTGAGACACGAAGTCGATTCCCAGAATCCGGAACTCTTCGAGGGCGGCGACTAATTGCTTGACACTCCGAGCGAAACGGCCGAAACGCCAAACAACCACAACGTCGAACGCACCGCGGCGTGCATCGGCCATCAGGGCGTCAAAGCCAGGCTGTCGTTCCTTGGCGGCGCCGGCACGATCAGAATACACTCGCGAAAGAGTCCAGCCACGTTGGGTGATGAGGGCCCGAATGGATTGTTCTTGAGCTTCAGGATCCTGATCGAACGTAGAGGTTTCTCCGTGCTTGGTTTTCTTGGCCGTGCTCACTCGCAAGCACGCGCACGCACGAAGTGTCTTCATGTCACGGTCATGTGTGGGCGCGGGTTCGGGGCTCATTCGCCAACCTTCCTTGCACTCGGCACCCGGAACACCGGATGACTTCCGTTTTCGAGCTGCTCGAGGATCCGCTCCCGCTCGTCGAGATTCGCGGCGAGGAATTCGCCTCCAACACCGTCAACGGCCTCGATGCGCTTCCTGGTGCCTTGGTCGTACCGTTTTGCGAGTGCAATGAATCGCGCGGTCTGTTCGGCGAACTGTTTCCCATGGCGGCGCATCTCTACATCGAGCTCGCGTTGTTGCTGCTGGCTCCGTCGCTCTTTATCGCCCGCCGCGCAGAAGCAGGCAATACGCTTGTTTTTGTCTTTGATCAATCCAGTGTCTGCACAGGTCGGGCAATTCCATATCGGCGTGTTTGGTGCTGGTTCCGTCTCCGGCCCTGGTTCTCATGTCGTGTTTCAATATTTGCTGGATTTCTTCCTCCGTCGGCGGAACTCCGTCGCAACGCTTGTACACGTCGGCAATGGTTGGCTCAAACCAAGAGTAGGTCTCCGGCTCGCCTCGCTTTATTGTCTTGTTCTGTTCGAGGCGGGCTAGGAGTTGAGGCACACTCCATCCACGGGCGGCCTTGAGACAGCGGAGCACATGAAATCTTGGGGGCGGTGGTGGAGGAGGATAGAACTGCAAGCTCCTGCTCTTGTCGTTCCAGGGTCGGTGGTACCCGTGCGGGAGGTGCCGGCGCATATATTCACCCAACAGCGTTAGGTCCTGCTCGGTCGGCAATTGCTGTTTGAGTCCGACTGGTTCGACATTCAACGCGCCGTGGTCAGGGTTGGGGTTTGAGCCCTTGGGAGGAAGGCGGCTCTCTTCATCGTTCCTCTCCGCGGTCGGAGTCTCGACTGTTTCTTCCCCACGATACTGCTGACGATGATGACGATCTTCCCCTGTATTAATTTCTTGTACTGAATTCGGCGGCAACGGATTGCCACTCGAATCGTCGTACCTTGCCGGTCGCGAGAGGCAATCTGACGACAGGGTAGCCGGAGCTGCCGGCAATGGGCTGCCACTCATATGCCGCTCCGACTCTGGGAGACCCGCAATGAACTGTCGCTCAATGAGGGGATGCCAGAGAAAGGTGTACGTGTTTACGGACCCCCTACCACCACGAGGCTCCCACGCGATCAGGCCCATGACACGGAGTTTTTCGAGGTCGTAACGGACTTGACGTTTGCTCTTACCGAGATCGGCGGCAAGTCGTTCGTGCTTCGGATAGGAGTCGCCATCCTGTCCTGCGTAGCGCACGAGCCGCTCATAGAGCCGCTTCGGTCCGTCCGTGAGCGAGGTCTCACGGCCGACGCGGTCCGGTGGATAGAAACCGCACGTCTTGCGCCATGGATTGAACGGCTGGCCGACAACGTAGGCTTTCAGTTCAGGCACGATGCCAGGCGTGCGAATCGGGATGGGGATTTCCGACGTGGATAATGGAGACCCGCCGCGGACGTCAGCCCCCTGGACTTTCCTATTGTCTTCGGGTACACGTCGGTGTAGACTTGAATTGGTAGTCAAGTTCGTACCTTTCGATATCTCACGAAGCGCCGCTGCGAACGGCGCTTTTCGTGTTTATGGGCTGTAGCTTGAGGTCTCCGAGAGCGAGCCGGTTTGCGTTCCGGCCGTTACTCCGTTTACTCTATTAAGCGGAGTGGTTCCGAGCGAGGTTGAAAACTCAGTGGTTTGGATGGCCAGGATTCAGCGCCTTGGGCGCATATGTTGTTTATTTTCAAACTACCGTGAATCTTCCAAGCTGTTGGTTGCGGGTTCGATTCCCGTCTCCCGCTCCAGATCCGGGCCGTGGGGCGGGTAAGCTGGCGTAGCTCAGTTGGTAGAGCATCTGATTTGTAATCAGAGGGTCGGGGGTTCAACTCCCTCCGCCAGCTCCATGTTTCTCAATGGTATGCGCGTGCAGTGAGCCCGGTACGTCCATCACCAGCCTGGACACGGTGGCTTTCGTGGAGTACACCGAGAAGTATAGAGTTTAGGAGAACAAGTTCCTTGGGGCTACAGGATGATCCCGTTGCCGAGAGAGGTTACAGTTTAGGGCGTTTGAAAAGCATTGATAGAGGTCTGGCTCAATCGAGACCGCGCACACGAGTTGCGATCCCTCCTCTCCCTGTCATTGGCCGTTAGTTTGAGCACGGCGCTGCCAATTTCTCTGACTTTGTATTTCCACTTTCTGCATCTCGCCAGTTTACACCAACTTGGCCGACCGGATTCTGGTGAATGTAGAGAAAGCTCGGCTAGTCGCAACGAACGGTTTGCATTCACGTACCCGGAAGCGAAATACTGAGAACGTCTGTGTGTCCGTGGAGGTGTGAAAGTGACAGGTAAGTCCGTCTACTACAATGCGCAAATCTGTGAAAACGGTCACGTCGTGAATGCATGGATCGACAACTACCCCGGCCTCGAACAGGCATTTTGCTCGATATGTGGCAGCAAGACTCTGAGGACTTGCCCGAAATGCGGACAGCCTATTCGAGGAATCGATAGATACGCGATGAGCCCGGACTATAGTAGGCCGGCGTATTGTCCCGATTGTGGCTCAGCCTTGCCTTGGACGGTGAGCGCAATTGAAGCTGTGAAGGAGCTTGCGGCTCGGACCGAAATGGAGGCGATGGATAGGACCGAGTTGCCGGACCTGATCGAGAATTTGGTGCGACAGACGCCACGAACGCCACTGGCAGCGCTCCGAATGAAGGGCTTGCTTGACAAAGTTGGTCCGCTCGCTGCCGAGGGCTTCAAGCAAATCTTGATTGGGGTGGTTACCGAAGGGGCGAAGAGGATGGTATGGCCCTCTCGGTGAAGATTTCGCCTTCCTGTCCAAGCTCGGGAAAAAGGGCGGGCGAATTGGCGGCAAAGCGCGTATCGTAATGCTCACGGCGACACAGCGGAGCGAGCTGGCTAAGTAGCGGCGGACGCTCGTTGGAGGAAGAGGAGGACGAAGTTAGTGGCAAGCGACCAGGAACTCGGGGGACTCGAAGAATTCAAGCGCAAACTAAAGGATCTCTGCGGTATTTATTGGGTTTTTGAGGGGACTGCACCTAGAGAGCTATTTCACTATTGCAACGCAACTGGGTTGCATGGAATCGTGACCGAGAAATGCTTGTGGGCGTCCGACATCTTCTCGCTAAACGACGCTTCCGAAGTTGACTACGCGATCCAGATGGTGTGCAGCGCCCTTGACCACTGCGATCCGATGCAACCAATTGCGACTAGATTTCGTGATGGCAGCATATTGTCGGCTTATAAACGTTGGTACACGCACGTTTGCTGCTTTTCTTCAGATAAGGACAGGGCTATGGATTCGCGATTGGTTTCAATCGGGAGATGCTTCAAGAGAACGCATTGTCGGATAAGTCTTTGCTCGTGCCGATCATGTATTCAGAGAGTTTGCAGAGAGCGAAGCTCAAAGCATTTTCGCAGCAAGCTTCGGATCTCCTTGAGGTCACCAAATACGAGCCAAAGCAGGATCTCTGGGCTGAGATGGCGTACGCACTCATCGCCCTGATGGCACCGATTAAGAACCCTAAGTTTTGCGATGAGGATGAGTGGCGGATATTGCGGACGAAAGCTGAACCTGACCCTGACATGTGCTTTCGTCCCATTCACGGAGCCATCGTGCCGTACAGCAAGATTTCGTTAGAGGGAAAATATTTCACCCGCATCGTACAGGGTCCGACTTTGCACAAAGAATTTGGTGAGCGTTCCCTCAGGATGTTCTTGCGTCAGAATGGGCTTGGACATGTTGAGGTCGAGAGTTCGGATATACCACTAAGGAGCCTATGAAACGGATCGCCGCCATCCCCAGCGGACGTGCACATCGCGGGCCGCGTTAGGCACCCAATTGTGTTGAGCCCGAAGCGACAGGTGCGCAACGATAGGGCCAGGAAAATTGTACGCTAATGAAACCTACTCGCGCGGTAGCGACGGCGTAGAGGGTGCCGTCGGCTTCGAGACTATACAGGAATCCGGCTGTCTGCTTTCCGCCCTCCCCCAAAGCCGGTGATCAGTCAGAACACCAATGATCCGAACTTTGGTTACGGTTATGACACATTACTTGACAAAAAGTATTCTATAGAGTACATTTAGTCATTGATGAAATACCTCACTGATCGTATAGCGTGCTCTGGCGTCAACCCGAGGACCGCCAAAGTATTACTCCTTACGCTTCTATCGTCGGTGGTTATCGATATCGGGGCGATTTGGGCACTCCGTCACTTCGAACTCGGAAGCGCTGCGCGAATCGCCGTCGCGCTGTCGCCAGTGCCCGGGAAAATTGCCGTCATCGCATTGATTCTGCGAGCAATTCGACAGCTCGACGAATTCCAGAAGCGGGTCCATTTCGAAGCCGTCACGGTGGCCTTTTTGTCGACAGGCGTGGCCGTCTTCGTTTATGGCTATCTGCAGAAGGCTCAGGCAGTGGGTCCACTCGACCTGGGACGGGTCTGGACCTTCATGCTGCTCTTCTACGCCATCGGCGTTTTCATCGCCCGGAAGCACTACAGATGAAAAACCGTATGCGGGTGCTGCGAGCTGAAAAGGATTGGACCCAGGCGCAGTTGGCGAGCGTGACCGGTGTTTCACGGCAGGCCATTGTCGCCATAGAAAACGGCAAGTATGAACCGGCGCTCCCTCTGGCGTTTAAGATAGCGCGGGCGTTTGAAAAGAACGTGGAAGAGGTTTTCATCTGGGAAAACCACACCGAAAAAGAGGCTACATGAAATTCGCTTTAAGAGGAGATCGCAGATGAGAATGACATTATGGATCGGGGCGCTGGCAACGATGTTGGGGAGCGCCCTGTACGCGCAGGACATCGGAGGCGACTGGCAAGGAACGCTCAAGGCCGGTTCCCAAGAAATCCGCTTGGTCGTGAAAATCGAGAAGGGGGCCAATGGCGGTTGGAATGGCACGCTACACAGCATCGACCAGAGCCCCGACCGTGGAGCCGGCATGCCCGCCAATTCCGTTACCTTGCAGGGTTCAAACCTGAAATTCACCATCGACGCAGCGCGAATTACTTACGAAGGCAAGGTCAGCGCGGACGGGGCTTCCATTCAGGGCACGTGGACGCAAGGCCGACCCCTGCCACTTGAATTCCAGCGCGCCACGCCGGAAAACGCCTGGAAAGACCCATCGCCGCACACGGTGCAGTTTGTAACGGTGGACAAAGACGTCAGGCTGGAGGTGCTGGATTGGGGTGGCTCCGGAAGACCGCTGGTTCTGTTGGCAGGCCTGGGGAGCACGGCACACATCTTTGATAAGCTCGCGCCAAAGTTGACCGCCAACCACCATGTTTATGGGATCACGCGGCGCGGGTTCGGGGTGTCCAGCGCACCCGCCACGGGATACTCGGCCGATCGGCTCGGGGACGACGTGCTGGCGGTCCTCGATTCACTCCAACTCAACCGGCCGGTGCTGGTGGGGCATTCCATCGCCGGCGAAGAGCTGAGTTCCGTGGGATCGCGCCATCCTGAAAGGGTCGCGGGGCTGATCTACCTTGATGCCGCTTATTCGTACGCATACTATCATGGCGCGGGGGGCGATCTGGACATCGACCTAGTGGATCTGCAAAAGAAACTGGAGCAATTGCAACCTGGTAAGCGGCCGCAGGACCCTAAGGCGTTGATCCATGAGTTGCTGGAAACGACGCTCCCCGGATTTGAGAGGGACTTGCGGGAGCGGCAAAAACTACTGCAAGCGATGCCTGCGGCATTGGCCTCCGCCCAGGCGTCGAGCCCGGCGTCAGAAGCAGCTCATGCAATACAGATGGGCGAACAGAAGTACACAAACATTCCCGTCCCTATTCTTGCTATTTACGCTGTGCCGCACGATTTCGGACCGGTGCCGGGCTTCGACGCCGCTGCGCGTGCGGCGTTCGAGGCCGCTGACGAGGCCGCCACCGGGGCACAAGCGAAAGCATTCGAAAGCGGAGTGCCCACGGCGCGGGTAGTTCGATTGGCGCATGCAAATCATGGCGTCTTCCTGTCGAACGAGGCGGATGTACTGCGCGAAATGAACGCTTTCCTCGGTAGGTTGCGATGATATGACACCGCTGTCTGGAGCCAGTCGCATACTGCTCCTAAATGAAGGCCGCAACGGGGCAGGGAGGTGCCTCGTATCGGGGCGCCCGGAGGTTGCCTCCTTCATCGCGGCATCACTTCTTGGATTGCCTGCCGGCCCGGTGGCCTGATCGATTACATTGGCGAGACGTTGGCGAATGGACTGATTCCATAGTGCCTACTTATTGCCAGACGCTACGCTGGTCTCCAGTTTCATCTTTATTCCAACGCATTGTCGCGATTGAGGCCACCATAGGCTACCAGGCAGAGTTGTTCCCCAAATATGGCTGGAACTAGAAGCGCAAATATGGTAGGCTTATCGCGTCCGTTTATTGAACAAATGTCCCGAAGGGAGTGTGTGTATGAACCCTACCGTTTCCACGAGCCTGAATTTCCGGTTGCTGTGCGCGGCTGGCTCCGCGTACGATATCGCGCCTGGCGGATGTGCTTACACGCCGGATCTCGTCTTCAGCCCCAGAGTGGCCTACACCAGCGCGCCGAAGCCTGTCTGCGGGGGCTTTGAATCCATTAACGCCTGCCTGGTAGGAGAAAACGCCGACGGAATCATCGTGGCATTTCGTGGAACGCTGCCTCCATCACTCAAGGACCCGGAGAGCCTGGTGAACTGGCTGGAAGATTTTTTCGAGGTGCCGAAGTCCGCGCCGAATGTCCCAGGCCAAGTTCACAGCGGATTCTACGATGCGACGATGTCCATCATTGCCGGCGTGGCTGCCGCGGTGCAGAACCTGAATCCGGGACCGGCCAAGAAAATTCTGGTGACCGGGCACAGCCTCGGCGGTGCATTGGCTTCAATTGGCGCGTACATCCTGAGCCAGACATACCACCTCCCGATTTCGCAAGTGGTGACCTTCGCCTCACCGAAGCCGGGAGACCCCGCGTTCCGGACCGGTTATGAAGGGGTAATTAACAATCAGGTGCGCTATGAGAATTACGATGACGTAGTTCCGCTGTTGCCGCCGGAGGCCTTGTTCATCGCGCCGGCCGATGGCGTCCTATCGCTAATCCCTAAGGCCGGGAAAGACCTGGTAGATCTCTTCCATCGCGCGGATGGATGGAACTATGTGCCGGTGGGCAGCGAGCTGTTCATCGAGATGGACAAGCACACCATCATTTCGAACGAACAACTCGGCGCTCAGATCTGGGACGTAGTGAAGGAATTCGGGGAAGACACTTGGGAACGGGACTTCTCCTCATTCGTTGCCGCGCACACGATTTCTCCTGGAGGCGGCTACTACCGGGCGCTCTCCGCGATGGCGGCCGCCGCAGTCCCATAGCGGCGCCGGCCTCCTGGACAATTCGAGCGATAGAGGCACTGCGGCGATCCAGCTTCCATGCCTGGCGCCAGCGGGCCTTCGGCAACAATCCGATGCCGATGCACTCATCCACGCTGAGGCGTTGCGGCGTGGATTGCGTGCGTGTACGGCGAGTTCACCCCGCCGCGCACCGCGAGGCGATTTTGAAATAGGATAGATTGAATGGACAACGTCCTCCGCAGACTCAGAACAAGATCCGCCTTGGCGGCCATGATGGTGATCGGCGCCGTGCCGCTCGCCGCGCAAGCGTATCGCGCCCCGCGGACTTCCGATGGCAAACCCGACCTGAATGGAATCTGGCAGGCGTTGAGCGAAGCCAATTACGATCTGGAAGGTCACGCGGCGCGTCCGGCGATGGCGCTTCGGCCCGGTCCACGTGGTCCGGTGCCTGCTCCCGCGGTGCTGGCGCTCGGCGCGGTGGGGGCAGTGCCGCCGAGCGTAGGCGTGGTGGAGGGCGGCGAGATCCCCTATAAACCCGAAGCGCTGGCGATCAAGAAACAAAACCAGGAAGACTGGATCAACAGGGATCCGGAGATCAAGTGCTATCTGCCCGGCGTACCGCGGGCGACCTACATGCCCTATCCGTTCCAGATCGTGCAGAGCGCGAGCGCCATCTCGTTCGTTTATGAGTACGACGGCGCCACGCGAAATATCTATATGAAGGACCCCGGGCCCGCTCCGGCCGATTCGTGGATGGGATGGTCGGTCGGGCACTGGGAGGGCGAGACCCTGGTGATCAGTGTCACCGATATGGTCGATAAGACTTGGTTCGACCGCGCCGGAAATTTTCATAGCGACAAGCTGCACGTGGTGGAGCGGTACACGCGCATCAGTCCGGATGTAATCTCGTACGAGGCGACGATCGAAGATCCGGATGTATTCACACGCCCCTGGAAAATCAGCATGCCGCTGTATCGGCGTCAGGAAAAGAACGTTCAGATTCTGGATTTCAAGTGCGTGGAGTTTGTCGAGGAACTACTGTATGGCCCGTACCGGAAGCAACCGCTTCCCAAGTAATATGGAGGAAGGTTTGAACATGCGGATTCCATTCATCTCACCGAAGATCGCTGCCGCCGGACTGGCGCTGGCGTTGATCTCACTGGCTGTGCCCGCGATCGCCCAGACGACGAAGGCTGCGGCCAAGTCCGGTATCCGGCGCATGCCGGATGGACACCCGGATTTGCAGGGCACCTACGATCTGGCCACCATGACCCCGATGGAGCGGATGCCCAACGATCCGCCGGTGCTGTCCAAGGAACAGGCGGACCAGATCCAGAAAGCGGAACTGGCTCGCCGGACCGCGGATGGCGGGAAGTTGGATCCCAATCGCGCTCCGCTGCCGGTGGGCGGCGATACCAGCCGGGGGAAATCGTTTTTCGAAATATTGGAAAAGGGTGGCGGCGGCGCGGTCGGCGGCTACGATCGCCTGTGGCTGAACCAGGGCACGGCGTACACCATGGTGGACGGGCAGATTCGAACATCCATCATCATCGATCCGCCGAACGGCCGTGTGCCACCGTTCAACGCCGCCGCGAAGAAGCGGGGGGCGGGAGCACGCGGGGTGCCGACGTCGGACACTGGCGAGAGCCAGGATATCAGGGCGGTGTCGCGCCGCGGAGAATACGATAATCCGGAAGACCGGCCGCTTAGCGAGCGCTGCCTGCTCGGGTTCGGTTCCACTTCCGGCCCGCCGGCGTTGCCGGACTATTTCTACAACGATATGCATCGAATCGTGCAAACTCCCGACTCGATCATGATCCTCACCGAGATGATTCACGACGCACGCATTGTGCGGATGAACGCGCAGCATCTTCCCCAGAACATCCGCCGCTGGATGGGCGATTCGGTGGGCCATTGGGAAGGCGACACGCTGGTGATCGACACTACCAATTTCACGAACAAGACCCGGTTTCGCGGATCCACCGAGAACCTCCACGTGGTGGAGCGCTTGACGCGCATCGACGACAAGACGCTTTTGTATCGCTTCACGGTGGAAGATCCGGAAACTTGGGACCAGCCGTGGACCGGCGAAATGACTTGGCCGGCGACCAATCAGCCGATGTTGGAATATGCCTGCCACGAGGGCAATTACGCGCTGGGCGATGTGCTGAGGGGCGCACGCAAGCAGGAGGCTGAGCAAGCGGCGGCGAAAGACAAGAAGTAGCAGGAAATGAAATTGTGTTGCGGGCCTGTGGCAGTTTTGCTGGTTGCTGCCTCGGCATTGTTAGCCGCTGACGACCATCCTACGCTCGCTATCGGTTCTGCGGCGCCGGATTTCGCGCTGCCTGGAATCGACGGCAAGATCCATAAGCTCGCCGACTATGATGCGAGCCGGATACTGGCGGTGATCTTCAGCTGCAATCATTGCCCCACGGCGCAACTCTACGAGACACGAATCAAGAAGCTGGTGGACGATTACCAGAACAAGGACGTCGCGTTCGTGGCTATCGAGCCGAACGATGCGCAGGCGATCCTGCTGTCTGAGCTTGGTTATACCGACGTGAGCGACAGTTTGGAGGAGATGAAGGTACGGGCCGAATACCGGCACTTCAATTTTCCGTACCTGTACGATGGCGAGACGCAGTCCGTTTCGCGCGCTTACGGGCCTAAGGCGACGCCGCACGTTTTCATTTTCGATCGCGATCGCAAGCTGCGATATGAAGGGCGTGTCGACGACAGCCAGCGCGCCTCTCTGGTGAAGACTCAGGATGCGCGAAATGCGATCGAAGCGCTGCTGGCCGGGAAGCCGGTGACCGTGGCGCACACGCCAGCCTTCGGTTGTTCCACCAAATGGAAATCGAAAATCGACAGCCAGTTGGCGGAGATGAAGAAGATAGAGGCGCAACCGGTGCGGCTGGAATCGGCGGGCGCGGAAGATCTTAAGAAATTGCGCGCGAACGCAACGGGCAAGGTGTTGCTGGTGAACTTCTGGGCCACCTGGTGCGGGCCCTGCCTTCAGGAATTTCCCGGGATAGAGACCACTTATCGTATGTTCCGGCGGCGCGACTTCGATCTGGTCACTGTGTCCACCAACATGCCCGATGAAAAGGCCGGTGTGATGAAGACGTTGGAGGCGCAGCACGCTACCAGCCGCAACCTGCAGTTCGCCACTGCCGACACTTACGCATTACAAGCGGCGTTCGATGCCCATTGGGAATCGGGAGTGCCGTTTACGATGGTGATCGCGCCGGGGGGCAAGGTGCTGTACCAGAAGGAAGGCGAGGTGGACATCTTGGAAGTGCGGCGGGTGATCCTGGCGAATCTGGAGAATGAGACGTACGTGGGTCATCCGGAATACTGGGCGAAACAATGATGCTGAAAATGATTTGGAGTTTTCTGTTCGCCGCTGCATTGGCGCTTGGGGTGGAACGCGGGCAGGAAATCAAATTGTGGCCGGGCGGTGCGCCGGGATCGGAAGACGTCACGGCTTCCGAAGTATCCAAGCCGTCCACGAATCCGAAGTACGAAGGGTTGCCCAGCAATTTCACGGTTACGCACTATCCATCCATTTACGTTTTTCTTCCGCCGAAGGAGAAGGCCACCGGAGTGGCGATGGTGGTTGCGCCGGGTGGCGGGCACACGCAGTTGGTGATTGAGAAGGAAGGCTGGGAGATCGCGGACTGGTTGAACTCGAATGGAATCGCGGCATTCGTGTTGAAGTACCGGCTGGCCAAAGCGCCGGGGTCGACGTACACGCTCGCTGAACAGGTTTACGCGGACGCGGCGCGGGCGATGCGGCTGGTGCGAAGCCACGCTGAGGAATGGAACGTTGACGCGGCGCGTGTCGGATTCATCGGCTTTTCCGCTGGTGGCGAGGTGGCTGGGATGATCGGCACGAAGTTCGATGCGGGGAAGCCAGACGCCGCGGACCCGGTGGAGCGGTTCAGCTCGCGTCCCGATTTCAACGTGCTGATCTATCCGTGGTACCGGCCAGGGGCCAATCATCCCGAGGCGACGCCGATTTTTCCGATTCCGAAAGATGCGCCGCCGGTTTTTATGGTGTGCGCGGATGACGACCGGTCGCACGTGGAGCCGACGGTCAAGTTCTATCTTGAGTTGGAGGCGAACCACATCCCGGCGGAGATGCATATCTATTCGTACGGTGGGCATGGTTTCGCACTGCATGCCACCAAGAAGCCTGGGCCGGTGATGGGTTGGCCGGAGAGGCTGAAAGAGTGGCTGGTGGAGCGAGGAATTTCGAAGCCGTAGGTATGTATGTTCCATACTCCCAAGCGTCGATACGAGTTCGACACTCCACCAGCTAAGGCCGGTGCGCACAAGCTAAAGACAATGCTGAAAAACAACTTTGGCCGCAGATGAACGCCGATGAACGGCGATAAATCATTTGTTTTCGATCTGCGTTTATCTGCGTTCATCGGCGGCCATCGATTCGGAGGACTTTTTCAGCAACGTCTAAAGCATGTGCCACCACTTGCTGACAAGTTTTTTTCAGTTGAGTCTCCTCTACAAAGACGTTGACCGGTTACTGTTCGCACACACCTGTGTCTGGAATGTTCGGTCAGGAGCCCTTGTTGCTTGCCTGCTCACGCAACGCCGGCTTTTCGCATCACAGTTAGGGCGGTGTCCAAGCCGAGGCGCGCGCCTTCCTCGGCGGACATATCCTTCGGGATCCGGCCGATGGGCTCGGGGCTGACGCCGTCGCGGTAGCCGATGGTCTTGAGGGCGCGGAAGAATCCAACCAGATCGATGACGCCTTCTCCTGGTAACACGCGCTGGTTGTCGCGCACTTGATCGGCGGGCATTTTCGGGCAGTCGGACAAATGCACGTGAACAATGCGCGCGGTTCCGGCCTTGAGGATGTCGGCCGTGGTCGCGCCCGCGTGGTGCCAGTGCCATACGTCGAGCAGCAGCCCGACGCTGGGACCGCACTCCTTGGCAAACTCCAGAGTCTCGTCCATGCGCCAGATGAATTCGTGCGGCAGCGCGGTCCGGAAATGCAAGGGGCCGAGGAATTCCAAGCCCAGCCGGAGTTTGGTACGAGAAAGGATTTCGCCGATTGCGCTCAAACGTTCTTTGACGATCTTGCGGAATTCCGTCTTCGGAGTTTGGCTGGCTGGAGGAAGAACAGCAAGCATGGCAGGGCACTGAATGGCGGCGCAGAACGATGCGGCATCGGGGAGTTGCTTGAGGCTGGTTTGAAAAGCTTCCTCATCGCGGCCGAAGGTCACTGGAAGGTTTACGTTCGACGGCTTGATCTTGAGTTCAGCGAAGAGCGCGCGCGTGGCGTCCACGCCTTGCTTCATGGCTGCGGACAGGTTCACGTCCACGCCGCCGAATCCCGTGGTGGCGGCCAGGCTCGCGAACTCCGGCCAGCCCAACTTGCCGCCGGTCAACGAGCCGTTCAACGAGACGTACATGCTGGTTTCCGAACCCGGCATTGAGATCGCCGTCCCGAGCGCCGCCGCAGCCTTGATGAAATCTCTTCGGTTCACGGTTCCGAGGCTCTCCTGTTTCAGTTATACGCCTTCGGGGCGACTTGTTCTCAATAAAGGATACAATCCGTTTGTGAAGCGCCGCGACTTTCTCGCAACCGCCGCCGCCCTGGCCGGCTTACCGGCCTTGCCGCAATCCACCGCGACACGGCCCGCCAACGCGGTCCGCAGCGTGCAGCGCCTTTTCACCAGCGAGCCCGAAGACAAGCCCTGGTTTTACGATCGCGCGATGTGGCCGCATTACCTCGCCATGCTCGCAGAAAACAGGTTCAATCGGTTCAACCTCAGCTTCGGCATCGGCTACGATTTCCTGCGCGCGCGGTCACCGACGCCTATTTTCTCTTCGCGTACCCATTCTTCCTGGATGTTCCGGGCTACAAAGTCCGCGCCGTGAACCTTCCGGACGCCGAGCGCGACCGCAATCTGGAAACTCTGCGCTTCATCAGCGAGCACACGGCCAGACATGGTCTCCAATTCCAGTTAGGTCTCTGGATGCATGGCTACGTGTGGGAGAACAGCCCGCATCCCAACTACACCATCGAGGGGCTCGATGCCGAGAATCACGGCCCGTATTGCCGCGACGCGCTGGCCGCTCTTCTCCGCGCCTGTCCCGCCATCACCGGCGTCACCTTCCGAATCCACGGCGAAAGCGGCGTTGCGGAGGGCAGCTACCCTTTCTGGAGCGCGGTGTTCGACGGCGTGAAGCGCTGCGGCCGCAAGGTGGAGATCGACATGCACGCCAAGGGCATCGATCAGGGGATGATCGACCTTGCGCTGGCCACGGGCATGCCGGTCAAGGTATCGCCGAAATTCTGGGCAGAGCACATGGGCATGCCGTACCACCAGGCGGACATTCGCGACCAGGAAGTACCCAAGGCCAATCATCGCGACAGCGGCCTGATGGCGATGAGCGCCGGCTCCCGCAGCTTTACGCGCTATGGCTACGCCGACCTGCTGCGCGAAGATCGCCGCTTCGACATCCTCTGGCGCATCTGGCCGGGCACGCAACGGCTTCTGTTGTGGGCCGATCCGATTTTCGCCGCCGGCTACGCGCGAGCATTCCAATTCTGCAGGTCGAGCGGCGTCGAAATCATGGAGCCGCTGTCCTTCAAGGGGCGGCGTGGATCGGGCCAGGCATCCTCCGGGCCGAGCGGGCGCTGCGCTTACGCCGACGCTTCGCTACGCCCGCGCTGGGATTGGGGGAAGTATCTCGATACTTATCGCGTCTGGGGCCGGAAGCTCTATGACCCGGACGCCAAAGTGGAAGTGGAGCCCGCACTGGCCGCCGCCAGCCGCATTCTGCCAATCGTCACTACTGCGCACATGCCGTCGGCCGCGAACAACAG
>DASQGY010000093.1:0-2012 GCA_035632375.1 Bryobacteraceae bacterium | reverse complement strand
CCCCCCCCCCCGCCCCAGATAAAATCGGCGCATGGCCGCCGCCCCCTATTTCGCCCTGGTCCGTGAGATGACTGACGCTTATAACCATCGCTTGCGATTAGTGCCGCACGCGCGCCAATACGGGATCAAACCCGCCGCCCGAGCCTTTGCCACCACGGTGCCAACGGTACGGAAATGGCTGCGTCGCTTTCAACAGCACGGGCCTTCCGGGCTGCGAGAACACAGCCGCGCTCATCGCCATTGCCCTCACAAGACCTCTCCCGAGATCGAGCAACAGGTCTTGGCACTGCGCCGCCGGCTGCCCACCTTTGGAGCGGCCCGTCTGAAACGAGAGTTCGATCTCCCCGTTTCGCATATGGCCATCCAGCGCATCTGGCGCGAACACGGCTTGCTTGCCAAGCGCAGGAAAAAGTATCAGCGCAAGCAGGACCTGGCCACAGTGAAAGCCACCTGGCGCCTGTTCCAACAAATCTCCGCCGATACCAAGGATTTGTGCGATATTCCGCAGTTCTGGCCCCAGGCCCAGAGCCTGCGTCTGCCCCGGGTCGAATACACGGCGCGGGAAGTGCGCAGCGGTCTGCTGTTCTGGGCCTTCGCCCAGAAACGCTCGGCGGCGGCCAGCGCCGTCTTCGCCGCTCGCATTCAGCGGCACCTGGATCGTTGGGGCGTGAACCTGCGCGATCTGGCCTGGCAAACCGACAACGGCAGCGAATTCATCGGCGGCCACGATCCGCAAGGCCATCGCACGGGTTTCCCCGCCGCTCTGGGCGACAGCCAGCACTTGCGCATTCCCCCGGCAGCCCACACCTATCAGAGCGATGTCGAAACGGTGCATCGACTCGTCGAAGATGAGTTCTTCGATCTGGAAACCTTCGCCAGCCGCGGCCAATTCCTTGCCAAAGCGCAGACCTATCAGCACTATTTCAATCTTGCGCGGCCCAACTCACACAAGGAATTTCAAACCCCGTGGCAAATCATCGAGCGACTCGCTCCGCGCTCACCCCTCCAACTCTGCTTGCTTCCACCCGTGTTCCTGGATTATTACCTCAATGACTCAGGGGGATACGATGTACCTAGCTATCCCTACCCGCCCAAGGGATGCTTGCGGAAGGAAGAAGGATTCAGTCTTGCAGCGCCAGGCGGAAGGGCGTTTCGACACTTCCGTGGAGTTCCATCCAGAGCGACTCGGGTATGGAAAGGAACACCTCAACGGCCTTCGGGTCGAATTGGGTCCCACTGCAGCGCTTGATTTCCGCGCGGGCATGCTCGATCGATAGAGCACTTCGATAGGGCCTGTCGGAAATCATCGCGTCGAGTGCGTCGGCGATGGCGAAAATGCGCGCTCCCAGGGGAATGCCCTCACCGGCGAGACCACGAGGATACCCGGTGCCGTCGTAATATTCCTGGTGCGCCAGCACAATTTCAGCCGCTTCGCGCAAAAATGGGATGCGCACCAGCATGTTGTAGCCGATCTCACAATGAGTGCGCATCACCGTCTTTTCCTCGTCGGTGAGCGGCCCCGGCTTTCGCAGAATGCGGTCGGGAATGGCCATTTTTCCGATGTCATGCAGGAAGGCGGCCCGCGAAATGTGCGGCAGGAGCGCGGAGTCGACCTTCATGGCCTTCGCAATGGCGATGGTGAAGGCGGTGACGCGCTTGCAATGGCCCTCGGTCTCGGCGTCCTTCAGGTCCAGCGCGCCGCCCAGAGCCTCGAGGGTTTCGTCATAGGACCGCTCAAGCTGGTTCAGAGCGTGCTGCAGTTGTGCCGTCCGCTGTTCGACCAGCTTTTCGAGGTTGCGCTGGTAGTTGCGGTTCTCTTCGACCAGGCGGCGGTGCTCCAGCGCCCGGCGGACGCTCGTAAAGAGCCGGTCTTTCTCGAATGGTTTAAGGATGTAATCGTAGGCGCCGCGGCGGATGGCTTCGAGCGCCGTGGAAACGTCGTGCATCGCCGTGACCATGATGACGGGAAAATCCTTGTGGTGAGTCCGCAGCCAGGCCAGCAGCTGCATGCC
>DASQGY010000092.1:0-4916 GCA_035632375.1 Bryobacteraceae bacterium | reverse complement strand
ATTATGTGATCTCGTCGGTAATGCCCTGCTCGGAGACCATCAGGTGTTCGGATACTGTCGTGACGATGAGATTACCTGCCCGGAATGTCAGGAGCAAATTTCAACGAATGCCAAAAAAGTGGCTGAAATCTTGAACCGTATGGAGTTCAGTTAGGGAACGGCTCTAATCAGAGTCGTTCCCGCCCGGCGCTCACTTCTTTCTCGGCTGGTATTTTCCGGGGCAAGTTTTCTTGTGGGCTTCGGTTTGACCCGAGTCGATGACAGCGCCGCACTTTTTGCACGTTGCGGTCGTTCGCGCGCCCTCATGCCCGTACGCGAAATCGGGGTCCTCGTCGAAGAGCTTTTTCGCCATCAGTCGATTTTATCGTGCGGCGCGGCGGGGGCTATTGGAGCACCGAGGCGTAAAGTTCGATTAAAGGTTCAGTTTGGCCGGGCCTTCGGCGCTCGCCAGAACTGACCCACCCGTGCTTTCGAAAAATGACCCAGTGTTGGCGACCCGCCGCATTTTCCCGCTGACCCTATTTCTCTGAGAAATAGGTTTGGACCTTTCCCTCGGAACCGCTACCGCAACAGGCCGAGCCGCAGCGTGATGACGTGGGTCATTCACGATGCCCGAGGCCCGCAAGAGACCCTGCACAATCTGCCGCCGTTGGTTCCGTCCCGATCCACGCGTAGGCGCCCGCCAACGAGCGTGCCATCAACCGGAATGTCAGATGGCGTGGCGGCGGAAGACGCAAGCCAGTTGGCGGCGCCGCAATCCGGACTACGCCATCGCCTGGAGACTGGATCGGCGCAGGGCTCAGGCCCGGTCGCCGGAAGCGCTGCGCTTACCGCCGCCGTTGCCGCGACTTCCCTGGGATGTGGCGAAAGACGAGTTCGGCGCGCAAGGCGCTGATTTTCTTGGGGTTATGGGCGCACTAATGGTGCGTGTCGCGAAAGACCAGATCCGGCCGTATCCGCTTGATCCAGCGGGACTTCCCAGCCGACTTCCCCCGGTGTCGGAAAAGACCAGTTCCCGGCCGCCGCATACTGAATCCCGGACGGCACCGGATGCAACTGGAGTTTCACCAACTGGAGCGCCGCTGGGAGCACCTGCGCGTGCGCGACCCGCAGCGCCAGCGCCGGCTGTTGGCCTCGCTGGCTGACAGCGGGCAGCAGGTGCCCATTGTGGTGGTGGCCGCCGAGGGTTGCACGGACCGCTACGTGATCATCGACGGCTACAAGCGGATCGCGGCGCTCGAACAAGTGGGGCGGGACACCGTGGAAGCGGTGGTATGGCCGATGAGCGAAGCCGCGGCCGTGCTGTTGGACCGCTCGCTACGGCTTTCCGAACACGAGACCGCGCTGGAGGTGGGCTGGCTGTTAGCCGAGATGGCGCAACGCTTCGGCTACGGGCTGGAGGAGTTGGCGCGGCGGTTCGATCGCAGCGTGAGTTGGGTGTCACGGCGGCTGGCGCTGGCGGAACTGCTGCCGGAGGCGATCCAGCAGCAAGTGCGCGAAGGCCAGATCGCGGCGCAGGTAGCCATGAAGTTCTTGGTGCCAGTGGCGCGCCAGAGTCTCGAAGATTGCCAGCGGATGGCGACGGTTTTCGCTGAGCACCACTGCGATACACGCGAAGCTGGGCAACTGTATGCCGCCTGGCGCCGGGGATCGTCCGCGATTCGCAAGCGGATTCTGGACGATCCGGCGCTGTTTTTCAAAACGCAGCGGCAGGAGAAAGCGCCGACGGGCGCCAGCGCCGAAGTGATCCGCGATCTGGAGATGGTCGCCGCGATTGTGAATCGGGCCCATCGGCGGCTCGCCGGCGCGGGTGCAGCCGAACTCGATCCTTCGCAACGCGACGCCGCGCGGCAGCAGATCCAGCGCATTGAAAGACAACTCCAGCGCATGGAGGAAAAACTTCTCCCGGAGCAAGCACCGCATGTTGAGCCAAGCGCAACGCACCACGATACTGGAGCTGCACACGCAGGGAGTAGCGAAACGCGAGATCGCGCGGGTTATGGGGATCTCCCGCGTGGCAGTGCGCAAAGTCCTGCGCTCGAACTCCTCCGCCGTGCCGGAGTTGCAGCGTTCGGAGAAAGCCGAACCCTACCGGCAGCAGATCCTGGAGCTCTTCGACACCTGCCAGGGGAATCTCGTGCGAGTCCATGAGGAACTGGCAGCGGCAGGCGCAGCATTGTCCTATCCCGCGCTGACGGCGTTCTGCCGGCGGCACGGCATTGGGTACCAGCCACCCGTTGCAGCGGGCCAGTATGATTTCGCGCCGGGCGCGGAGATGCAGCACGACACCTCTCCGCATGAACTGGAACTGGCCGGCAAGAAACGCAAGGTGCAGACCGCGTCGGCCGTGCTGTGCTACTCGCGGATGCTGTTCTTCCAGTGCTATCCGACCTTCCAGCGTTTCGACTGCAAAGTGTTTCTTACCGGTGCGCTGCGTTATATGGGCGGCGCTCCAGCCCGCGTGATGATCGATAACACGCACGTGGTGGTGCTGCGCGGCAGCGGTCGTGACATGGTGCCGGTGCCGGAGATGGCCGCCTTTGGAGAGCGCTTCGGCTTCGAGTTTGTGGCGCACGCCATCGGCAATGCGAATCGTTCGGGACGCGTAGAACGGCCCTTCCATTTCGTAGAGCACAACTTCCTGGCAGGGCGCACCTTCACGAGTTGGGAGGATCTGAATCAACGGGCGCGGGAGTGGTGCGACAAGGTCAACGCGACCTACAAGAAACATATCCGCGCTGTGCCGCGCGAGTTGTACGCCGTGGAGCGGTTGCATCTGAAGCCACTGCCGGCGTGGATTCCGGAAGTCTACCGGCTGCATCAGCGCCTGGTGGATATCGAAGGCTACGTGGCGCTGCACACTAACCGCTACTCCGTGCCGGTGGAGTGGATCGGCCGCCGGGTGGAGGTGCGCGAGACCAAGGACAAGATCGAGATCCAGTTGGACGCCCGCCGCCTGGTCACGCACCATCGTATCGCCGAAGCCGAGCACCAGCGCATCACCTTGGCCGAGCACCGGCCGCCACGGGGCCAGCGGGCGCCGCGGCCCGATCCGCACCCGGAAGAGAATGCCATCCTTACCGCCGCGCCTGAGCTGGCCGAATACGTGGCGGGGTTGAAGCAACGCAGCCGCAAGGTCATCACGCTTGCCCTGCGGCAACTGCTGCGGTTCGTGCGCGAGTATCCACGGGAACCCTTGCTGGGGGCGGTGCGGGAAGCCGCCCGGTATGGGCTGTACGACCTGGACCGGCTGGAGCGCATGATCCTCCGGCGCGTGACTCGCGAATACTTTTTGCTCGACGGAGGGCCCCAGGAAGATGAGTGAAGAACTGGAACAACTGCTGAAGAATCTCAAACTGCGGCGCATTCTGGAAATCTACGAGGAACAGTTGCGCGCCGCCGACAAGAGCGACATCAGCTACACGGAGTTTGTGACGCGCCTGGTGCGCGCGCAGTGGCAGGCGCGGCAGGAGACCGCCCTGGAGTGGCGCATCCGGCGCGCCAACTTGCCCGAGCGGTGGACGCTGGAGACGTTTCCTTTTGCCCGCCAGCCGGGCGTGAACCGCAAACAGATTCGTGGGTTTGCGGAGTTGGAGTTCATCGCCAAGGCGGAAAACATCGTGTTCCACGGCAACACGGGTGTGGGGAAGACGGGATTAGCCTGCGGCCTGCTGTTGAAGGCGCTGGAGAACGGCTACCGGTGTCAGTTCATCAAGGCCCAGGATCTGTTCGACGAAATGTATGCCTCGCTGGCGGACCGTTCCACGCGGAAGCTGCTCAAACGCCTGGCGCGCTTGGACGTCCTCCTGGTGGACGAGCTAGGTTACTTGAATCTGAAGCCGGAGCAATCCAACATCTTCTTCAAGCTGATGGAGGAGCGCTACCATCAGCATCCTACCATCATCACCACGAACTTAGGCTACGACGAATGGCCGAACTTTCTGGGCAACCGGGCCATGGTGGAAGCGTTGTTGAGCCGGTTGCGACATTACTGCCACACCGTGCACATCGACGGCCCGTCGTTGCGCGAGTTGCAGGGCTGAACCCATGGACAACGGCCTCGGCCAGGAAGAATACGTTCGCCAGGTGCTGGAGGCGTACCGGAAGACGCCGGGCACGATGGGAACGGTCCGCCGTGCGGACCGGTTGCTGGCGGCACAACTCTATCAACGTGGCCTGTCCGTGAAGGTGATCGAGAATGCTCTGGTGCTTGCGACAACGCGCCGCATGATCCGGCCGACCGATGCGCCGCCGCTGGGCACGATCCGTTCGCTGGCCTATTTTCTGCCAGTCATCGAGGAAGTCCTGAAACTGCGCGTCAGCCCGGATTACTTCGAATATCTCCGGCACAAGCTCGGACGCTCCGGATCGACGCGGTAGCTCGCGCGACGTCAGATAATGGCGCGCCTTCGGCGCGGATGATGGCAAAGCAACCCCGCACGCCTGCGGCGTGGATGATATCGCGCTGCCTCCCACACACCAGCAAACCCAACACGCCTTCGGCGTGGATGATGCCCCGATCTCGGTCCTGTTCCCAGCCCCGTTCCCGGAGTGGGTCACTTTACCTGAGCGCTACCGGGTCAGTCCTGGGTAGCGCCGAAGACCCGCGCGTGGAAGCATCCCGGTGGTGAGATTTCACTGCTACTTCCACCCCAGCCTCATCGAGAATCCAATCACCTCCTTTTCCGAGTCGCCCAATGGCATTACGCGCCTATTACGGAATGGCCCTCTTAGCAGTCCTCGCCGCCATTGCTCTGGTCTATGTGCGACTCACGATACTCAAAATAGATTTGCAACCGGACCTGTCACTGACTGAGCGAACCCAGACCTTATCGAAGGGTATCGAATCGTTCGAGGCTAGCCATGCAAGACATCTGAATGACCACCAGAATGAAGCCATCGGCATTCAGCTGAAG
>DASQGY010000091.1:0-3542 GCA_035632375.1 Bryobacteraceae bacterium | reverse complement strand
GCCGGAGTACTGCCCTGGCCGAGAGCAGAAACTCCGCACCCAAGAATGAGTGCGAGAAGGACAGCGTATCGGGAAAAGTGCTTCATGTTTTTCACCTCAAAGTAAGATGTCCCACAATTGTATCCAACAAGCCTACGGCTTGGCTTTTTGCGCTTCGTGGTCATGTTGCTGAGCCTGTCGAGCCGCGGTCCAGGGAGGAACAATGCCGTTCGCACGCGCGTAGGCAATCGCCAGGCCGAAATGCTCATGCTGGTGCGTGCCGAGAACATAGAAGGCGCCACGCACGGTGGTATCCTGCCCGTACAGCTTCACTACCTTGTCGAGATCGGAATCAGGGGTCTTCAGGATAGCCGCGCGGACGTGTTCGCAAGACTGCCTGAGTATAGCGACCACCTTCTCTTTGTCGGTTATTTTGTCAAGCCCACGGACGTCTATACCTTCAGGAGGCTGCACGCCTGTGGCCCGCGGAATGGTGAAGTTGCCGCCGGCGATGTGCATGTAAATCTCGCTGACGGAGCGAACCTGCGCGCCAGGCCGCCAGGTGAATTTCTCGGCGGGCATGGCTTCCGCCAGGCTCACCACTTTCTTGGCGAAATCGTCCCAATCGGCGAGAAACTCGGCGCGAAAACCAGTGGGCGCAGCGGTTGTCTGGGCGCGGGCCGGCGCCAATGAAATGCTCAGAAACAGGGCCGCTAGAACAAGGCAAACGCCAGCCAACCGCATGCGAATCATATTGTTACCTCCAGGATCGCTGGGATTCCGGGTGGTACCTTATCCGAAAGCGGCCCGCGTAACAACAGAGGATTGTATGTCGAACATATATTTCGGTTTGAAGGAACTGATTGGTTGGAGATTTCGTCTAAGAGATAGGGATTACTGCCCGGATGGGGCAGAGGGGTGTGCAGGGTGAAGCAGGGCTCAAGATCGGTGCTGGTAGCCTTCTCGGAAACCTTCGGGCTGGCTCTGGACGCACTGCGCGCGCACAAGATGCGCAGCCTGCTGACACTGATCGGGGTAATCCTCGCGGTGACCACCCTGGTGGCGGTGATGAGTCTGGTGGACGGGCTGAACGGCTACGTGGCCGACAAGATCGCAAACCTGGGCGCGGATGTCTTCGTGGTGGACCGCTTCGGAATTATTACCAGCTTCGACGAATGGACAAAGGCGCAGAAGCGGCCGCTGCTGAACGCGGAAGACCTTCAGGCGTTGCGCGAAGAGATGGGGTCGGCAAAGCAGATTGCCGCGATTGAGAACACGAGTTCCGACGTGCGCTCGGGGAATGATTTGATGGAGGACGTCAACGTTGTCGGCGTAACGCCCAATTACGCGGAGATTCGAAGCATCAGCCTGGCCACCGGGCGGTTTCTGACCGAGGCGGACGACACGCACCGCTCACCGGTGTGCTTCATTGGCGCCGACGTCGCGAAGAAGTTCTTCTCCAACGTGGACCCCATCGGAAAGACGATCCGAGCGGGTTCGTATTCGTACGAGGTGGTGGGCGTTGCCGTGGCCATCGGATCCGTGTTTGGAAATTCGCGGGACGGCTTTGTGTTGATTCCTTTCGGGACCTTTCACAAGGAATGGCACAATCCACGGCAATCTATCACGCTGTTCGTGCAAGCTGAGCACGCGGAACTCCTCGAGCAATCCGAGGATGAAACGCGCTTGCTGCTCCGCGCGCGGCATCATCTTCCCTATGCCGCAAAGGACGACTTTGGAATCATTGGCTCGGCTTCGATCACCAGCCTGTGGGAACAGCTTACAAGCACGCTGTTTCACATGGCCATCGGGCTGACCAGCGTGTTTCTGGTGGTCGGCGGGATTGTGATTATGAACATCATGCTGGCCAGCGTGACCGAACGCACCCGCGAGATCGGAATCCGAAGATCGTTGGGCGCGCGAAGGAAACATATCGTTCTGCAGTTTTTGACGGAATCGGCCGTCCTGGCGGCGGTCGGCGGACTGGTGGGGATCGGCCTGGCGCTGGGCATCGAGCAGATTGTGCGGGCCACGTTGTCCCTCCCGCTGCGGACGCCGGCAAGCGCCGTGATTCTGGCGCTTTCACTCTCCACAGGAGTGGGGCTTTTCTTTGGAATTTACCCGGCGGTGCGCGCGGCGCGCCTGGATCCGATCGAAGCGCTGCGCGCGGAAACATGAGGACTCGTGGCGCAATCCTACACTGAGAACGTGAAGCAGGCGATGGACACGCTGCGCGCGCATAAACTGCGCAGCCTGCTTACGGTTCTGGGCGTGGTCCTGGGAGTGAGCGTGATCATGCTGGTCGGCGCGCTGATGACCGGCGTGGATCGAAGCGTCACCGATCAAATGTCACAATTCGGAACGGATACGGCCTTTATCGCGCGGTTCGACCAGGGACCACACAACGGGCGCCGTCCCAAGGAAGAACGGCTGCGGAAGCCGCTGACGCTCGAGGACGGTGAAGCGATTCAGGCCGGCTGCCCGGCGGTGAAGAACACGACGGTGTGGATTTCCAACTGGGAGCAGGGCCACGAGGTGCGCACGCGCGACGGCAGCGTCAGCGCCATTGATTTCCGCGGCGTGTTCGCAAATTACGCACAGGTTTATGCCAACGCGAACACCCGCGAGGGCCGCTTTTTCAGCGACGCCGAGAACCTGCATCGCGAGAAAGTGGTTGTGCTGGGCGAGAACGTAGCGCCCGTGCTGTTTCCCGGGCGCAGCGCCGTCGGAAATGAGCTGTTGATTGACGGGTCGTCCTTTCTGGTGGTCGGCGTCCTGGAAAAACCCAAGGGTGGAATGGGTACAGACGACGAGGATCGCCGGGTGCTAATCCCCTATTACACGTTCCGCAAGATTTATCCGGCGGCCTATGAGAACAGCATCCGCATTCAGTCCTTCACGCCGGAACTGCTGAACCAGGCGGTGGACCAAGTGACCGACGTGCTGCGGCGGCGGCGCAATGTGCATTACGGCGAGAAGGACAATTTTTCGATTCAAACTGCGCAGCAAGCCATGGAGCAATTCCACGACATCGTGGGCATGATCGCCGTCGCGGTGGTCGTGCTCAGTTCCATCGGGCTGCTGATTGGCGGGGTGGGCGTGATGAATATCATGCTAGTGAGCGTGACCGAGCGCACGCGCGAAATCGGCGTGCGCAAGGCGATTGGGGCGCGCCGCAGCGACATCACATGGCAGTTCCTGCTTGAGGCGATGACACTGACGGGCGTGGGCGGCATCATCGCGCTGGTCTTCGTCAACGGGTTGGTGTTCCTTATCCGCTGGGCGGCAAACTGGAATGCGATCGTTCCCATGTGGGCTGCCGCCGCCGGTTTGACGGTCAGCATCTCCATCGGATTGATTTTTCGAGTGTGGCCCGCGGTCAAAGCCGCGCGTCTCGACCCGGTCGAAGCTCTACGGTACGAATAGCTCTCCCAGCCAGTCTGCATTTTTTCCGAAAGACGCAAGATCGCGCTCTCGGTCAACGCACAAACATGAAACACGCGCGAAGACGTGCATAGTGTCCAATTGGAACAGAACCACTACATCTAGACGCTTTGGACACG
>DASQGY010000090.1:0-33723 GCA_035632375.1 Bryobacteraceae bacterium | reverse complement strand
TGTTAGGTGTTAGGTGCTAGGTGTTAGGTGTTAGGTGTTAGGTGCTAGGTGTTAGGTGTTAGGTGTTAGGTGTTAGGTGTTAGGTGCTAGTGTCCCCGCTTGTTCAGATCTTTAGAAGGTGAAGCGCGCTCCCAGTTGGATTCTGCGCGGATCGAAGGCAGAGGTGAAGCCGAACGGTTGACTCGGCCCGTACCTGCCCTGGCCGCTGAGTCCGCCGTAGCGTTGCACGATGTCGTTGATATAGCAACTGCCTGGTGTCCCCGGCAGGCCGCCGCTGGCCGCGCCGGTGGCCGCCGATATCGCTACCGGCACGCAGGAGATGGTGTTGTTCACGCTGGCGTAATTCAGGTGATTGAACAGATTGAAGGCCTCGACCATCAGCTCTATGTTGCTGTGCTCGGTGACTGAGAAGCGGCGCGACAGGCGCGAGTCGAAGCTCCAGAAGGGCGGGCCGATCCCGAGATTCCGGCCGGCGAAGTAGGGACGGTCCGTGGTGTTGTGGCGATCGCCGTTCAACTCGGTACCGGCCAGGATATTGAACGGACGCGAGCTGTTGTAGCGGTAGATGGGCGTGAACAGAAAATCGCCAAAGAACTTGCGGACTGCGCTCGAGTCGCGGGAAGCGTGGGGCGAGGCGAGGACCGCGTAGCCCACTACTTTGTGCCGCTGGTCGAACGACGACAGCGCCTTCTCGCAGGAGCGGCAGAGTTGATTCGGCGGCTGGAAGTCGCTGTTGAAATCCAACGTCTCATCCATGGCTTTGCTGAAGGTGTAGTTGAAGGCGAAGGTGGCGTTTCTAGAGAACCGCTTGTTGATCTCCAGTATCAGGCCGTTGTACCAGGAATTTGCGCCCGATTCGTAGACGTTGCCTTGGAATAAGAGCGGGTCCTTGAAATATTTCGCGCCCGACGGATTGTCCGGTGTGACGCCCCAATAGGGGATTCCGATCAGCGGGTTGGTTGGCGCTTGCAACAAATTATGGTCGAGCGATGTGGTGAGGTGGACGCCGCGGACGTAGACATAGCTGACCGAAGCCGTCAGCCCTTGTGCGAATTCCCGGTCGATGCCGAAACTGGCTTGATGGGCATACGGGTTTTTATAGTTGGGGTCCGCGTTGAAGAGCACGGTCAACGGGGGACGCGGGCCGGTCTGGCTGACGTTGATGCCGAACTGCGCGAGATCCGATGCCTGGATGGACCGCTGCGGAGTCGGGACGCCGATGATGCCCTGGTTGCGCAGCGTGGTGAAGATGTTGATTGGACCATTCGCAGCCGACGGATTGGCCGCGTTCAGCACGGTCAGCACCTGGGCGATCTGGCGGAAGCCGTTAATCTCGTTCAGCGCGTTCACCACGTAGTCGATTTGATAGTCGACGGTGGAATAGAACATTCCGTATCCGCCACGGATGCTGGTCTTCTTGTCGTGGAAGGGATCCCAGGCAAAGCCAAGCCGCGGGCCAAACTCGAGCTTATCGGTGGGCAGAGGCGACTTGCGGTGGTCGATTTCATAGCGCAGGCCCCAGGTCAAAGTGAAGTTGGGGCTGACTCGCCACGTGTCCTGTATGTATGTCGCATAGAGCGGATAGATGGCGCGAACCACCGGATCGCCAAAGCCCTGCTGATAGGACTGCGCCAGGCCCAGGTTGAAGGCTTGCAAGGCGTTGATGGAAGTGGAGGCCAGCGCCGGGCTGACGAATGCGCCCGGCAGAGTGCCGAAGGTAAAGCGTCCGCTGAAAAATGTCTTCGAGTCGGCATGGTTGTCGCGTATCAAGACGTCCACGCCCATCTTCAGCGTGTGAGTGCCTTTCACCCAGGTGAGGGAGTCGCTCAAGTCTTCGCGGCGCGAGATTGTTTCATTGGGCAAGAACCGGTCGCGGTTGAAGAAGCCGAATCCGGCGATCTCCAGGGCGGGACCGAAGGGATCGTTACTGCCGGTGAAAGCGTCGTAATAATTGAACTGCGCGCGGGCCTCGTTGATCAGGGTCGGTGAAAAAGTATGGGTCCAGTTGGCCAGCACCGTGCTGTCGAAGTAATCGCTGACGTATCCGCGAGAGACGCCCACTAGAGCGCCGATGTTCTGGTTGGTTTCGAAGAGCTTAGTGATGTTGTAGCGGAAGTCCACTTGGTTCTTGTCGTTGATCCGGTGATCGATGCGCGCCAAACCTTGATACTGATCGCTCTGGAAGGGAAAGATGCCGCTGTTGCGCTTGAACATTTCGACGGTGCTCGGGGGACTGGTGAGCGCGGCGGTCAACTGAGCGGCGGCGGTCGACGGCAGCGTGTTGATGATGGCCTGTTGGGCAGCGGTTGGCTGGAAGATCGAGACATCGGTAAGAACCGGAACGGCGTTGGACTCGCGCCGGCGAAGCTGCTCGTAGGATACAAAGTAGAAGGTACGATCCTTGGCAAGGGGCCCGCCAAGCGTTGCTCCGAATTGCTGGCGCTGCGAATCAGGCTTGACGCGGATAGCGCGATTGTCGGGCGAGAGCGTGATGGCGAACGGATCGGTCGCGTCCAGGCTCTGATGCCGGAAGAAGCCGAACACGGAACCGTGCAGGGCGTTGGTGCCGCTCTTAGTGATGATGTCGATCACGCCGCCACGGGCTTCGCCGTGCTCGGCCGAATAATTGGTGCGATTCACCTGGAACTCTTGCACAGCTTCCTGGCTCACGGTGGGGCGGACCCCTCCGCCCGAGTCGTTAGACTCGCCGCCGTCGACGCTGACGTTGTTCCCTCGTCCGTTCGAACCATAGAACGAGAGCCCGCTATCGGGTGTTTGTTTTACCCGAAAACTGTTGGAGTCGGCCAAAGCCTTGGAATCGGTGACGCCGGGCACCAGCAGCGAGAAGCTCAAATAGTCGCGGCGATTGATGGGCAGGTTTCGGACGGAGACTTCGTCGAGGGTGTTGGACTGTTGAGTGCGCTCGGTTTCAATCATCAGCGCCTCACCCTGAACCTCCACCACCTGGGTGGCGATGCCGACGGCGAGCTTGAAATCCACAACCTCGGCTTCGCCTACGGTGATCACCACACCCTTGCGAGCTTGACCGCCGAATCCGGATTTCTCCACTTTGATGTCGTAGGTGCCGGGTGGCAGCAAAGGAACGCGATAGCCGCCGCGGTCGTCGGTGCTGGCCTCGAAGACAGCGCCCATTACCGTGTTGGTCGCGGTGATCTTGGCGCCAGGGACTGCGGAATCTGTAGGATCTGTAACAGTCCCGCTCAAAGTGCCGCTGGTTTTCGATTGGGCACTAATGTAACCCGCAGAGAGGATAAGCGCAAAAATAGCAAACACAGTACGGTAGTTCACGTTGCCTCCTTTGATCGCACACACAGGATTAGCCCCCGTTTGGCTCACCACCCTGAGGTGGTAAGCGATACCTGGGGAAAGTATATGGGCCAAGTCCGATGGTGTCAAGGGTATTTGGATGGTTTGTAAGAAACACTACGTTTGTGCGCGTTAATCCTGTCAAAGGACGTTTGTTGATGGTCGGAGTGGTAGATCAGAAGCGGCTTACCGATCAGATCCCTCGAGCCCACTAGGGAATCTGGGCAGAGCGAAAGGGTAGTTTCGGTAGGAAGTCCATAACGAAACTATAGGTACATTTTCCTTTCGTTACGGGAAACTGAAAAGGGGTGGTTAGTTTTTCGGACGAGTTGCGCCGGCTACCTTGAGAATTGCCGCCAAGCTTTGCTCGACATCGTCTTCGGTTGTGGCCCACGACGACACGCTGATGCGCATGGCGGCGTGTCCTTTCCAGACTGTGCCGCCGCACCAGCAGGCGCCGTCCCGCTGGACACCTTCGACTACGGCGCGGGTGTGTTCGGCGCTCTGGAATGACACCAGTACCTGGTTTAACGTGACGTCGTTCCAGATGGTATAACCAGCTTCGCGGAGGCCGGCGGCGAAACGCCGGGCGTGCCGGCACGTCTCGCGGATCAGGTTCGCGAGCCCGCTTCTGCCCAGGTACTTCAGGGCGGCCCACACCTCGACTCCACGGGCGCGGCGGGACGACTCGGGCGTCCACTGCATCGGATCGCGGCCGGCGTCGGAAGCCAGATAGGCGGCGTGCATGGCCATGGATCGGCGGAGCGCATCGGCATCGCGGACGAACGCCAGTCCGCAATCATAAGGGACGTTGAGCCACTTGTGCGCGTCGGTGGCCCAGGAATGTGCGCCGGACATTCCTTGGACGAGGCCGGCGTGCTCCGCCGATGCCGCGGCCCACAATCCGAAGGCACCATCGACATGGACCCACGCACCTGCTTCGTTGGCGGCGCCACAGATGCCGGCGAAGGGATCGATTGCGCCGGTATTGACGTTGCCGGCTTGTGTACAAACGATAGTTGAGGCGTTGAGCGGAGGCAGTCGATCCGCGCGCATGCGTCCTTGCTGGTCCGTTTCCACGGGTACTACTCGATTCCGGCCGAGCCCGAGCAGGCTCAGCGCCTTCTGCACCGAAACGTGCGTCTCTTCGCCAACCACAACCGTTAGAGGAGGCGCGCCAAACAGTCCGTCGGCTTCGACATCCCACCCGGCGCGTTCGAGCAGGGCGTGACGTGCGGCGGCGAGGCCGCAGAGATTCGCCATGGTTGCACCGGTGACGAATGCGCCACCGCATGCGCGCGGCAGGTCCAACAGATCGAGCAGCCATTCGAGCGCAATGTCCTCGAGCATGGCGGCAGTGGGCGACATAATGCGCAACGACGCATTCTGGTCCCAGGCGGCGGCCAGCACATTGGCGGCGCGCGTGACCGGGAAAGCGCCGCCATTCACGAATCCGAAATACCGAGCACCGGAGTTGGCGGTGGTAGCCGGGGAGCCGAGGTCGTCCAAGAGGCGCAGAACATCGGCTGGATCGGCGCCATGGTGCGGGAGCGGTCCGCCTAACTCGGCTAAGCGGGCGACGGCTGCGGCGGCTGGAGCGACAGATCGCGCCCGAATCCCTTGTAAATAAGCGGCGCCGCGAGATGCTGCCTCGAGAAACAGCGCGGTCTCGGTAGAGTCATGGTGTGGCAGGCTCATTTTAATAGCGATGGTAGCATTGGCCTAAGACTCCGCCGACGCTCGCCGATAAGCGACTTGAGAAGCAATGGAAGCGCAAATCGAGCAGTTAGTGGAGAGCTTTGAAAGCAACCCTTGGGCTGCCGGCAAGGCGCTGCGCGACATGGTAAAGACCGGGAACGGCACCTTTTCGGTGCACGCACTGGCGTTGATCAAGGCGGCTCCGGAGGCGCCCGGGTGCAACTATTTGTTGACTTTGTTGTCGGCGGAAGCAGCTTTTCTGGACAAGTTATGCGATCCGGCGGTGATATCGCCGGCTGAGGCATTGGAGATTGCGAGGCGTATCCAGAAACTGGATGCGAACTTCGATGCGCGAGTGTTGCGGCACATTGCCGGCGGCGGTTCGGGAAGCGCACTCAATGAAAAGACCGCCGAACGTCTACTGGAGATGGTGCCATCGTTTTCGGAGCTGGGCCGCATGTTGCCGCTGTTGGCGCAATTGCTGCGGCACGCGAATCCGAGGATCCGGTCGAAGGCAGTGCTGCTGGCCGGGCGAGCCGGGATGGGCTCGAAATTAGCGGAAACGTGCCTGCGCCACGAGGATAAGCGGGTGCGCGCCAATGCCGTGGAAGCGTTATGGGAAAAGTCGGGGAAAGAAGCACGGGCAATCCTGCAAGAAGCTACCGCCGATTCCGATAACCGCGTGGCGGCGAACGCGGTGATGGGGCTCTATAAACTGGGCGACACGCTGGCGATCGGACTGGTGGAGAAGATGGCGCGGCACTCCTCGGCGGCGTTTCGCGGTTCGGCGGCGTGGGTGGTCAAGGAGACCGGCGATCCGAGATTCCTGAAGACGCTCAGTAAGCTGGTTTCAGACGGCGATGCCAAGGTCCGGCAAAACGTGTTTCGCGCTCTCGCGTCGATTCGCCAGAAGAAAGCGACACTGGGGGGCGTGCCCGCGCGGCGGGTCTCCGTCGTGGAATCCGAGATAGTCGCCGATGGACCGCAGAGGCTGCTGGTTTCAGTGCGCGCGGAGGACGGAAGCCCGGCCCGTGGGCTCACTGCATTGCAATTCCATTTGGAGGAAGCTCGGGAGGCAATCACCGAGTACTCCGTCCGGGAAAAGCCGGCGCCGGACTCGATCGCCATGGGCTTTGCTTTTCCGGAGTTTACGGAACCGGAGAGATCGTTCCTGCGCGTCTACGACGAGGCAGTGCAACGGCGCCTGCCCTGGACGCGGCGGCAGGACAAGTGGATCGTACGGGAGTACGAAACGGACAGCTTGGCTGCCAAGATGGGGCGGCTGATGGGCGACCTATCGCAGAAAGAGTCGCACCGCCATCTCCTGCTGGTTGACTGTCCCGAACTGTATTCCGGTATTTCCGAGGATGACGCGGATAAGTTGCTGGTGCGCGCCAAGAGCGCCGGAATTCGAGTTCATTTGTTGGTTGTGGCCCCGATCGAATCTGTGCCGAATCCCCGAGTCGAGCGCTTATGCCGGTCGAGCGGCGGAAGAGTGACGCGTGTCGCGGATCGCGCGGAGATTCCGGAAGTCGTCCAAGAACTGTATTGCAGTCTACTTTGTTCCTACGAGATTGCGTACACGCCGAAGGGCTCGGAGCCCGGCGCTGTTTCCGTGCAGGTCAGCGGATGCCCAACTCCACCTTGATAGTGCGGACGTTCTTCGCCGCCTGATCCTGGAAGCTGCTCTTGATTTCGGCGCACTGCTGGAAAAATTGCAGTCCTTCGCGAGTTTGACCTTTGTCGCCCACGGCTTTGCCCATGTTGTAATTGGCTAATCCCAGAGAGAAGTAGGCGGCAGCCGCCAATTGCGGGTCGCCCTTCACGGCAGGCAGGGCGGCGCGAAGCGACTTGTTCGCCAAGCCCCACTTTTGCTGGCTGCCATAGGCGAGGCCGGCGATCCAATTGGCACGCCCGGCCAGCGCACCTTTGCGGTTGCTGACCTCAGCGTCGGTCTTCGAGCCTAGCGCCTCCAGAACGCGTGTCGCTTCAGCGATAGCCCGCTCGGCGTGGTTGCCCCTGAGGTTGCAATCCGCGGCAAAGATCAATGCATCTACGTCCTTGGAATTCGCCGCGCCTAGACGCTCCGCGGCGCCGCATTGTTTTGCCGCCTGCCCGGTCTTCGCGAGGTCCACCAGATAGACGCCGGACACATGCTCCAAATACTTACTCTTCGGATTGAGTTGTTCCAGCGCCTCCACCAGTTCGACCACCTTCTTCGGATCGCTTGCTTTCGCCACCACTGCGGAGAGAGCGTACTCGCAGTAGCCGTCGAGTTGCTTGGCGTACTCGGCTCGTTGCTTTTCGTCGTCGTCGGCCGGCGCTTTGGACGTGATTTTACGGGCGTTCGCCGAAGTACGGGTGGCCCACGTCTTCACCAGGTCCGGATCGTCTTTGGCCTCGGCGGCTTTGAGATTGTTGTAGGCCAGATCCAAATCGGCAGGGTCGCTGGCCAAGCCTTTTTCTCCGGCGTCGATGACTTTGTCGTAGTCTTTCTGGTTTAGATACACGGTCTGCATTTGACCGCTGACCCAACTTGCGCCTTCGTGCTTGGGGTATTTGGCGAGAAAGTCCTGCATCAGGACGAGCTTCTTTGCGTCATCGCTCTCCTGGCCGATCGCCTGGAGCATCTGACCTTCGGGTGTGCCGACGTTGATTACAAAATGTTGCTTTTGATCCTGCGCGAGCGCAGGGAGCAGGAATAGAACAAGAGCCAGGAAGCAGCTTTTCATGAAACCTCCTAAGGGGGGAATTTATCACAACTGAGACTTCGGTGAAGGGCGCGGGGAATCGGCTACAGTCGAAAGTATGCCGATCGCCTTCCTGCTGCTGGCCGCGATGCCGCACTGGGTACCGGCGCGTTGGAGCTCGGGCGATCCGAAATCTCTCGAACTTCTTGCCAGGACGCCGGTCAATTGCATTCTGCTGGAGAGTGCAAATTGGAATGCGGAAGTGGTGAAAAAGGCCGCGGGTCGCAACATCGCGACGCTGGCGGTTTTGCATCCGGGCGGGAACCTGGCGGACTTGGCGCATCGCGCGGCGCAGCTCAAGATGAACGGCGTGGTGCTGGAGGGCGAGTATGAACCGGCGGCCGCGGACGAAGTGCGATCCGCGCTGGCCGGCAGTGGACTGGTGACGATCGAGCTGCCAGTGCGCCGGCGCATTCGCCTCGACAGCAAGGATCCGATTCTCGGCACATCGCAAGGGCTGTGGCCGGGAATTGAGATTGAACACGGCGGCACGGTGCGGACGGGTCCGACTAGCAATCCCTGGATCGACACCAACACCGGCTTTCTACGCTTTCTGCGCGCGGCGACGGATGCGACGTTGTGGATGGGAGTGCGGCCGCGGCCGAAAACCGCGTACACGGCGGAACGGTATCAAGTGGCGATTGCCGACGCCGCTCTATCGGGCGCGCGCTGGATTGTTGCGCTGGATGACGATCTGGATCGCAGGCTGCTGGCGGGCGATGCGCATGCTTTGGACGACTGGAAGCGCATCATGGCCTGCCTGGCTTATTTCGAGAACAAGAGCGAGTGGCGCGAGTATCGGCCTTACAGCCAGTTCGCCCTGGTGCAGGATACCGAGAGCGGCGGATTTTTGTCTGCGAGTTTGCTGGACATGCTGACTGTACAGCACACGGCGGTGCGTCCGATCCTGACGCGGCGGCTTAGTCCGGAGAGTCTGCACGGAGCGCGCGTGGTGTTGAACGTCGACGCGGAGTCGATCAACGCGCAGCAGAAGCAGTCGCTCGATGAGTTCGTTTCCTCCGGGGGCGTGCTGGTGAATCCGCCGAAGGGCTGGAGTTTTCCGAAAACTTCAGAGAAGCAACTGGTGCCCGACCGGCGGCAGATGAACCAGATTCAGGGAATTTGGGAAGCGACTTACAACGCCACTGCTCGCAAGAATTTCGGCGCGCGTACGTTCAATACGTCGAGCATTCTATACAACCTGTTGGCCACCGCGGAGGCCAAGAGCTTGCTGATCCACTTGGTGAACTATGCCGATTTTGCGGCGGAGACGGTGACGGTGCAAGTGTTGGGCGAATGGAAGCGAGTTCGCTTGTACCGGCCGGGGATGCCGGTGGTGGAGTTGACTGGGTATCCGATCAAGGATGGGACCGGGATCGATATCGATCGCATTGGGGTGGCAGCGACACTGCGGCTGGATCAGTAAAACTGGTTAGGCGTCCTGCGTTTTCACTATCGGGAACGGGAACAGCGCTTCCTTGATGGACAAACCGCGAACCTCGATGTTCTTCAAGTCCGTGGTGCCCACGTCGCGCGCTTCGGCCAGGCGCAGCGTATTGTCGCAGCCGGTGAAGGGGGCCGTGCCGCGCTCCGCTCGCGGATCGTAACCCATCACTGCCGTCGCGACGGTGTCTGTGGTCGTGGCGTTAGTTCCGGCGATGATCAAGCCCGGTTGCACGCATTTAAGTCCGCCGATCCACGGGCCTTCACCGCCAGTGATGGTTTCGATGCCGTCGATGAGCGCGATGTCGATGGGCCGGGTGGCGGCGAGATCCGCCACGATGCGCGGCATGCGGTAGCCGGGATGGCGGTTCGACGTTGGATCGTTCTCCTGCGGCGCACTCTTGGAAGGCCCACGCTGGCCGGAATGACAAACACTGCCGCGACCTTTGGTTGGACTCTCGTTCGGCTCATCGATGCCCGCGTCGTCGCCGTAAATCGAAGCCGGCGTGATGCCGAAGCAATTCTTCATCGACAGCGTGACGCCGCACGTAGCGTGGTTCTTCAGCTTCGCCATGGACATGAAGACGTCGGTGTCCTGGTAGGCGGGATGCAAATCGAAGGCGGGGAAAATAGACCCGCCACCCGGCACGCGAAAGCGGGCGTAGCGCTTGGCGTCGCCGAGCCCGTTGGTGTTGACGAATTCGACGTTCTTGGCCGAGCCGAACAGCATGCGCACGTTCCAGCCGGAGTCGAGCAGGTACTCTTCCATCGACCCACTGGTGCCCCAACAACTTTCGACGAAGCGGACGCGCCGCGCACCGGAGCGTTCCAGCAAGTAGGCCATCGCGCCGGCCATTTTGGGGTGCGTGTAATGCGTCAGGCCCAACGGCTTGCCTTGAAATTTCAGGCCGGGACTGCCGGTGAGATTCACTTTGATGGTGACCGTTTTGTTCTTCACGATGCGGCCGAGCCCGCCGAGCTGGTCGAACATCGACGAAAGAGTTCCGGTGAGATCGCCGTCATAAGTGCGGCAGCGCGCGATGGAAACGGGCGCCGTGGGCGCTTCCTTGGCGTGGACCAGGGGCGCGGCGGCGAGCATGGCCATCAGTTCGCGGCGAGTCATAACCAAAGAATAGCGCGGAGTCGAAGAATAGTGCGGATGGGTCTGCTAACCTGACGTTAAGTGCGCCCCGCCTTCGCGATTTCATTTTTTGCTCTTTTCGCCGCGACTGTTTCCGCTCAGGATTTCACCGACCTGAAGATTGAAAGAGTCGCGGGCGGATACACCTTCACGGAAGGCCCCGTCTGGTCGCACGAGGGCTTCCTGGTGTTCAGCGATATTCCCAACAACAAGCTCTTGCAGTTCAAACCCGGCGCGCCGCCCGGCGTTTATCGCACGGATACCAACGGCGCGAACGGCAACACGTACGATTCGCAGGGCCGGCTTTACTCTTGCGAGAGCCATTCGCGGCGCGTGACGCGGGCCGACAAGAAGGGCAAGATCGAAGTACTGGCGGAGCGATTTCAAGGCAAGCGGTTGAACGCGCCGAACGATATCGTGGTGCGCAAAGACGGACATATCTATTTCACCGATCCGGCGTTCGGGAATCAGCAGGACGCGCGTGAGCTCGATTTCTACGGTGTTTATCACCTTTCGCATCGTGGTGAGCTGGAGGTGGTGGCCAAACCGAAGGGCCGCCCCAACGGCATCGCCATCTCGCCGAACGGACGGATTCTGTACGTGACCAACTCCGACGATCGCAACGTGCGCGCTTACGATCTGGATCGTAACGGCTCGGCATCCAATGAGCGCGTGATCGTTTCCAACATCGAGGGCGTGCCCGACGGCATCCGCGTGGATGAAAAAGGCAATCTCTATGTTGCGGCGGCGAAAATCGAGGTTTACACGGCAGAGGGCAAGCCGCTGGGGAGCGTCGCGATGCAGGAGACTCCATCGAATTGCGCGTTCGGCGATCCGGACTTCGGATCGTTGTACATCACCGCGCGGACGTCGGTGTATCGCGTGCGGCTCAACGTGAAAGGAAGTGTCCAGTATTAACGCAGAAAGCCGGCGTTATCCTTCACGGCCATTTCTGGGCGTCGGCGCGCTGATCTTCGACGCGGACAGAATCCTGCTGGTGGAGCGTGCCAAGGAGCCTCTGCAAGGGTATTGGTCTATTCCAGGCGGCATCGTGGAGACCGGAGAGAAACTGGAAGAGGCGATTCGCCGCGAGGTTCGGGAGGAGACCGGACTCGAAGTGGATCGGCTGTCGATTTTTGAAATATTCGAGCGCGTCATCCCCGACGCGGAGGGGAAGACCGAGTACCACTACGTTTTGATCGATTACCTTTGCCGAGCCGCCGGCGGGCGTTTGAAAGCTGCGAGCGATGCGAGCCGGGCGGCGTGGGTTGCGAAAGGCGATTTGCGAGAGTACCGCATTACAGAAGGTACGTTGGCTGTTGTGGAGAGAGCGTTTGCAAAACTTCAGCGCTGATCTACTCGAATTCGAAGCACTGCGCGAGTTGGTGGGCCGTTTTGTGCAGAGCCCGCTGGGAAAGAGCGAGCTGGCAAAGATCGAGCCGCATTCCGATCGCGCCGTTTTGGAAGATGCGCTGGCCGATGTCGCCGAGGCGATGGCGTATCTGCAAGCGTCGCGCCAGCCGCAAGCGGCCACACGGGGCGCGGCGATTCGTGTGCGTTTCGATTCGATTCCCGATGTTTTCCGCACAATGCCGGTGCTGCGCATTGAAGGCGCGGGGTTGGAGGCGGCGCAGATCCTGGAGTTGACGCGTCTCTTGGAACAGGCTGGAGAAATCCGGTCGGTCCTGAATATCGCAGCGGAGAAGTACCCACGATTGGGGGCGCGGGCGTCGGCGATCGCCGATCTGCGGCCGATCCTGCGCGATCTGCGCGGCAAGATCCTGCCCGACGGATCCATCGCCGACGATGCCAGCGTTGTTCTGAATCGTCTGCGGCGGGATATCGAAAAGCAGCAACGGCAGATCCAGATTTCCCTCGAACGCTTCCTGCGCGTCCATCACGACGACGGCACGTTGCAGGAGGATTTCATCACGCTGCGGAACGACCGGTTTGTGGTTCCAGTGGTCGCCGGGCAGCAGCGCAAGGTCTACGGGGTCATTCACGGCGCTAGCGGCAGCGGCCACACGCTTTTTGTCGAACCACTGGAGACCATCGATCTCAACAATGAACTGGTACGGCTCCGCGAAGAAGAGCAGCGCGAGGTGGCTCGCATCTTGCGGGAGTTGACCGACCTGTTGCGGGCGCACGCGCCGGAGATTCAAGCGGCGGTGGATGCGCTTGGGGAACTCGATCTCCTATTTGGCAAGGCCACGTTCGGATTCGAGTTCGCGTGCGTCATCCCACGTTTCAGCCCGTCCTCCGCGCGAAAGCTGATGCTGACGGACGCCCGTCACCCATTGCTGGAAGACGTGCTGCGTCGCCAGAAGAAGCAGGTGGTTCCCATCACGCTTGAACTCGACGAAAAGCAGCGCACGCTGCTGATCAGCGGCCCGAACACCGGCGGCAAAACGGTCTCGTTAAAGACCACGGGATTGCTGGCATTGATGGCCCAAGCCGGATTACCAGTGCCCGCGGCCGCCGCCGAGTTTCCGTTGTTTGAGCAGGTTCTGGCGGACATCGGCGACCAGCAGTCCATCGCGGAGAGCTTGAGTAGCTTCTCATCGCACATCGCCCACGTACGCGAAATGCTGGAAGCAGTGACGCCCGCGTCGCTAGTGCTGTTGGACGAACTTGGGCGCGCCACGGATCCAGAGGAAGGCGGCGCGCTGGGCGTGTCTATCCTCGAAACTTTTCGCTCGCACGGGGCCTTCACCGCGGCATCCACCCATCTTCTGGCGCTGAAGATTTACGGCGCGACTACGGAGGGCGTGGTGAATGCATCGATGGGTTTCGACGAAGATACCTTGGAGCCGACGTACGTTCTCCGATTAGGCGCACCCGGCAAATCCGCGGGGCTGGAGATCGCCAGCCGCCTGGGGATTTTCCCGGAACTGATCGCGCGCGCACGCCAACGGATGTCCACGCAGGAACGCGACATCGAGCGGTTTCTTACCGAGCTGCAGAACCGTGTCGATCGCTTGACCTTGGTTGAGAAAGAACTGACGGAACAACGGCAGGCCCTGGAGGCTCGCGAATTCTCGTTGGCGAAAGAGTGGGAACAGCGCGAAGCAGCCAAGTTCAAAGAGCTGGACCAGCGGTTGCAGTCCGCCGTCACGGAATTTCAGGCCCAGGCCGAGGAGACCATCCGAAAAATCCTGGGCAGCGCGGAGCAGCGTAAATCCGCCGAGCAGGCCGAGCGCCGCGTAGCGAAAGTCAAGCGGGAATTCGAAGAACAGGCGCGAACCAAAGTGTTTGGCGATACACCGGCTGCCGCTCCATTGGCGACGATCGAGGAGGGCGCGCGAGTCCGATTGAAAGGCGTGCGCGAACCGGCGCGGGTGCGGCGGAAGCTCTCCGGCGGTCTACTCGAAGTGGAAGCCGGCTTGATGAAAATGCGCGTCTCCACCGACGACGTTGAGGAGGTGCTGCCGGCGACCCCCGAAGGCGCGCGCCTGCCGAAGAACGTATCGTTCTCATCGGGGCCGACCTGGGATGTTTCATACCGAGAAATCAACGTAGTGGGCCAACGCGCCGAGGAAGCCCGCGACCTGGTGGATAAATTCCTGGACAGCGCCACGATGGCGTCGGTGGATCGCGTCCGCATCATACATGGCCACGGAATGGGCGTGCTGCGCAAGGTGATCGCGGAATTGCTGGCGACCAATCCGCATGTGGAGAAGTATTATCCGGCATCGCCTGCCGAGGGTGGCACTGGGGCGACAGTGGTGGAGTTGAAGTAGTTTGTGGGGCAGGTTGGCAACCTGCAGCGGGTTGATAGCCCGCTTCAGCGGGTTGATAACCCGCTTGGCGAAGCGCGATTAACAATCGCGCGCAGGTTGGCAACCTGCCCCACATCCAAAACCTGACCCAGTACAATTAAACCAGTGACCCCAACCGTCTCCACTCCGTGCTCCAACTGCGGATCGGCGCTCGCGCCGGATGCCCTGAAGTGCGTCTCCTGCGGCCGGCTCATGCATGCGCAGGAATTCGAATCGCTGTCGCAGCACGCGAAGTTAGCGGGTCAGGCAGGCGACTGGCACGGAGCGAAGAACGCCTGGGAACGCGCCCTCCCGCTGCTGCCCGCAGGGTCCGATGAGTACCGCACCGTGAAGGCTCGTATCGAAAATATCGACTTGCAGCTTTCCGGCAAGGGCGTGTGGGCCAAGCGCCTGGCCAAGCTCGGGCCAGTAGGAATCATTCTCTGGAAGTTCAAAACCTTCGCCCTGATCGCGCTGACCAAAGGGAAATTGCTGCTGTTGGGGCTCACGAAAATCAGCACGCTGCTCAGCATGATCGCGTTCTTCGCCGTTTATTGGGGACTATATGGGTGGAAATTCGCCCTGGGTTTTGTGCTTTCCATCTACGTGCACGAAATGGGACACGTGATGGCGTTGCGCAAATATGGAATCGCAGCGACAGCGCCCATGTTCATCCCATTCTTCGGCGCGGTAGTGCGCATGAAGCAGTATCCGCACAATGTGGCCGAAGATGCTCGCGTCGGACTCGCTGGTCCCATCTGGGGATTCGGCGCTGCAGTCTTCGCCTGGATGTGCGCGCTGATCACCGGGCAACCGATCTGGTACGCCATTGCGCACGTGGGCGCGTGGATAAACCTGTTCAACCTGATCCCGATCTGGCAACTCGACGGCGGCCGAGGATTCCGCGCATTGACCCGCAAGCAGCGCGGCATCGCTCTGGTCGTGACCCTGACCATGTGGGCCGTCACCTCGGAGACCATGCTGCTGCTGATCGCGATCGGCGCCGGGTACCGGCTGTTCAGCAAGGCCTACCCGGAAGAAGGCGACAACGGCGCGCTTACGCAGTATGTCGGGCTTATTGTACTGTTATCGCTGCTGGTGCTGATGTGCAGTCCCGCCGTCCAAGCTTCTCTCTAACTCTCCGCCTTCCGCTGCAAATAGAAGTGCACCGCCGGCGTCACGACCAACGACAAAATCATCGACGCCAGGATTCCGCCGATCACCGCGATGGCCAACGGCTGCAGCATCTGCGACCCGGCCCCGAAGGCCAAGGCCAGCGGGATCATGCCGGCCATCGTCGCCAGCGCAGTCATCAGAATGGGACGAAGCCGGCGCTCTCCGGCTTTGATCATCGCTTCTTCGGGAGCCACACCTTCCCTGCGAAACTTCGCGTCCGCATCCAGCAGCAGGATGCCGTTCTTGGCCACGATGCCGATCACCATGATGACGCCCATGAACGACGAAATATTGAAGCTGGTTTTCGTGACCAACAGCGCAAGGAACACGCCGGATGTAGAAAGCAGCGCGGACGCAATAATGGCCAACGGCGCGCCGAACTCGCCGAATTCGAACAGCAGCACGGTGAAGACCAGCACCACTGCCAGGATTAAGACGATCACCAGATCCTTGAACGACTTTTGCTGCTCTTCATATCCGCCGCCGTATACCACGCGAATTCCCGCCGGAAGGTTGACCTTCGCCACGGCTTTCTTTACCTCTGCCATTCCGGTGCCCAGATCCAAGCCTTCCAGTCGCGCCGTAACGGAGACCAATCGCTGCAAGTTCTCGCGCCGAATTTCGGTTTGACCCGGCAGTTCCTCCAGCGTCGCCAGAGAGCCCAGCGTAGCCCGGCTTCCCGCCTGGCTGACCAGCAGCGTATTGTTGATGGCGTCCATCGATCTGCGCGTATCGTCCGGGAACCGGATGCGGATCGTATACGCGCGATCGTTCAGCACCACCGGCGTCGGGGTCGGCTCGCCCTGCAAAATCGCGCTGGCGTCCAGTTCCACTTCTTCGGGAGTAAATCCCGAGCGCGCCGCGATAGTCGGGTCGACATGGAAAACGATGGCCGTGCCGCTGATCGTGTTGTCGATGCCGTTCAGGATGTCGGCCACGCCGTGAATCTTTTTGATCGCGTCGGCCACTTGCGGCGCCCATTGCTTCAACAGGTCCGGATGTTGCGAGAACATCTTGATGACAATCGGCTCGGGCGCGCTGGTCAGATCGCCGATCATGTCTTGCAGCAACTGTATGATCTCGATCTGCAGCATCGGCTGCTCTTTGGTCACTTTTTCGCGAACGTCGGCGATGATTTCATCAATGGCACGTTTACGATCGCTCTTCAGCTTTACCGTGAAGTCGCCGGTATTCGCTTCCGTGACCGTGGCCAGGCCGAGTTGCAGACCCGTGCGGCGCGAGGTGCTTTCCACTTCTGGAATATGCCGCAAGGTTTTCTCCACCTCGGATGTCACGCGGTTCGTTTCCTCCAGCGACGATCCCGCGGGCATGATGTAGTCCAGAATGAAACCGCCTTCGTCCATCTCCGGGAGCAGATCGGTGCCGAGCGCCTGATAACAGAAATACGAAGCGACGATCAGCGCCATGCAGAACATTGCCATGGCCCAGCGCTGTTTCAGCGCGAAGCGCAACACTCGCTCGTACAGATTCAGGATGCGGCCCAGCACTCCGCGCCGCTCGCCCTCTCCCTCCGCTGGTTCACCTTCCACGCGCTCCCGCGGCTTGCGCAGAAAATAATGGCTGAGCGTCGGCGTCCAGGTGAGCGCCAACGCAAGCGACGTCAGCAGCGCCATGCCCACGGTGATGGCCAGTGCGCGGAAGAACGTTCCGGTTACGCCGGTGATGGAGATCAACGGCAGGAACACCACAATCGGCGTAATTGTGGATCCGACCAGCGGTACCCGGATCTCGCTCATGGCGCTGCGAATGGCTTCCCCACGGCTCTGCCCGGCGTCGCGATGCATCACGATGTTTTCCACCACTACGATCGCGTCGTCAATCACCAGGCCCACGGCGGCCGCCAGTCCACCAAGCGTCATCAGATTGAAACTCTCGCCGAGCACGCGGAGCGCGATGAACGTAACCGCCACCGTGGCCGGAATCACCAAGCCGGCGACGATGGAACTGCCCCAATCGCGCAGGAACAAAACCAGAATGATCGCCGCCAGCACCAGGCCGATTAGGATGGCATCGCGCACGCTCCTAATAGAAGCCCGGACCAAATCGGATTGGTCATAAAAGGGCAGCATCGCCACTCCCTTAGGCAGCGATTTACGAATGCTGTCCACCTCCGCGTGAACCGCATCCGCCACCTGGACAGTATTGCTGTCAGGTTGGCGATTGATGTTCAACAACACGGCCGGCTTTCCGTTAGCTTTCACCACCGTGTACACGGGCTTCACCGAAGGATGCACCGTGCCCAGATCCGCGATGTGAACGGGCAGCCCCGCCGGCGTCGTCTTCACCACGATGGCGCCAATTTCATCCGGCGTGCGCGCCTGGCCGCTCACCAGGCTCAGCACCAACTGATGATTGGTCTCCACCAAACCGGGAGAGTCGATCATGTTGCTGCGCCGCACCGCCTCCACCAGGGAGGGAACGGTGACCTGCGTCTGCAACAGCTTCGCCGGATCAGGCTGAATCTCGAACTCCGGCTCCTGACCTCCCTGTACGATCACCGTTGACACGCCGCTCAGTCGATTCAATCGCGGCTTCAGTTCATAGGTCGCCAACTCCCAAAGCGCGGTCTGCGAAACGTTATCCGAAGTCAGGCTGTAACCGAGAATCGGGAATGCCGCGAAGGTCAACCGGTTCGACGTCACCTTGGCCGTCTGCGGCAATGACGCCTGCACCCTTGCCAGCGCTGCGTTCACCAGTTCCAGCGTCTGGAACATATCCCCTTTCCAGGAAAAGAACAGGTCCACTTCCACCTGGCCGCGGCTAGTGATCGATTGCACCCGATCGAGCCCGGGCACTGTATTCAAAGCCTCTTCGATGGGCCGCGTCACCGTGACCAACATCTGATCGATGGGCGCGACGCCATTGTCGACGCCAACGACAATGCGGGGGAAATTTGTTTCGGGAAATACCGAGATGGGAATGGTAAACGCGAGATAAATCCCCGCCGCCACCATCGTCAGGATGACGAAAATGATGGACTTGCCGTGGCTCTCGCTCCAGTGCTGCTCGGCCGGCGCTTCGGGCGGCACTCTCGAGTCGTCGGTCATTTCTTATCCGACTTGTCGTCCTTGTCCGACTTGTCGCCCTTATCCTTCTCGTCCTTGTCGTCCTTCTCCTCGCCCGCCTTCTTCACCGTCACCTGGGCGCCATCCTCCAAACCGACACCGCCAACGGTGATCACGCTCTCGCCGGCGTCCACGCCTTTGAGGATCTGAACCTTGTCCGGCTCGCGGATACCCACCTCCACCTTCTTCTCGTGCGCCTTGGAATCCGCGCTGACGGTCAGCACTTGCACGCCCCCCTCGGCGGAAGGAAGCAGCGCGATAGTGGGGATCACCACCGCGTCCTTGATAGTTTCGGCGTGAATGTCCACCTTCACCGTCGCGCCTGGCTTGAACCGTTCTCCTGGATTGGCGGCTTCCACCCAAATCTCGATGGTGGTGCTGTTCGGATCCACCGCGGGGCTGACCACGGTTACTTTGCCCGACGCCTCGATCGCCGCGTCAGTCTGCGAGATCGTGGCCGTTTGCCCGACTTTGAGCACTCCGGCCTGCGACACCGGAACATTGGCGCGCGCGATGATGCGCGAGATATTCACTACCGTAAGGAGCGGCGACCCGGCGGCGGCCACCTCGCCCGGATACAGCGGGCGATCCGCGATGACGCCGGCAATCGGACTGCGGATTTCGGAATACGAGAGCTGCGCCTGCGCGCCTTCATATTTCGCTTTGGCCGACTGCGCCTGCGCCTCCGCGCCTTTCACCTGCTCCACGCGGCTGACGTTCTGCGTCGCCTGCAGATGCCTCTGCGCGATCTCGAACGTGCTGCGGGCCTGCACATACGCTACATTGGCCTCATCCACCAGCCGGCGAGCCAATGCGCCTTGATCGAAAAGCTGCTTGCGGCTCTCATAAACTTTCTGTGCCGCGTCCATGGCTTGTCTGGCGGCTTGCATATCCTGCTGCGCTTTGTTCAGATCCTCCGGAACAGTAGCCGAAGACATCTGACGCAAAGCGGATTGCGCCTGCTCGTAGGCGGCTTTGCTGTCGTTCACCGCAGCCACCAGGTCTTTGTTTTCAAGGATGGCCACAACCTGGCCCTGCGCCACATGATCTCCGCGCTTGACGGAGAAACTTTTCACCGGCGCGCTGATCTTGGGCATCACGTTGGCTTGATCTACCGGGAAAAGTACGCCCTGAGCGGAAATAATCCGATCGATGGAATCGCGCTTCGCTTCGGCAATCTGCACCGGAACAACCGGTTCTTTCTCTTTTTCTTCTTTTTCCTTGGAACAACCGGTCATCACGCAGAACCCCGCCACAAGACCCAGCGCGGTCATGAAAAAGTGTTTGGGCGTCATTTAAAAGCTCCCGGTCAGAGTCTGGACATTGGCCTGCGCCACGCGATATCGCGACAATCCGTCATCCAGCGCGTTGCGCGCTTGAGCCAGCGTGGTCTGCGCATCCACTACTTCGAGCGCCGTGGCCTCGCCGGCCGTATAGCGCAGAACAGTCAGCCGCAGGCTCTCCGCCGAGAGATCCACTGACTTCTTCAACGAATCGATCTGGGCCTGGGCCAACTGCGCTTCCAGATAAAACGAATTCAGGTTGGCCATCAAAGTCCGTTGAGCCAGGCTGAGATCGAGCTGCGCCTGCTTTACTTTCAACTCGGCTTGTCTCACTTTACTTTGGTTGGCGCCCCAGTTCCAGATAGGAATGGTCAGCGTGGCCTGCGCGACGGAGCCGATCAGGTTCAGATGATCTTCATTGTGAATCGCCACTTGGTTTGCGTTGAGGCCATAGAAATAATCCAATGCCAGTGTTGGCAGATAGGCCGCTCTGGCAACGCCGATCTCTGCGCCGCTTTCCACGATACCCGCCTGAGCGGCCCGAAGCTCCGGGCTCTTGGAGAGCGCTAGATCCTGCACTTCACCGAATGGCATGAGCGGCGTGACGTTATTGAGATCGTCGGCCGCCGTGAAGTCGTGGCGGAAGTCGGGAAATATGATCACCGCCAGAGCGACTCGCGCTTTATCGATGGCCAATTGCGCGTCCGCGACGTCGCGCTCGTGCTGGCGTACCTGCAAATCCGCTTTCACCACGTCGGCATGAGCCGCTTCGCCGCCGCGCTCCTGCTTTTGCGTGATATCGAGAAACTTCCGCGCGTCCTCCAGTGTCTGTTGCGCATTGATCAGCTTCCTTTGGGCGATCACGACGGCGTAATAATCCTGCACAGTGGTGGATACGATTCCGCGCGCCGCCACATCCGCCTTCGCTTTCGCGACAGCTTCAGCGGCAATTGTGCGACGGTAATCGGCCAATTTGGCGAGCGAAAAATCCTGGTGCGCCTGGGCCTGGATGCTATAAACATGCGGCCCATCGTTAGCGACAAAAACTCCGGAGGGGGTCCCGTTAGGCTGCGTGTAAATGAATTGGTTGAAGGACTGGGTCTGCGGTAGCATCGCGGCTTTAGCTTGGATGCGATCTTCACGCGCCAGCAGCGCCGTGATATTCGCCGACTGGATTTCGATCCCGTACTTCCGCGCGCGATCCAGCGCCTCCTGAAAGGTGATGGTGAGCGGCGGGTTGGTGGCCGGGGCGGGCGGAGTCTGTTGCCCAAACAGGCCGACTGCCGACAATATTGTCAGAACACTTACAAGCTTCCGCCCCATTCCGCCCAGCATACCCCTCCAAACCTGAAAATCGCCTGAATACAATAGACTCGCACTTCCTAGACCCCAACATGTGACCCGGTGTTACAGTCCAGTTGCGAAGCGGCACGAGTGTTCTTGCCCGCGGAACGCTTAAGCAAAACTTCAGGTTGAAACGTTAGCATAGAGACACTCAAACCATGCAGGTTCTGGTTGTCGAAGACGAGCGCCGAATGGCCGAGCTGTTGCGGCAAGGCCTGGAGGAAGAAGGCCACTCCGTAGTCCTGGCAGGAAACGGCCGCGACGGCTTGGCCATGGCCGAATCGCACGCCTTCGACGTCATCCTGCTGGATGTCATGTTGCCAGGAATGGACGGCTTCTCCGTGGCGCGGCGGCTGCGCTCGGCACGAAACCAGACGCCCATCCTGATGTTGACCGCTCGCGACGCCAACCAGGACGTCATCGCCGGTCTGAATCTTGGCGCCGACGATTACCTGGTGAAGCCCTTCGCCTTCGACGTTCTGCTGGCCCGGTTGCGCGCCGTCTCGCGCCGAGGCGCCATTCCACAGCCGGTCCCGCTGAAGGTGAAAGATCTCACGCTCAATCCCGCCAGCCGCGAAGTGACGCGCCACGGCCGACGCATCGCTCTCACCCGCACCGAGTACAGTTTGCTGGAGCTGCTTATCCGCCGGGCCGGCCGCGTGGTTCCGCGAGAGAACCTCATCGAAGCCGTTTGGGGTTTCGATTCCGACGTCCGCGGCAACACGCTCGACGCGTTCATTCGCTTGCTGCGCGACAAAGTGGACGTCACCGGCGAAGCCAAGTTGATCCACACGGTGCGCGGCGTGGGTTACTGCCTGCGCGCGGAGGAGACGTGATGGCGCGGTGGTCCATTCGAATCCGGCTCACTGTGTGGTACTCGCTGGTACTGCTCGCCGGCCTCGCGCTCTTCGGAACCGGAATCTGGGTAGTGGTATCCCGGAGCTTGCTGGCTTCGCTCGACGAATCTCTTGCCGCGCAGGCGAAAGGCGTGACCACCATCCTGCGCGCGGAATCCGACCCCTCCGAGCTTCACGATCTGCGCGAGGAACTGAGCGAATACGCTCGCGCCACGCCCGGAGGCAACCTAATGGAAGTTCGCGATTCCCAGGGGCAGCCGATTCTATCGAGCAAAGCTTTACCGGCCGATTTCACCGCTGGTTTAACTGCCGCGACAAGCCAATCCGTATTTGCCATGCAGGTGATCCCCTCTGGCCACCTTCGCACCTACACCACCACCACGCTCGTGAAGGGCAGCCTTTACTGGATTCGCGTCGCTACGCCGCTCGACCCTACGGAAGCAACCCTGCGGCGAGTAAAAGCCCTCTTCCTATGGACCGCGCCCGCCGTTCTGCTGCTGGCTTCGCTCGGCGGGTACTGGATCAGCCGGCGTGCGCTGGCGCCCGTCGACGCAATCACCAATGCGGCGAGATCCATCGGTATCCAGAATCTTTCACAACGGCTGGCGGTGCCCGGGGCGGGAGACGAATTGCAGCGCCTGTCGGAAACCTGGAACGGCATGCTGGCGCGCCTGGAATCCGCCGTGAAGCGCTTGTCGCAATTTACCGCCGATGCATCGCACGAGCTGCGCACGCCCATCGCCCTAATTCGAACCACAGCCGAGCTGTCACTGCGGCGCGAACGCGCTCCTGAAATCTATCGCGAGGCCCTGCGTCAAGTGGTGGCCGAGTCGGAAAGAACCACGCGCCTGATTGAGGACCTGTTGCTGCTCGCTCGCGCCGATGCCGGGCTGCCCGCGCTTCCGCTGGAGCGAATCGAATTGACGCCGCTGCTGCGCGACGTTTGCCAGCAGGGCCAGGTGCTGGCGGAGGCGCGCCAATTGCAAATCTCCACCGACGTGCCCGATCAACCGGTCTACGTGCAAGCCAACGATCCCGAGCTGCGGCGTCTGATCTTGCTGCTGCTCGATAACGCGGTGAAGTACACGCCGGCCGGCGGACGGATCAACGTCGCCCTGGCCTCGGATACCGCGGGCGCTACATTAGCGGTTTGCGACACCGGTGTCGGCATCCCCGATTCCGCTCTGCCTCATGTCTTCGAGCGCTTTTATCGCGTGGACGAGTCCCGAAATCGCGATGATGGCGGCGCAGGGCTGGGCCTGTCGATTGCCAAATGGATTGCCGACCGCCACCACGCCAGCCTGGAAGCCGAGAGCGTGCTCGGCCAAGGCTCCACCTTCCGCGTCCGCTTTCCACGGACAAGTTAAGAACGTCATTGACATTCCGGGTGATCCCTTCATATACTGGACTGCAGTTTCGTAATCGAATGACGAAAACGAACACAGAGTCCAGCCCGGATCGCGAGCTGTACTCCGGCCTGATTCGTCTTCACGTCCTGCACCACGCCGCCGAGGAACCCATCTTCGGGCTCGGCATGATCGAAGAACTGGCCCGACACGGTTATCGCATCAGTCCGGGCAGCTTGTATCCTTTGCTGCATTCCTTGGAAAAGAAAGGTTACCTTCGCGCCAGCGAACAGAGAAGTGGGAAATCGCTACGCAAAGTCTACCGCGCTACTCCTGTGGGGCGAAAAGCATTACGATCGGCGAAAAGCAAAGTGCGGGAATTGTTTCGAGAGTTGATCGAAGGCAAATAGTGTTCATTTCGCAAGAGCATCGGATCGCCGCCGTCATTTGGTTCGCCGCCTTCGCCCTGCATGCCCAACAGGCTCCCCTGACCATGAGCCAAGCGGTCGAGAGCGCCTTGCGCAACTATCCGTCGATTCAGGTTTCACAAGAGCAGATCAATGCCGCGGCGGCGGGAATCCAGCTCGCCCGCACGGCCTATCTGCCACGGCTGGATACCACGGCGCAAGTGAATCGCGCCACTCGAAACAACGTCTTTGGCCTGCTGCTTCCCCAGAGCGTTATCCCGTCCATCTCCGGCCCGGTGCTCGGGTCCAACAATTTCGGGACCGCCTGGGGCAGCGCTGTCGGCGGGCTGGTCAGTTGGGAGCCGTTCGATTTCGGCTTGCGCGAGGCGAATGTGGCCGTGGCTACCGCGGCGCGCGCTCAATCCGAAGCGACACTTAAACGAACGCAATTCGAAGTGGCCGTCGCCACCGTGGATGCATACCTGACGCTCGCCGCCGCACAGGAAACCGTCCGCGCCGCGCAAGCCGGTGTGGACCGCGCTGACACCATCGCGCGAACCATCAAGGCGCTGGTCAATTCCGAACTGCGCCCCGGCGCCGATGCCTCGCGAGCCGATGCCGAATTGGCCGCGGCCAGAACGCAGTTGATCCAGGCCCAGCAAGCCACCGAGGTCGTGCGCGCCACCATCGCGCAGTTCGTCGGCGGCGAGCCCTCACAGATTGCGATCGCCGCACCAAATCTTCTCCAACTACCGCCCGACCGGACCGTCCCCGCGCTCGACCCCGCGTCGAATCCCATCGCTCTCGAACAAACCGCAGTCATCGAGCAGGCGCAGGCCCAGCTTCGCGCCTTGGAGCGCTCCTATTTCCCGAAATTCTATCTGCAAGGTTCAGCTTATGCGCGTGGGACCGGCGCGGAAGTAAATGGAAACAACCTTGGCGGTGTGAACGGCCTGGCGCCGACCATCCAGAATTTTGCCGTAGGCTTCAGCGTCAACTTCCCGGTTTTCGATCTGCCCGCGATCCGCGCCCGCGAGGCGCAGCAGTCGGCCGCCATTCGCGCCCAGACCGCGCGAGCTCACCAGATTGCCACCGATCTCCGCGCCCAATGGAACCGGGCTGTCGCCTCGCTCGACGGCGCGCGAAGAATCGCTGCAAACACCCCAATCCAGGTTGCCGCCGCCAGCACGGCGGTGAAACAGGCCACTGCGCGTTACCAAGCCGGACTCGCCAACATAGACGAAGTGGCGGAAGCCCAACGGCTGCTCACTCAATCCGAGATTGACGACGCACTGGCCCGGCTCGGTGTCTGGCGCGGTCTACTGGCCGTCGCGACCGCAGCCGGCGATATCCGTCCATTCGTCGACGAGGCTGGCAAATAGATGCGCCTGGTTCTAGCCGCGCTCGGCCGGCCTCTAACGGTGGTTGTCGCCCTGATCGCCGTGGCGCTCTGCGCCGTGCTCGCGGTGCTGCGCATGCCCGTGGATATTTTTCCGCAGGTTGGCGATCCGGCCATCTACGTCGCCCAGCCCTACGGCGGCATGGATCCGGCGCAGATGGAAGGCTACCTAACTTATTACTACGAGTATCACTTCCTCTACATCACCGGCATCGATCACGTCGAGAGCAAGAGCGTCCAGGGCGCGACCCTGATGAAGCTGGTGTTCCATCCGGGCACCAACATGAGCCAGGCCATGTCGGAAACCGTCGGCTACGTGGATCGCGCGCGCGCCTTCATGCCTCCGGGAACAGTGCCGCCGTTCATCACACGCTTCGATGCCGGCGGCGTTGCGGTCGGCCAACTGGTTTTCAGCAGCGCCACGCGCAGCCAGGGCGAATTACAGGACATCGCCCTCAACCGCGTGCGCCCCCTCTTCGCCACGCTCCCCGGCGTCTCCGCGCCGCCGCCCTTCGGTGGCAATCAACGCACCATCGTTATCACCGTCGATCCCGACAAGCTGCGCCAATACCGCATCTCACCCGACGAAGCAATCGCCGCCGTCAGCAAGGCCAGCCTGGTGATGCCCTCCGGCAATCTCTGGACCGGTAAGCTGGAACGCATCGCCCGCACCAACGCCGCACTCGGAGGCAATCTCGATGAACTGCTGAGCACCCCGATTCGCGTCAAGTCCGGCCCTACGGTTTACCTCCGCGACATCGGCACCATTGAGAGCGGCACCGATATTATCACCGCCTATGCGCACGTCAATGGGAAGCGCACCGTATACATCCCGGTTACCAAACGCGCCGATGCGTCAACTCTCGCCGTAATCGACGCGGTAAAGGCCGCGATGCCCGATTTCAAGAAAGTAGCGCCGGAAGATGTCGACATCAGCCTGCAATTCGACCAGTCGCCTTATGTCACTAACTCCATCCGCGGCCTGATCCTCGAAGGACTTCTCGGCGCGGTGCTCACCGGCCTCATGGTACTGCTTTTCCTGCGCGACTGGCGCAGCGCCCTGATCGTGGTCACCAGCATCCCCTTCGCTCTGCTCGCTGCTGTGGTGCTGCTCTGGGCCAGCGGCCAGACCATCAATATCATGACCCTCGGCGGCCTCGCACTGGCCGTTGGTGTCCTGGTGGACGAGGCCACTGTCTCCATCGAAAACATCCACACCCGAATGCTGCCCGGCGTCTCGCGAGCTCGTGCCGTGCTTGATGCTTCCGCCCAAACCGCCGTCGCCCGTCTACTGGCGATGGTCTGCATCCTGGCGGTTTTCGTGCCTTCGTTTTTCATGATCGGCGTCGGTCGGCAGCTCTTCGTTCCGCTCTCGCTGGCTGTAGCGTTTTCCATGATCGCCTCGTATCTGCTCTCCAGCAGCCTGGTCCCGGTATTGTCTACCTGGCTGATGAAGGAAGCGCACGAGGGTGAAGAACGCGAGGGCATCTTCGGGCGCCTCCTCTCCTTCTATCACAGTTATCTCCACCTGATTCTTAAATTCCGTTGGCCCCTCGCCGCGTTTTATCTCATCGCCTCCATTGGCCTCGTTTACTTGCTCCTCCCGCGCATGGGTACCGAAATCTTCCCCGACGCCAACGCTCCTCTGCTGCGCCTTCGTTTGCAAGCGCCGGCCGGGACGCGCATCGAAGAAACCGAGCGCATCGTACTCAAAGCCCTCGACATCATCCGCCGCGATATCGGACCGGGCAACGTCTTGATCACCAGCGACTATACGGGCACTGTCCCTTCCACCTACCCGGTCGACTTGATTCACCTGTTCACCAGTGGCCCCCAGGAATCGGTGATTCAAGTCGCCGTCCGGCCGGAAACGCCGCGCGGTGAGGAGTTGAGGGAAAAACTCCGCGCCAGCCTCCATAAGGAATTGCCGGACACGCGCGTCTCCTTCGAGGCTGCCGATATCGTCAGCCAAGTGATGAGCTTCGGCTCGCCGACACCCATCCAAGTTGCGGTGCAAGGCATCAACCTTCGCGATGACTACTCTTACGCGCAAAAGGTGCAGGCACAGCTCGCCAAACTCTCTTTCCTGCGCGATCTCCAATTCGGTCAGGAGATGAATTATCCAACCATGGATGTCACCATCGATCGCGACCGCGCCGGGCAGTTCGGCCTTACCATGGCCGATGTGACGCGATCCGTGGTTGCCGCAACATCGTCTTCGCGTTTCATCCAGCCGAACTACTGGCGCGACCCGAATTCCGGCAACGCCTTCCAAATCCAGCTCCAACTTCCCGAAAACCGTATGCAGAGCGCCGAAGCGCTCGGCGACCTCCCGGTGATGCCCAATGGCAACCCGGAACCGAGGCTCGACCAAATCGCCACCCTGAAGCCCGGAACCATTCCAGGGTTAATCGAACGCTACAATGGCCAGCACGTCGTCAGCCTGACGGCCAATCTTCACGGCATCACGCTCGGCGAAGCGGCCGAGCAGTTGAGACAGAGCACGGCCCGCGCCGGCGCGCCGCCGAGAGGCGTCACCGTCCGGATGCGCGGTGAGATCCCAGCGCTCGAACAGACTCTTTCCGGATTGCGAATCGGACTGCTGTTGGCCGTACTGGTGATTTTTCTTCTGCTGGCCGCGAACTTCCAGTCGCTACGTCTGGCCCTGGCTATCGTCTTGACCATTCCCGCCGCGCTCTGCGGTGTCCTGTTGATGCTGCTCGTCACCGGCACAACGCTCAACGTGCAGTCGTTCATGGGCGCGATCATGGCCATCGGGATCGCGGTGGCCAATTCGATCTTGCTGGTCACCTTCGCCGAGCGCTCACGCCACGAAGGCCGCAATGTGCTCGAAGCGGCTGAAGAAGGAGCAGGCAGCCGTCTCCGCGCTATTCTGATGACCGCCACGGCGATGATCTTCGGCATGGTGCCAATGGCCATTGGATTCGGTGAAGGTGGATCGCAGTCTGCGCCGCTCGGCCGTGCCGTGATCGGCGGCCTCATCGTCAGCACCTTCGCTACCCTCACCGTATTGCCATCCATCTACGCCGTCCTGCAAAGGAAGGCCTCCACAACTTCTCCATCGCTCAATCCGATGGATCCCGCGAGCCGATACTATGATGCGACTTAAGATTTTTCTCCTGCTGCTGAGTGTGGCCGCCGCGATCGGGTGGCCGCAGGCTATCGATGTTGCGCCCGTAGTCTCCAAACCCGTATCGCGCATGGTGGAGTTGCCCGGCGAGCTTCTCCCATTCCAAACCGTCACGCTCCACGCGAAGATCCCCGGTTACGTGGAAAAAGTCCTGGTGGACCGCGGCAGCGTCGTCAAGGAAGGCCAGCTTCTGATCCAGTTGATCGCGCCGGAGATCAAGGCTCGAATCGCCGAAGCTGAGTTCAAAGTCCAAGTGGCGGAATCCGAGCGGCTGCGTGCCGAAGCGCAGCTAGCCGCCGCCCAGAGCACCTACGAACGCCTGAAGAAAGCTGCCGAAACGCCTGGCGCGGTGGCGGGCAACGAGCTAGTGCAAGTGGAAAAAGAAGTGCAGGCCGCCCAGGCATCCGTGCAGTCGCGCAAAGAAGCCAGCCGAGCCGCGCAAGCCACGGTGCAAGCGGAAAAAGACCTCGAGGCGTACTTGAGAATCACCGCGCCGTTCAATGGCGTAGTCACCGATCGCCTGGTGCATCCCGGCGCACTGGCCGGCGGCTCCGGCAACGACTCCGCGCTTCTGGTGGTCCAACAAGTCGCCCACCTCCGGCTAGTTGTCTCCGTTCCCGAAGAAGACGTCGGCGGCATTGCCCACGGGGCGAAAGTCGCGTTCACCGTCCCCGCGTTTCCGGAGCGAGTCTACTCCGGCACAGTCGCCCGCCCCGCGCACGCGCTCGACACAAAAACGCGCACCATGCCGGTGGAACTGGATGTCATGAATCCCGATGGCTCGCTCTCGCCGGGCATGTACCCCGCCGTGAAGTGGCCGGTGCGCCGCTCCCGTCCCGCACTCTTCGTCCCCAAGACCGCCGTAGTAACCACCACGGAGCGCACGTTCGTAATCCGCGACAAGAACGGCCACGCCGAATGGGTGGATGTCCGCAAAGGCGCTGCCGATGGCGACCTGATCGAGGTAATCGGAAATCTACAGCCAGGCGACCAAGTGGTCCGCCGCGCAAACGATGAGCTGCGCGAAGGCAATCCGATTCAGGCTAAATCGAAGTAGCGCGTTCCGAGGGGTCACGTGTTTCCCCAATTGCACCCTGGTCCAATTTGCTGTAGGGCTTCAAGGATACCCATCCCAGACCCTGAATTTTGTGGACGGCTATGACCTGGAAGCCGCTCTAGCCACACGCCGGATCGAGTGTGAAACACGAAATCTCATTTCCCTCCACACCAAATTTGAAGAAGGTGGTTCCGGTATTCTTGGAAGTGGCTCGAAACGAGCAATGCCATGATCAAAGACACACTTGCATGGGCGCGCAGCGAGGCCGCAAGGCTGCACCGCATCCGCTGGGCATTGATCCTGCTTACCAACTCGCTACCTTCGCCAAAGGTCCGCATCTTTGATGGAGACGCACAAGAGGAGGCTGCCAAAACAGCCGCAAGCAAGCGCGAGCTCAAGACACATATTCGTGGGCTAAAGTCTGAGATCGCCTCCTTGCGGAAACTTTACAACGTTCATGCCAAGGACGAGCAACTCCTTGGGTTCCTATCGACGTTGCTGGAAGAAGATCGCAAACATCCGCACGAAATAGTCTACCTGCCTGCAAGCTTTCTCAATGAACGCTTTTTGAAATTCTATGATTTTCTCCCCGCTCATGCAAGGATAGGAATCGACCCTCATGGGATTAGACCCGCGCACTCACTTTTCGAAGTCCGTCAGCTCGATGCGACGCTATTCGAAGACGTTTGTTCTCTATTTAATCTCGCGAGGAATCAGCACGATGAAGTCGGTAGTCGCTCCCAACCAAGAGCGCCATTCAAGCAGATGCATGCACTCTTCCGCGCAACACTATCGGCGGTGTTCTACTTAGTCGAGGGATACCTGAATGGTCTCGCGTTCGATCATGTCTTGCGATTTTCGAGCACCATGACCGAAGAAGACTATTCTCTTATGACAGAGTGGGATGCTAAGAAGAACCGGGTTAAGTTCGTGAGCACGCGGGACAAATTGCTCCAGTACCCGCGGATCATTCTTGGCTTAACGGCACCGCCGCTCCAGGAATCCAACTGCCCAGAAATGAAGCTTATAGTGGGGTCGAAGGCAATTCGGGATTCGATAGTCCATTGCTCCCCCTTTCCAGATGTTGGGAGCCGAGCAAGAACTCCTCTGGGTAATGAACCATTTGTCACGAAAGAGGAATTGTTCTATAGCTTGTCGATGACTCAGGTTGAGGAGATCGTTGACGGCGCAATCAGTCTTGTTCACAAGATCAACAACCTAGTACACCGAGAACGTGACCTCGACTGGCTGCACACCCGAGGAGAGGATGGATTCTTTTCGAAAGCAACTTTCGACTGAAGTGTGTTAGTCGCTCTGTATTTGCTCCGACCCATACCGCCGCCACTCATTCAACAAATCCGCCAATTCCTCAGCCTTCATTCCGTACGTTTCCGGCAACCCGTCTGTCGTCCCCACGAATGCCCGATTAACCGCCCTCAGCCGCGGATGACTCGAACCCGAGCTATTGAAAACCACCATCTTCTTCCAGTACGTAATCCGCGCCACTCCGAACTCGCTGACCGTGTCCCACGCGTAGAACCAGCGCCGGAACAGCGAGCGACATTCCATCCCCCGCGCCGTCAGCTTCAAATAGGATGCGCCGGGCCACAGATTAACCAGCGCCACCCCCAGGCCCAGCCCAAACACCACCGCCACCAACCATCCGTCGAATCCATCCCCCTCCCTGATCATCAATACGCCGACTACCGTGAATCCCAGGCTAATCGCGAGTAACAGAAGGGCTTTTCGCTTCGATGGGCGAAGCACCAGAATTCCCCGAGGCGTAGTCTCCATGGCGTGCGGCTTTCAGCCGAGCATACCGCAAACTCCCGCCTGAAGTTCTCACGCCAAATTGCCGAATAACACAATAGGTGCGTTCCCCATTCTTCGCTCTGCTGGGCGTCGCTGCCCTCATCCCCGCCGCGTCCGCGACGACGGTTCAACAGAGCCGCCTAACCACGTTGGTCAGCGAACAATCCTGCACCGTCCCGCGAGAAGTCACCACCTTCGCTTCCACCCAACGCCAAGCCTTCCTCTGGTTCGTCGCGCGCCAAGTTCGCGCCGGCGACGAGTTGAAAGTGGAATGGCTCGACCCGTCCGGCACAGTCTCCAGCACCGCCGAGTATCCGGAGCTCCCCAACGTATCCGAAGCATGTCTCACCACGCAACTGCCTATCGCCGGTTTCGCCCCCGCATCGCAACCCGGCCTTTGGACCGTTCGCGTCTTATCCAAAGGCAAGCCCCTGTTCTCACGCCGCTTTCAAATCACCGCTGACGCGGATACCGGCGGGCCGATCGTCTCCAGCGTCACCTGGTCCGGCGTTAAAGCGCGCGAGATCGACTTCACTGTCGATGGCAAGAATTTCCAGGGCAATCCGCTCGTTTTCATCGCGCAGTACACGCCCGCCGGGGGATGGAAATATCTGTTCAGCCTCCAGCCGCGCAACGTCACGGCGAACCAGCTCGTCGTTCACTACGCCGGACTGCCGGCCAACGAATATTGGGTGATCGTTCAGAATCCCGACCAGCGCCTCAGCCGTCCCATGCCCTTCGTCATTGTCACCAACGGTTACAAGCTGCCGATGCCCGCGGGCGAACCCTGGGTGCTCACACAAGGTCCCTACGGCGCGTTTTCACACTGGGGCAATGCGCTGCACGCTTACGACATCGCGCCCCGATCCGGCCGCTGCGTGGTAGCGATGAAGGCCGGAACCGTTTACACGCACGACCTTGGCCTGCACCAGGATCATCGCCGCCGCACCTTCGGAAACTACATCACCATCGACCACGGCGACGGCGAGTACAGCCACTACGCGCACCTGGCCACCGGCACTTTCGTCGTCGAGAACGGCCAGCATGTGGAGCAGGGGCAGGCGCTGGCCATCGCGGGCAACAGCGGCTATACGCTCGGCGAGGGCGGCGGTTATCACGTACACGTCAGCGTTACGCGCGCGCTGCCCATTTCGTCATCCAGCATTCCGTTCCAGTTCGAGGATCTGGCCGACGCCGCACGCCGCGCCACAAATCGAACTATCGTCTCTGCGAACGCCTCTCCATACTGCGATTGCCGTGAGCGACACGTCACTGCCGCCGCTGTAGCACGCGCTCCTCGTAGCAAACAGTTCTCCGGCCAGGTGTCCGTCGCGCAGTGGTGGAGCGAATTGGTCTCCGTGCCGAAAGGCTCGAAGACGTTCGACGTGAGTGTGGAATGGACTGGCGTGAACAGCGATCTCGATCTGCACTTGGTAAGCCCCAGCGGCCGCCACTACGGATGGTACGGCGACACCGCCGGCTATTCCGGCGCGAAGACCAACCCGCAGCAGTTCCACGTGCCGAAGCCCGAGCCCGGCATCTGGCGGATCTCGGTGCAAGGCGTCCGCGGCGGCCCCGGCCCCATCGACTTCGCGGTCGAAACCTCGGGCCAAAAAATGGGACCATCGTTGGTGGCATCCAGCAACTGACGAATGTCGCAGTCCAATCTGTTGATCTCAAAGATCGGCCCCGAGTCGGATACAGTGCTCCGGAATTTGTTCGAACACTACCTTCACGACATGTCCGAGTGGTTCGACGTCGGCTCCTATGACACCTCCTCGATTTGGGAAAAAGGCTACGACGCGTATCTAGCGACAACAGGAGACTCGATCGCCGGTTTCGCCCTGATCGGATCAGCAGCGGAATGGCTGGGCGACATCGGCGCGCACGACATCCACGAGTTCTTCGTCCTCTGCAAATTTCGCCGCAGCGGCATCGGCCAGAGAATGGCAACTCACCTCTGGAACGAATATCCGGGCGAATGGCTGGTAAGAGTATTGGAAGCCAATGCCCCAGCCGTCGCCTTCTGGCGAACCGCGATTTCAAGCCACTCGCGCGGCTCATATGAAGAGGAAGCGCGCACCGTGCGCGGACGCCAGTGGCGATTCTTCCGGTTTGCATCGCCCGTCGAGCGCTGACCCGACGACGTAGCGCACGCATTCATGCGTGCCGCGTCGGCACTTCTGCCGACGCCCGGCCTCGACAGAGTGTCCTCGTCCAGAATGTCGAAACGAGTCCTCTGTCATGTCGAGACCGGCACGCAAGAGTGCGTGCGCTACGCCCCCAAACACCTGCGCGATATGCGGGCCAACTCTGCGATACTTGCGTAGAGGACACAGTGAAAAAGCAAAAGGCGAAAAGGAACGGGCAGGGCTTGAAACGCGCGGATCGTCCAGGGCCTAAAACCGAGTCACCGCGGAAGTTGACCGGCTTGCGCAAGGAGTTGGACCGCTTTGTCGCGAGCCTACCGCCACTCGATGATAGTGCTCCCCTCATTCGCCGGGACCGCATGAGATGAAACATCGTCTCCAACGCTCGCCCCTGAACATCGACACTCGCGACCAAGACCGCTGGCTGTTGCAGAATCGGGACGCGATCAATGCGAAAATTCGGCGGGGCATCCAGCAACTCGACCGCGGCGAGGGAATTCCGGAAGACCAATTGGATGCATACCTGGCCGCACTGAAA
>DASQGY010000089.1:0-5458 GCA_035632375.1 Bryobacteraceae bacterium | reverse complement strand
TCGAGCAGATCGAGAATCTTCGCCGCCGAAGTCGCGCCGTCCAGTGGAATGCGCAGCACGCCCGCCGGAGTGAACTGCGCGCCCTCGACATTGGTCACTAGATTCATCAATCGACCGGGATCAATGCGCGCCTCCTGGTGGAACTTCACATTGAGCGCTCCCTGGCGCCGGTCGATTGCCTCGATCCCGAGCTTCTGAGCGGCGCTCTTCAACACGGAGAACTTCAGCAGCGAGCGCACCGCATCCGGCGCCGGACCGTAGCGATCTTCCAACTCGGCCAGCAACTCGGCGGCGCTCTCCGCTGTGGACGCATCAGCGATGCGTTTGTACGCGCGCAACCGCTGCTGCTCGTCGCCGATGTACTCGGCCGGGATTCGAATATCCAGGCCCAGGTTCAGCGCCGAGTGAACTTCCACCGGCACCGTTTCGCCCTTCAGCTCATGCACCGTCTCTTCGAGCAACCGGACATACATATCGAAACCGACGGCGCCGATGTGGCCGTGCTGCTCGCCGCCGAGAATGTTCCCCGCGCCGCGCAGTTCCAGATCGAGCGCGGCAATCTTGAATCCCGCGCCCAGGTCGCTGAATTCCTTGAGAGCCGCCAGACGTTTGCGCGCGATCTCGCTCAGCTCCGTATCGGCGGGCACCAGCAGGTACGCATAAGCGCGCCGGTTCGAACGGCCAACGCGCCCGCGAAGCTGATAGAGCTCGGACAGTCCGTAGCGTTCCGCGTTCTCGATGATCATCGTGTTGGCTAGCGGAATATCGAGGCCGTTCTCGGCGATGGTGGTGCAGACGAACACGTCGTAGTCGTGGCGCATGAAGCCGAGCAGCGCCTTCTCTAGCTCCGCCTCGCCCATCTGCCCGTGACCTACGCCAATCTTGACGTTTGGCAGCAGCTCCTGAATCGATGCCGCCCGCATCCAGATGCTGTCCACGCGATTGTGAATGAAATACACCTGCCCGCCGCGGCTCACCTCCTGATCGATGGCCGTGCGGATCAGATCGGCGTTGTAGTGCGCTACCACCGTCTGAATCGCCAGCCGGTCCTTGGGCGGCGTTTCGATCACCGACATGTCGCGCAAGCCCAGCAGCGACATATGCAGTGTGCGCGGAATCGGCGTCGCGGACATCGTCAGCACGTCGACGTTGTGCTTGAGCTGCTTGATGCGCTCCTTGTGCCGCACGCCGAAGCGCTGCTCTTCATCGACGACCAGCAGTCCGAGATCGCGGAACTGAACATCCTTAGATAACAGCCGGTGTGTCCCCACTACGATATCCACCTTGCCCTCGGCGATCTCGCTCAAAGCCGTCGCGATCTCCTTCTTGTCGCGAAAACGGCTCAGCATTTCGATGCGTACCGGGAACGCGGCGAATCGCCGCCGGAATGTTTCATAGTGCTGGAACGTGAGCACGGTGGTCGGCGCGAGAATCGCCACCTGCTTGCCATCGCCCAGCGCTTTGAACGCCGCGCGCATCGCCACTTCGGTCTTCCCGTACCCGACGTCGCCGCACAGCAGCCGGTCCATCGGATGCCCGCTCTCCATGTCCTTCTTGATGTGCTTGATCGCCGAGAGCTGGTCCTTTGTCTCGGTGAAATCGAAAGCATCTTCAAACTCGCGCTGCCAGTTGCTGTCGGTGGAGAATTTGAAACCTTGCGCCATCTGCCGCTGCGCGTAAAGTTTCAACAGCTCGTCGGCCATGTCGCGCATCTTCGCTTTGACTCGCGACTTGGTTCGCTCCCAGGTGACGCCGCCCAGCCGGTCGAGCGAAGGCGCAGCTCCCTCGCCCGCGCCGCGATACTTCTGCACCAGGTCCATGCGCGTGAGCGGAACGTACAGCTTCGCCTCGGCGGCGTACTCCAGGAGCATGAAGTCGCCTTTGTTCTCGCCTTGCGCGATCTCGCGAACGCCCAGGAACCGCCCGATGCCGTGCGTCACATGCACCACGTAATCGCCCGGCTTCACATCGGCGAGATCCGCCGTGAAAACTGCCAGTTGTCCTTTGCCCGGCGCGGGCTGAGCGATCAGATCGGATGCATCAAAAAGATCTTCCGATCCGAATAGCGCCACACGCGCATCCGGAAACACTACGCCGCGCCGTACTGCGCCCTTCACCAGCAGTGTGCTGGCGATCTCGCCTGCTACGTAGGAGCGCTCGGCCAGATACGGCCGCGTCGCATCCGCGGGATCCAGCCCCAACTGAAATGGAACGGCGTACTCCTGGAAGATGTCCGCCAGCCGTTCCAATTCGCCCAGCGACTTCGCGAAAAACACCACCCGGTATCCTTGCTCCACCAACGTGCGCGCTTCCGCCACCGCGGCCTGCACGTTGCCGTGGAAGGCGAGCGACGGACGCGTTGCCGTGTGCGGCGTCTCCTGCGCCGCACCGGTGATCAATTCCAATTCGCGGATCGCGAGTTCCGCTTTCGCCACGGCGGATTCCTGAAACTCAGCCCACGTATAGAAATTCTTGTCGGGAGGGCAGGGAAATGGCCTCTCCGGATCCTCCAGCCGCTTCCATAACCGTTCCGCCGCGGCCGCCACCTGCTCCGGCTCGTCCAGAACCAACACCGGATTGTCTGCTAGCGACAACAGCGAGTGCTCGCGCGGACGAACCAGCGGCACTAGAAATTCCCAACAGGCAAACGTTTCACCGGGGCTCGGGACATCCACCTCCTCGGCGATCTGCAGCAAAACCTCGCGCGACTTCGGAAATTCGGTCAGCGGCAGCAGCGTGGTCTCGGCGATCTTCATTACCGAGCGCTGCGTCTCAACATCGAAACGTCGGATCGACTCGATTAGGTCGCCGAACAGCTCGACTCGAATCGGCTTCGACGATTCTGCCGGGAAAATATCCAGGATGCCGCCGCGCAGCGAATACTCGCCCACCATCTCCACCGGATCGCGCCGCTCATAGCCGATACTTTCGAGATGCGCCAGCAGGTCTTCCAGCGGAATCTCCTCGCCCGTGCGCAGCGTGAGCGCCAACTGCCGGTAAAACTCAGCGGATCTGGTGCGCAACAATGCGGACGCAACCGGCGCGATGGTGATGCTCGTCTTGCGCGATGCCAGCCGCCACAAGCCCACCGCGCGTTGTTCGCTGATCTCGTTGTGCGGCGAGAGTCGCTGCGCCGGCAGAACGTCCAGCGCGGGAATCGCCTGTGGCCGCGGCAGGTCCGCTGTGATCAGCAGATCGAAGAATGTGTCCACCAGCTCGCCGAGCGTCTCGGCTTCCTTGTTGCCATCCACCACTACCACCAGGCTGCGATCCGTCGCCTGCCACAACAGCACCAGGTAAAGCGCCTTGGCCGTCGTCGTCAATCCCGAAAGAGAAAGCCGCGCAGAAGGATTGTGGATCAACCGGCTGACGGTGTCCTGAAACGCCGCATCGCGGCTGAGCGACTGCAACAGATCTCGGATGGCAGGATGGGTCACGAATTATCGTCCGCACTTGATCAGGTCGAGTGACGGGGATTGCGCCCCGCCACCCTCCCACACCACCGGACGTGCGGTTTTCCCGCATCCGGCGGTTGAACAGGGCGGGTCAACCCGCCAGATCCGACGGAACCACGAAGCCGTAGCGCCGCAGCACCGCGTTGGATAAGGCCGTCTGCAGACTGCCCGTACCCGCCAAGTGCCATGCGCCCCGACTGCTGAAAGCCACCTTCAGCATCCGGCCTCGTAAACCCAACCGCCGCAGCGCGCGCTCCCGCCCGATGGCGCTGTGCCATCGCTGCCAGAAGCATTTCCGGATGTGCCGTCGAATCCATCCTTCCAACCGGAAGATCGGCTTCCGCACCTGGGCCAGCCGGAAGTATCCCCACCAGCCCCGCACGTACCGGCCCCAGGCGTCTCGTAACTGCCTGCTGCTGCCGCTCTGAAGCCCCCGCCACATCTCCCGCACTTTGGTCTGAAGTCGCTTCACACTTTCCGGCGCCACTCCGATCCGTCCTTCGCGATCCAGTCGAAAGCCCAGGAACTTGCGTTCCTCCACCCTCCCTGTTCCGCTCTTGACGGGATTTACCTTCAGCCGCAAACGCGTCTCGATCCAGACCTGTATCGACGCCAACGTCCGCTCCGCCGCCGCTCGACTGGCTACGTACACATTGCAGTCGTCCGCGTACCGGCAGAAACTATGCCCGCGCTGCTCCAGTTCCTGATCCAACGCATCCAGATAAATGTTGGCCAACAGCGGCGACAACGGCCCTCCCTGCGGAGTGCCCGCCACACTGGCTTCCACCAATCCGCCCACCATCGCGCCCCGCCGCAAATACTTGCCGATCAAATGCAACACCCGTTTGTCGCGAATGACCTTCGCCACCCGTCCCATCAGAATGTCGTGATTGACCGCGTCGAAGAATTGCGTGATGTCCATGTCCACCACCCATCCCTTCCCCGCTTGCACATACCGCTGCGCTGCCGCGACCGCATCGTGCGCGCTGCGCCCTGGCCGGAATCCGTAGCTGTGCTCGCTGAACTGTGGATCGAAAATCGGCGTCAGCACCTGCAACAACATCTGCTGTATCACCCGATCCACCACCGTCGGTATCCCCAACGTGCGCGTCCCTCCGTTCGGCTTTGGTATTTCCACTCGCCGTACCGGTGTCGGCACCCAGGTCCCCGCCAGCAGCTTTGCCCGAATCTTGGGCCAATGCGCCTGAAGATGATCATCCAGTTGCGCTGTGGTCATGTGGTCGATCCCCGGCGCCCCCTGATTGCGCTTCACCGCTTGCAGGGCCCGGCCCAGGTTCTCCTCCATCACCACCTGTTCCATCAGTTGCTCGTACATCGCTCTCTTTCCGAAGGTCCGCGAATCTTCCTGCTGCGCCTCGCCACCTCCGCTTCCGGCTTGCTGCGGTTCCACCGCTTCGGCCTTCCGCGCTCGCAGGCTGGCTACCGTTGTTGTTGCCTCCTGCTCCTCGGGCCGCTGTGGGCGCTCGATCCAGTTCCTTCTCTAGCTCCGCTCCTGTTCTTCCGCCCTTCGCTCCAGCCGCGTTACCGGCCTTCTTCGCTACTACGGCTTCTGCTGACTTCTCCGGAGCTCTCGCTCCGGAGATCTCCCCAGGTAAGGTGCAGAATCTTTTCCCTCGCGCCGTCCGGCTCTACCGGCTGCGTTTCGGATGACTTTCGGGCTTCGCTGTTCCCAGCCAGCTCGCCCACGCCGCCGGCCTCACTGCCGGTTCGTGTTCCTACGGTCGAGAGTTTGCTACGCGCTTCTTTCAGCTTCACCTCGCGGCTACGCCTTGCGTTTCGCTACGGTTGTCGTCATCTCCTCCGCCGAGTTCTTTTCATCTCGGTAGATTCTGCCCATGCTGGGCACACCCTGCGCGCGATTGTTAATCGCGCTTCGCCAGGCGCGCGACCACCCGCTGCATCCGACCGATCCATCGCCAAGAATTGCGGCTTGGCCGCCATCTTCCCTAGCCTTTGAACTCGCCCGCCAACCGGCTGGCCAA
>DASQGY010000088.1:0-28371 GCA_035632375.1 Bryobacteraceae bacterium | reverse complement strand
CCCCCCCCCCCCCCCCCCCCCCCCCCCCCCCCCCTGGTAGATGCTTTTCTTGCTACTTCAGACGGATGGAGGCCAGTACGCCAGGCTTGCCGTCGCCGGAGATTTCCTTCTCCTGGCGGCTCTTCACCAAGCCGCAGCCATCTTCTCCGCCGAACCAGACGGCCGACAGGAAATAGCGATCGCCGTAGCGGTTGAAGGTCAGCTTGGAGTCATCGGCCCTGCCCCATTTCCGCACGGGCGCGAGGAACGCGATGTTCTCGCCAGTGCCTTCGTTGCGGAGGTACAGGATGCCGTCGGTGTTGGAGTGCGTCACCGTGTACATGCCGGCGGACAGGACGCGGCCCTGAATCTGAAAATCGAACGGAACCTCGGCGGTTCCCTTTCCGGACGTGGCGGCGAGCAGCAGCGTGCTGCCCATCACTGCGGCGAGCCCTACGGTTATGGCGATGCGGCTGAGTTGGCGTTTCATGTTTGATCTCCTTTTTCTTATTTCTGCTGTCTCGGTACGGGTTACCTAGGGCAATCGGAAGACCAACGAGAATAGGTAGCGCTTACTGCGACGGAGGATGTACCCTAAATTATTGCCAGGGCGAGCGTTGCATGCTGTGAGCCAGCCCGGCCAAGACCGGCGGAGCCCAAGCGTGCCGCGAAAAGAGAATCAAAAGGATAATTCAGTAACCTCTTGATGAGCCGTTCATGAGCAGAATGGAACCCAGACTGGTGGCGGTGCGTGGTCCCTTGAAAGGGGCCATCCTCTTGTTGCCGGAAGGCCGCTACTCGGTGGGCCGGCAAGCCAAGAACAATCTCCACCTGGACGATCACGCGGTCTCGCGCGAGCACTGCATCTTCACGCGCTCCGGCCAGGAGTGCACCTTGAAGGACCTGGAGAGCCGCAACGGCACGCTGGTGAACGGGACGCCGATCACCGATTGCAAGCTGGGCCAAGGCGACGAAATCCGGATTGGTTCCTCGGTCTTCTGCTTCCTGGTCGCAAGCGACCGTTCGCTGGCCACGCAGGAGACCGATTCCAAAACCAGGGAACTGCGGGTGGAGGATGCGGTCTACTTGTCCGCTGCTGGAGACGTGTCGCTTCCTCCTTCTGCAAGGGCGCTGCACGATTTGCGAACGCTCTTGCGGGTCAGCACCATCCTGCATTCCTTCCGCGGCTTGCACGATGTCCACGGTGCGCCGGCCGGCGAGATTCTGCGCAGCCATCTTTCGGCGCTGCTGCTGGAGCTGATTCCCGCCGAGCGCGGCGCGGTGATGATTCCTGGACTCGAGTTCTCCGGCGATTGGACGCCTTATCCGCCGGCCGTGAAGCGGATCTCCGAAGAACGGGTCGCGCTGTGGCTGGAGGACGCAAACGGCGCGGGGCTTTCGGTGCTGGGCGCGCCGCTGATGGTCCGTGGAGAAGTGGCCGCGCTGCTGTATCTCGAGTCGGCCGATCCGCGGCGCAAGTTCGACGAAGGTCATCTGCAGTTCTTGACCGCGGTGGCCGGCATGGCCGCCGGCGCCTGGGAGAACGCCACCATTCTGAGCTGGCTGCAGGAGGAAAACGAGCGGCTGGCCACCGAACTCAAGCTGGAGCACGACATGGTGGGCGAGAGCACGAAGCTTCGCGAGCTCCAGCGCCAGATCGGCAAAGCCGCGCCGGTGAACTCCACGGTCCTGATTCTGGGCGAGAGCGGAACAGGTAAGGAGCTGGTGGCGCGCGCCATCCATCGGAACAGCCTGCGCGCCGGTGGACCATTCGTGGCCATCAATTGCGCGGCGCTGGCCGACACTTTGCTCGAGAGCGAACTGTTTGGCCATGAGAAGGGCGCGTTTACCGGAGCCATCGCGGCCAAGAAGGGAAAGCTGGAGCTCGCCGAGGGCGGCACGGTTTTTCTGGATGAGATCGGCGAGCTTTCGCCGCTGCTGCAAGCCAAGCTCCTGCGCGTGCTGCAACAACGCGAAATGGAACACGTCGGCGGCACCAAGACCATCAAGTTGGATATCCGCGTTCTGGCCGCAACCAATCGCGACCTGGATGACGCAGTCAAGAAAGGCGTATTCCGTCAGGATCTGTATTACCGGCTGAACGTGGTGGTGTTGCGCGCGCCGACATTGCGCGAGCGTCCCGAAGACATCCTGCCCTTAGCGGAACACTTCGCCAAGAAATACGCCCAGGAATGCGGCCGCAAGATCATCGGCCTGGCGCCGGAAACGCGTGCTTACTTGCAAAGCTATCAATGGCCCGGCAATGTTCGCGAACTCGAAAATGCTCTCGAGCGCGCCGTGGTGCTGGGTTCAGCAGACACAGTGCTGCCGGAAGACCTGCCCGAGCAGATTCGCGAATCGCGGCCGGCGGAAGTATCGGCCAGCCTTTACGAGGAAGCCGTGGAAGCGGCCAAGCGTCAGGTGGTGATACGAGCCTTCGATCAGGCTGACTACGATCACGAGACGGCGGCGAAGATTCTGGGCTTGCATCCGAACTATCTGCACAAGCTGATCCGAACCATGGATCTGAAGGCCGTGATTAAGCGCGCGGGCCGATAGCAGTAGTGGTTACTTAATTCCCCACTGGTCGAACAGAAACGCCAAGACGTCGGCTTGTTCTGCAACCGCCTCGCTAAATGCAGTCCCGATGCCGTGGCCGGAATTGCCGCTGGTGCGCAGGTATACTTGCTTTGCGCCGGCGGCCTGCAGACGGGCAGTCATTTTGCGCGAGTTGGCCGGGTCCACGCGCGGATCGTTGTCGCCGGTGAGGAAGAGCACCGGCGGATAATTCGTTCCGTCGACGACGTGATGATAGGGCGAATAGGCGTAGAGGGCTTTGAACTGGTCGTCTTCTTTGACGGTGCCAAATTCGGTGACATTGAACGCGCCGTTGGGGTGAAGCTCGACGCGCAGCATGTCGTAGATGCCGACGTGCGAGACTACCGCGCCGTATAGGTCGGGATGCTGCGTGAGCGCCGCACCCATCAGCAGACCGCCGTTGCTTCCGCCTTCGATGGCCAGCTTGGCAGCGCTGGTGTACTTGTGATCGATCAGGTAGCGGGCGCAGGCGGCGAAGTCGTCGAACACGTTTTGCTTTTTCGTCATCATGCCGGCGTGATGCCAAGCTTCACCGTATTCGCCGCCGCCGCGCAGGTTGGCGACGACGATCACCACGCCGCGATCGAGCAGCAGTCTTCTGCCCAGCGAGAAGTTGGGAGTCAAGCTGATGTCGTAGCCGCCATAGCCGGTGAGCAGTGCGGGATTCTTGCCGTCGAGCTTGGCTCCTTTGCGGCGGATGATGTTCAGCGGGACTTTGGTTCCGTCCTTGGATGTGGCGAATTCGCGGACCACTTCGGTGTCGCTGAAATCGGCCGTGGAGGTTTCGTACAGCGCCGTCTTCGCGACTTTCTTGGCGGATGGATCGTAGCGATACCAGGCAGGCGGATCGAGATAGGTGGCGTTCTGGAATAACAACTCATCGCCGGTGGAACGCACCAGTTCGTTGACGGAGGAGATCGGCGGGATGGGCACGGTCCCCTGTGCTTTGCCGGAAGTGTCGAAGATGCGGATCTGGGATGGGCCTCCCACCACGTCGGCTACATAGAGCATGTTTCCTGTCGCGAGGAATGACGCGATGGACGCCGTCCGGTTCTCGGGAACTACCGCTTGTGCGCCGGACAAACTGGGCTTATCCAGCGGGATGCGGAGGATCTTGCCCTTGAGCGCACTCAGGTGGGTGAGCAGATAGAGGTAGCCATCGGCGCCGAACGAAGCGCTGGAAATTTCATCCGATAGCCGGGCGATTTGATGCCACTGGCCGTCGGGTCCGTGCAGATAATGGGCGAAATCGCCGCCATCGCCGTTGGCCATGGTGGCGAGCGTGTAGCGGCCGTCGGGCGAAGTTTTCAATTGGATCTCAGCGATGCGCGGGAACTCTTTGCCCAGCGAGTAGGCGTCCTGCTTGGTGTCCGTGCCCAGGCGGTGGAAGTAAATCTGTTGATAGAAGTTCAGATCGGCCGTCGGGCGCTCGCTGCCTCGCGGGTAACGCGTATAGTAGAAGCCCGATCCATCGGCGTTCCACGCCACGCTTCCCCCGGCAGTGCCGCCGTTAACACGAGGAACCGGAGCTCCGTTTTCGTGTCCGGTAGCGGTTTCATAAACGTGAACGTCGCCGCTCTCGCTGCCGCCTTTCGATAGCGACACGGCCACGAGCTTTCCATCGAGCGAGGGAACGAAGAAATCGATTTCGGTGCCGCCCGAGGGATCGAGCTGATTGGGATCCACGATGACGCGTTCCGAGCCGGTGTCGCCGGCGGACTTCAACGTCACCAGCATGAATTGCTCGCGCGGCGGCTGGATCTTCAGAGCGAACAGCGCGCCTGGCCGGGATTCGAGCCCGAAGTAGCTGGGCGTGGGCTGAGAGTAGAGGCGTTTCAAGTCTTCCAGCAGGCGCGCGTGTTGCGGCAAGGCATCCAGATACCTGCGCGCGTATCGATTCTGCGCGTCGCTCCAGGTGCGGACCGGCGCATCGGAATAATTTTCAAGCCAGCGATAATCGTCGGTCACCTGGACGCCGTGATAGGTATCGATGACAGGCTTCTTGGGAGTGGCGGGTGGTTGCGCGAACGCGGCGGTGGCGAGAACGGCGCAGCAGATGCCGAAACGGGTCATGGCGACATTGTAGCTTGAGACCCAGCCGGATATAATGTCTGGACTCACTCTCAAGGAGGCACCATCCGATGAATAAGCGAGTGCTGTTGGCCGGCGTACTGGGCGCCGTGGCGATGTTTATTTGGACATTTATTGCGCACGAGTTGCTGCCGCTCGGTGAAGCTGGTATCCAGCAGATTTCGAACGAGCAGGCGCTGCTGACGCAGATGAGTTCCACCATCAGTGCTCACGGCATGTACATGTTTCCCAACATGCCGCCCGGGAACGATCAGGCGGCGTATCAACAAAAGTTGGCGAATGGGCCTTCGGGGATGCTCATTTACTTCCCGAAGCGCGACTTCGCGTTTGGCAAATCGCTGGCTATCGAGTTTGGCACGGAGCTGGTGCAGGCCTTGATCGCTGCGTACTTGCTGTCGTTGACGGCCATTAGCGGCTTGGGGGGGAGGCTCGGATTCTATGCGGTTGTTGGCCTGCTGGCCGCGTTCGCCACGAACGTCTCCTATTGGAACTGGTACGGGTTCGCCAGCACGTACACGGCGTCGTATATGTTCACGGGCTGGGTGGCTTATCTTTGCGCTGGACTGGCTGCTTCGATTGTTATGCGGAAGAGCGCCTAGGCTGGATCATTGTGGCGCACGCTCTTTAGCGTGCCGTGTTCGCACTCATGCGAACACGTTCTAATCCAACTTGCGTTCACAAGAGTGTGAACGCGGCACGCATGAGTGCGTGCGCTACATTCTAATTGCTGAGGCCCCGATAGTCGAAAGTGTACGCCCAGGTGTGGCGGCCCCCAAGGGTGAAGCCGGGGATTGCGAAGGGCTGCGTGGGTCCCGAGATGGGCTCTTGGATTACGATTACTTCGACGCTACCCGTCGGGTACGGCTGCGGCGGTGAGAAAATCCCGGGGAGGAGACCGGTGAAATGAGCTGTGCCGGTAGAGGCCGGGACCGTCTGTTGAGACAAGAAGGCGGAGACCGTGTCGGTCGCGCTGCGCACCAGGAACTGCACGGTTACCATGCTCTGCGCATCACCGCCGGTCCAGTTCACGGTCAGAGCGCTGCTCACCTTCGTGCCCGGCTGGAGCGCAGTGGTTACGGTGATCGGCGCGGGCAGTTGAGCCGTGGCGGTGATCGCGCCGCTCACCTGATACGCGCCCGCCACGATCGCTCCGGCAGGCAGAGTCGCTTGATATCCAGTCAGGCCGTTTTGATTTTGAGCTGTCAGGGTCAGTGGACTGAGTCCCGGCCCGGATAGAGTAATGGCGCCGGCGTCGACAGTGGCCGGATATGACACTGCGCAAACGGCCGGTTCGGGCGGACGGCTCCCGGTATAGAAGGAGTTGTCCGAATTGGCTTGTCCGAAGGTAATGCTCGGACCTTGCAGCAACTGGATGGCAACCGAGTCGGTGGAGACCGGCCCGTTTACGTCGCTCACGAAAGTCTTGCGCCAGGCGACCGTGGCGAGTCCGTCGGATGGCGGATCGACGCATGCGCCGCCGCCATTGTGAATGCTGACGTTGACGAACTGGCTGGCGCTCGACGTGGCGTCTGTGAGGAACAATGGCACCTTGCATCCTTGCGGCGCCGGGAAAGCCACGCCATTTCGGTCGCGCACCAGCAGGCCGTTCACCTGGTCCAGACCGACTAACGTCGGGGCAGGGCCGGCATAGGTAATATTCAGAGAAGTCCGGAAACTGCTGAGATTGGGAATTCCGAGGATGGCGGCCATCGGCGGCGCGACTTGATCGGATGGGTTGAATTGCCACGGGACGCCGTCCTTGCGATCGGCGAACGGGCCGATACCGGTTAGGAAAATGGACAGGCCAAGATCGGTCAGCGGGTCGAGACTGTTTTGCGGCGTGTTTACGGCGATGCTACCGTCGGCATGAACGTTGAACGCGGCGACTTGGCCGCATCCGGTGCTGCCTTGAGTGAAGACGCCCATGGCCTTGCCGTCGCTGACGGTAACCGTTAGCGCGTTGCTAGCACCTGACACCGTGGTGACTACGACGTCGGCGGTTAGCGAGCCTTGCACTGCGCTGGGTACTTGCACATTGATCTGCGTCGGCGAGAGGTAGAGGATCGGCGCGAGTGCCCCGTTGAAAGTCACGGACGTGCCGTTGAGTTGTGTGGGGAACGGGTTCGCCGTGGATGTGAAGGTCAGATTTGAGAAATTGTGGCCGAAGATGGAGACCAGCATCTGGGGAGCGATGACGGGAGCGTAGCTGGCGGCGTTTTTGACGCCCGCGGTGTCGATGACTGGCTTTTGGGCGAAGGCAATCGGCAGCAGCGCAAGAATCGGGAGCCAACCGGCGCAGAGACGTGGGGCCGAGGTCATCTGTAACCTCGACGCTTGTTCCCGAGCGGTTGTTTCAATGCTGAGCAAGAACGAAAGCCTTAGCCAGCCACCCTCCCTTCATGGGTACGGCTAGCCTTGATCTCGGCAACACCGGCTTTTTTCGCTTCCGTGAAGGATCGCTGGAGAGTGCCTGCAACGGTGCCTACGGTTTTCGATGCCCCCTCAACTTTGGCGGCCAAACCATCCGCCCCTTTTTCCAGTAAGCGCGTGGTCCACGCGAACACCGCCGGTACAATCAGCGCAGCGCCTACTATACCTAGTCCGATTCCCGCCACTATTAAGCCAGAACCGGCCATCGCCATCTTCTGTTTCGATTCCATTTTTCCGTGACTCCTTACTTCCATTGGACCACTGGGGACCTGCCTGCGTTTCCAAGCGCCAGCACCAGTTTGTAAACCCGATTGGCCAGCGCGATTAACAATCGCGCGCAGGTTGGCAACCTGCCCCACAACCTAACGGCTTGCAAAGCGGCTTCCGGCGATTACAAAACGCAGCGGCCAATCGGCGCAGTGGGTGATGCCGATGCGTGGCGTCACTTTCACTTCGAAAGGCGGCTCCTGACGCGGGCGGCGGACTTGCAGCGCGCTAGCCGTCAGATCAGCGCCGTTGAGTTTTCGTGTGATGGCCAGGGCTTGAGTGAGTTTGCCTGGACCATTGGCCAAGTCCTCGATTCCCTTCGCGGCTGGACGGCGGCGGCGCATGGACGGGATTCCGCTCAGCGGTTCCAGCGCTCGGATCAGAACGCAGCCGGCCTGTCCTTCCGGTTCCGCCACGAAGTTCAGGCACTCGTACATCCCGTAGATGAAATACACGTAGGCGTGGCCGGGCGGGCCGAAGATTACGCGCGTGCGATCGGTGACTCCGCGCCAAGCGTGGGCGGCCCGATCATCGACGCCTAAATACGCTTCGGTCTCGACAATACGGCCGGCGGTTTTTCCATGCACCAGGATTTTGCCCAGGCAATCGCGCGCGACTTCGGTGGCGCTTCTTGCGTAGAAATCGCGAGGGAGGACGGAAGATTCTGCCAGCAGTTGTATGCTAGGAGGTTAGCATGCGCCTCTTCACTGGCATCGATCTGCCCGAAGATGTTCGAGAGAGATTGGAGCGGTTGCTGATGCACCTGCGTCCTTGCGCGCATTTGAAGTGGAGCCCGGTGTACAACCTGCACATCACGTTGAAATTCATTGGGGAATGGCCGGAAGAGAAACTGCCGCAACTGGAGGCCGCACTGCGATCCATGCCGCAGCGGCCGGCGATTCCCATCGAGGTGAAAGGCTTGGGCTGGTTTCCAAATCCCCGCAATCCACGCGTGTTTTGGGCGGCGGTGCATGGCGGCGGAGCGCTGGAGACGCTGGCTGGCGATACCGACAATGCGCTGGAGCCATTGGGCATCGCGAAGGAGAGCCGCGCCTTTACTGCGCATCTGTCGCTGGCGCGCATCAAGGAGCCGACGCCGCTGGACGCGATGCGTGCGGCGATCGCCAAATTGGAATCGGCGGAATTCGGAGCGTTCACCGCGGACCGGTTTCATTTGTACCGCAGCCAGCCGGGGTCGGCGGGGTCCATCTACACGAAGCTGTCGGAGTATCGCTTCCAAACCGCATGATGCCGCTTGTTGCGCTCGTAGTTGCGTATCTGGTGGGCGGCATCCCGTTCGGGTATCTGCTGGTCCGCCTGAAGACCGGCCAGGACGTCCGCTCCATGGGCAGTGGCAATATCGGCGCGACGAATGTGTTGCGAACCACCGGGCGGGCGATCGCCGTGATCACCTTGTTGCTCGATATCGGCAAGGGATTTTTCGCCGTATGGCTGGCGGCCAGACTCTGCGGCGATTCGCCACTGTGGATGAGCGCCGCGGCGTTGGCGGTGATGGCCGGGCATGCCTATCCGGTGTTTTTGAAATTCCAAGGCGGCAAGGCAGTGGCCAGTTTCATCGGCGCGTTTGTGTATTTGACGCCGATTCCGATGGCTGTGGTGCTGGTGCTATTCGTGATTGTGGTGGCGGCGACGCGGCATATCTCGATGGGCTCGATTGTGGCGGCTGGGAGTCTTCCGCTGGCCGTGTGGCTGGTGTTGCATCCACCGGCGCCGGTGCTGATTGCCGCCATTGTGGCCGGCGTCTTCATCATTTACCGGCACAGCGGGAATATCGGCAGGATTCGCGCGGGGAATGAGAATGTGTTCCGGTTTAAGTAAACCGCTTCCTGACGGTCGCGGCTCGGTTTAGTATGTCGTGGTATTCGGAAGATGTTTCGGAGCCGTGACCGTAAGGGAGCGGTCAGCCCAGGCGAGATTTCACATTCCTGAGCGAGCGGTCGTGGTCATAGTCTTGCGATGAAAAACTCGATTGCCATCATCGGGGCCGGGAGTTGGGGAACCGCGCTGGCGATTGTCCTCGCGCCTCGCTTCGAACGCGTCCGGCTGTGGGTGCGGGAGCAGCATCTGGTGGCGCGGATGGCCGACACGCGCGTCAACGATTTGTTCCTGTCCGGTTTCGAGCTTCCGGCCAATGTCGAACCCACGGCGATGTTGGGGCCGGCTTTGGAAGACGCGCAGATCGTCGTGGGCGTGATGCCCTCGCGATTTGCCCGCGCGCTTTATCGCGACATGCTTCCGCACTTGCGCCCGGACATGCGCTTCGTCAGCGCGACCAAGGGTCTGGAGAATGGAACACTGCTGCGGATGTCGGAAATAGCGCACCAGGTGATCGGTGAAAAATTCCAACCGCGCGTCGCTGTTCTCTCCGGGCCGACGTTCGCCAAAGAAGTGGCCAGAGGCGAGCCAACCGCAGTGGTGATTTCTTCGGAAGACCACGAATTGGCGGCATCCATCCAGCAGGAGTTCTCCGGCCCCACCTTTCGCCTTTACGTGAACGACGATCCCACCGGCGTCGAAATCGGCGCCGCGCTCAAGAACACCATCGCCATCGGCGCTGGAATCTGTCAGGGCCTCGGGCTGGGGAACAATACCATGGCGGCCCTGATCACGCGCGGGCTGGCCGAAATCACGCGACTGGCGGTGGCCATGGGCGGGCGTCCCAGGACACTCTCAGGATTGGCGGGACTAGGCGATCTGGTACTTACGTGCCATGGGGAGCTAAGCCGGAACCGGACCGTGGGGATCGAGCTGGCGAAGGGCCGGAGACTCGAAGAAATCGTAAGCTCCATGACAATGATCGCCGAGGGCGTGGAAACTACAGCCGCCGCGGCCGATCTGGCGCGAAAGTTTGATGTAGATCTGCCGATTACACAGCAAATGGACTCGATTCTACGGGGCGGGCGATCGCCTCGGGAGGCCATTCGGGAGCTCATGGAGCGCACCCTTAAAAGCGAGTAATGTAAAGTAACGTAAACCGCGGCGGAAATTACCCGTCGTGATCTGCAGGCGTAAGAATGAACCCTCACGGTATTGAATCGCGGGCCGCGCAACCTTCGTGGAATGGGCGGGTTAAGGAGGATATGGCAGCTACGGCCACCCTGGAAAGGGATGCCGAGTTGATGCTGCGAGTCCGGGACGGGGACCAGGCCTGTTTTGGGATGCTGCTGGAAAGGCACCGAGGACCTGTGATTCACTTCATGTACCGGATGGTGCAGAATCAGGCGGTGGCCGAAGAGTTGGCGCAGGAAGTTTTTCTGCGTGTGTACCGGTCGCGAGGCACCTACGAGCCGACGGCCAAGTTTACAACTTGGTTATTCCGGATCGCCACCCATCTGGCGTTGAATTGGATCCGCGATGGGCGCAACGAGAAGCTGCAGGAGAGTTTGGATCAGGAGACCCCAGACGGAGCCACCAGGCAGGTGGCCGATCGGGGCCGGACGGTAGAGCAGGAGTTGGTGTATCAGGCGAAGCTGAGGGAGGTTCGGCAGGCGATTGAAATCTTGCCGTCGAAGCAGCGCGCCGCGGTGATGATGCACAAATATGAGGAAATGGAATATTCGCAGATCGCGAATGTGTTAAGTTGTTCTGAATCGGCAGTGAAGTCGCTGTTGTTTCGGGCCTACGAATCACTCAGAACGCGACTGGCGCATATGGCCTGAAGAGGGAAGAATTATGAAGGAGTGTCCGCTCGAAAACGGGAATAGCGCCGAGTTGATTGTCGCTTATGGCGCGCGAACGCTGGCACCGGAGGTGGAGGCCGCGTTCGAACGGCACATGTCGACGTGTGCCAACTGCCGGGAACTGGCCGCGGCGCAGCGGGAAGTGTGGTCGGCGATGGACGCCTGGACGCCGGCCGGGATCTCATCGAACTTCGACGAGAAGTTGTATCGACGGATAGCAACGGAGGAGCAAGGCACATGGTGGCGGCGGGTATTGCGGGCGAATTGGTCGTGGCGCCCGGCGATGCCGGTCGCTGCCGCGTGTGCCGTTCTGGTTGCCGCGTTTCTGCTGCGTAGCCCGGCGCCTCCCTCCGGTGCGTCTCAATCGCAAAGCCAACCGAAGTTGCAGATCGAACAGGTGCAGCACGCTCTGGACGACATCGAGATGTTGAAGAAGCTAGGCGTGGAAGTTCCCTCCGACAAGGCGGGATCTTCGGAGCAGATCTAGGCGGATTCATGCGGGCCCGTTCCATTCTTGCGGTGGCGGCGATGCTGCTGAGCCTTACTCTTGTGCCGGCTGCGCAGGCGCAGGGCCGGCGCGGTGGCATGAATCGCAGGCCTCCGCGACCCGAGAAGCCCGCGCCAAAACCCTCCAGGACGCCGATCGACGAATTCCAGAAGATGTCGCCGGAAGAGCGGCAAAAGGCGCTGGATCGCCTGCCACCGCACCAGAGGCAGCAGGTGGAGGAGCGGCTGAAGAACTTCAATCAACTCCCCCCGGCGCAACAGCAGACGCTGAAGAACATGTACAACCGCCTGAACCAGCTCCCTCCCGCGAGGCAGGAGGTGGTTCGCGGCGCAATGAACAAGTTCTTTCAGGCGCCCGCGGACCGGCAGCAGGCCATGCGCGAGGAACTGAGAGGGATGGCCGCGCTCCCGGACCAGGAGCGGCAGGCGCGTCTGGCGAGTCCCGAGTTTCAATCCAAGTTCAGTGGTAAGGAACGGGAGATTGTCCGGGACATGTCCGATTTGCTGCCGCCTGGCCAATAGGCCGTTGGGTGTAGCCACCCGTCGATTCGATTCCAGTTGGGGGATTACACCCTGTATCAGCCAATACCAAGAGAGTTAGACTGCTTCCTCGCCCCGTTTGGCATGGCATTTCAGTTGCACTAGGGAGGTCGCACTGAAAAAAGCACACTTGGCGGGGCGCCGATGCGCAGGACAGCCTCCCACCGTTCGCCGCGGCGTTCCCCGGGTGTGCTTCGAAAAACAAGGAGACCCCATGGCTTCAAGAAATATCGCGTTGTTGCTGGTATTGCTCATCGCGTTCGCCGGCATTGCTGCGAATGCTCAAACTGTAAAACGAGTTCCGGCTTCGCCGACATCGCCGGCTTCCGGACAGGAAATGTTCACCACGTATTGCGCTGTTTGTCACGGTACTGAAGGAAAGGGCAACGGCCCAGCCGCGACCGCACTGAAGAAAACTCCGGCCAACCTCACGGAGTTGACCCAGCGCAATGGCGGCAAGTTTCCTGAGCTGAAGGTCTTTGGGACCATCAAAGGTGAGTCCGAGACGCCCGCCCACGGCTCGCGCGACATGCCCATCTGGGGTACCGTATTCCAAGCCATGAGCCGCGGAAGCCAGGGTGAGGTGCAGATGCGGATTTCGAATCTGACTGCCTACGTACAGTCGATCCAAGCGAAGTAGGACCTCCATAAGTCAGTAACCAAGACCGGACGGCCGGGGCGCTATCGCGTTCCCGGCCTTTTTTCATTTGGAACCAGCTCTTGGATCGGCCTTCCGGGCATGCCAGCCGCGTCTTTGCGCCGGTCCATGAGTTCCAGGATGGTGGGGACGAAGCTGAGGCTGTCATAGGGCTCTTCAATCACCCGATTCTGCGGGATGCCAGTCTGTTCGCCGCCCGCCAGCATCAAGACCGAATGCGACGACATCCGCAGGAATGAGCCGTGGTTGCCTCCGGGGTTGAAGCCACGCACGTTGAAGTTCCAGTGATTGCTGGCGAAGATCAGGAAGTCCGGCTCCGCCAGGCGGCGCATTCGGGCGTTGAATCTGGCCAGCAACTCCGCATCTCCTTCCAAATCCCTGCAGCCCGCGTCGCGCAAGAACTGCTCGTGCAGCGCGACAATTCCGTTCGAATACGCCGTCTTATGGACGGCCCGAAACCATTCCTGTTCGCCATGCCAGCCGCTGAGCCATTGCGCGCGGTCTCCCTCCGGGAGGGCTAGCTCCGGGTCTTCCCAAAGTCGCAGCGGGAAACCGGCGGCGAATTCGGCGGGTTCAAAATGCACTACGCCATCGCGATCCTGACGCAATCCGCGAATCGGCCGGTATCGGAGCTCCAGATTCCCAGCGGCGTCGCGGCGCGAGAAGACGATCGCCTGCCGGTCTTCATTGGCATAGAGCCAGACGGCATCTTCGCCCTGTGGGTCTTCGGGATTCGGAATGCGCATGGCGATGAAGTCCACTGGATGCGATCCGACGCCCGCTTGTACGTTGTTCTTCACAGCAAGACTGGCCAGCAGCGGAAAATAGTCGATAGTCTGAAATCCTCCGCCAGGCGCGGCCCCAACGACGTAATTTTGCAGATCGTAGATAGTATTCGCATCGCCCATGGCGCGCTCCGGGATCAAGTCCCCCGCCGGAATTCGCCGCTTTTCGAAGTCCGCGGGCTGAAGCGCCAGGATCTTGGCGAGTTTGTCGGTGTATTCCGTGTACCGGCGCTCCTGATTGCGCCAGGACTCCATTTGAACCGCAAGACGCCGGGACGCTTTGTCCAGACCTGCATTACGCTGCTCCGGAGTCCATTTCTTGGGCCCGGCCGCAATCTTAACGCGCTCCGCATCGATGGCGCGGCGAAGTGCGCCGAGCTCCTCGCGCAGTTCCTCGAGCGTGGACTGCCAGACCGCACGGTGCCGGTCCACGATGCGCAGGAATTCAGCGCCATCCGATTGGCCAGCCTGCAGCAAGACATGCAGCGCGTTCCAATCGGAATTCCGAAGGTAAACGGCGGCGCGCTCGTTGCCGTCCAGATCGAGCAGCGCCGTAGGATAATCGCCGCTCTCGCCTTTGAGATACAGCGAGGCGTCGCTCGGTGTCACCACTTCGGAAACAAACGGATCCAGGCCCTTCAGCTTGTATTCGGTGAGCGGATGCCGGTTGGTGACGACATGGTGCGCCCCTCCGGCAAGGCTGTTGAAAAACGCGACCAAATCGTACCCTTGGCTGTAGATGCCCGGCTGCGTGTTCAGGCCGTGATCGGAGATCAACACCAGGGCTGTCCGCGAGGCATCCGGACTGGACTCAATGGCCGTCCACACGCGGCCGACCAGTGCATCGATGCGCTGCAAAGCGGCACGCTGCGACGCCGCGTCCGGGGTGCTATGGGCTACGTGATCGTAGTCGCCTGTGAAAAAATCGAGGTATTGGATCTTGGGGTCGGCGAGTTTCTCGATAAGCTCGCGCTCCATTTGGTCCTCAACGCTGGAACCCAGTTCGAAGCCGATGGTCCACTCATCCAGCAGGTCCCGCAGCGGTTTGGAGAAGCGATGTTGCAGACCCCGCTGCAGCGTCTTCCAGCGCACGCCTCGTTGGAATAATTGAAAGCCCTGGTAGGAACTCTCGTAGGGAAAGCGGTCGCTGAGCAGCGGAACCCCCAGGCTGTCCAGCACCTCCACGCCGGGCATATCGACTTTCTGCGAACGCGCGTATCCAACGTAAAACGGAAAGAAATTCAGGTAATCGTAAACGTGATAGGTATAGCGATCGAACTCCGCGTTACCGCGGATCTGCAGATGTTGCCCGGTGTCGAGCATGGACCAGGAGGGCGTCGAGAGGCTGATGCCGCGAACGTAGAAGTTGGCGAGGCGTGTTCCGCCCTGCGCGAAAACGCGGTCGATCCACGGCAGTGTGCTATGCCGCGTGATTGGGTCGCTGCGCTGCAGCTCGCGCTCTAGCACCTCCTGTGGTACGCCATCCACCTTGAGCACCACCAGCCGCTTTACCTCCGCCGCAAGCGGGCCGCACAGCAGCAGGAGAAGGAGGGCGGTTCGACGACTCACGGAGTGCCGCCCGGCGAAGCGGCCGGAGGCGTTGGATTCTCACCCTTGAAATAGAACATGCAAATGACGCGCCAGCCATCGCCGGTTGCTGGATCCTGGGACAAGCGCCAAAGCTCCTGGCGCGCTTCGATGGCATTCGAGCGTTGCAGCGCGCGCAGACACGCGTAACGCACTTCGGAATCGGCGGAACGGGCGAAGACTTCCGAAATCAGGCGCGATGCCCGAAGCCCTCCGCGCGGATCGGATGCCAGCGCTTCCACCGAGTTGAGGATGTCGCTCGCATTCCCCACCACATCGGGCCGGGGACCGGAGGCCAGCAACTGCTGCAGGAAGCGTTGGTGATAAGCCAGACTGCGCCGCGCGGTGAGCTCGGCCAGAAAATCAGCAGGCTTTTCGGTATCCGGGTGCGGGGTGCCCGTAAACAGATGCCCGAACGACGACAGCATTCGCGCGGCTCGCGATTGCGTATAGGATGCCAACTCTTTGCGCCGATCCCGTTCCAGCCTCGCCGTGAAACGCGGAGACTGCGCATACTGCAGCAACGCAGCGTACTGCTCTTTGGCCACCGTGGCTTCGGTAGAGATGCCGTTTTCGAGCGGATTCAACGCCAGATGGTCCACGCGGCGGAGCATCTCCGTCTTCAGTTCGGGATCCAGCATGGTATCCAAGGCCAGAAACTCACGCGCTTCCGAGTAGGCGCGCAGCCGCGCGGAACGATCCTCCGCCGCGCCGTGGCGTCCGCGCACGAAGGTCCAGGCGGTATCGGCGGCGAAAAATGTCCAGTTGCCGAAACGCGTAATGCCGAAGACGCCGGTCAGCAGCGTGCTGGCGCCGTGGCGCGCGAGTTCGCCGCGCTTGGGCTTGAAAGTGTCGCGGAAATCGGCCAGGAGCAGGGGAACGCGTGGATAGTCCAGACTGTAGAGTGCTAGCGGAATCATCTCCACCGGCCGCGCGCCGGGTGCGTCTTCAGCGACTATGCGATTCTCGGCATCGAGAAAGCGGACTTGCGTGTACCCGGTCCAATTCCGCAGCCGCTCGTCGGTCCACGGATTCGCGATATTCAGGAACTGCCGGTCGAAACGCCGCGCCGGGCGCGACCCCAGATCTTCGCGCGCCACCCACAGCAAAGCCTCGCTCGGTGTGGCGTCCGGCAAAGCCAGCGGCTCGAAATAGAGACCGGCAAGCTCCGCGCGTTGCCGCAGCAATTCCCAGTTGTGGCCGTGCGCCTGTTGTAACCGAGTGGCTTCTTTGTCGTAGTACCGGGCGAGTTTTTCATCGCGAACCAATCCACCGAAGGTGTGATTAGACAGGCTCAGTCGCGAATAGACCTGACGTAGATCCGCTTCGGGCAGCCAGACGGGATCGTTGCCGCTGCGTTCTAACGCCTCCATGGCGCCGAGCGCTTGGAAGATCTGCACCTTCCGGTAATCGCTGAAGTTCCCGCGATAGCTGCGAGTGGCGGTGCGCACCGTCATGCCTAGCGGATCGAGCTGTGTAGATTGCAGCCCGTGTCCCAGCAGATTGCTCCAAACCGTTTTGCCCGGCGCCGCGAGATCCAGAACGGCTGAAGGAACACGATTGGCGTGCGGCTCACTGCCGGTCCGAAAGCGCACAAAAGAGAGAGCGGAAGCGAAGCGCTGCACCAGCGTCGGACGCGTGCTGGTCAAAATCCAGACGTAGCGCAGCCGGTCATCGGCATTGCTGCCGTCGCCAAGTGTATCGCGAAGGACGCTGATCAAAGGCACGTAGAGCGATTCGGCGCCAGTGGCTGGATCTTGTAGCCTTCCGAATAAGGTGACCAGTTCCGCTCCGCCAGGCAAGGGTTCGCGATCCAAGTGAAACGCCGCGGAACGCGAATACTGGTGGGACACGTCGAGTGCGGAGTCCTGAACCGGCTCCGTGGCGGGTGCCACGCCGGGTGTACTGAGCTGGGCCAAGACCGGGACACCAGCCAGGACAACAAGCAATGCCGTGTGGCGCAAGTTGAGTGTCTCTATATCCAACTTAATCCGAACTGGAGCGTCCCCGCAAGAACATTCAGTGTGTGGTCATGGAGTCATTTGACGCATAGCCGCAGCCCGTGTTGTTGCAGCGCGGGGCGCTTTCGATCAGGGCTACAGGGCCTAGAGTTTCTCCAGGCTCCAACGCAACGGCGCTCATTTGTCGACCTAAGGCAGGCTGAAGACGATTGGGCCAAAAGTTCAAAAGGCCCTGCCGATATGAAGGCTGGGAGTGAACTGTGTAGCCGCGATTCGAGATGGGCTGATCGAGAAGAGAGACATCATGCTGATCAAGTTGAAGCTCACGGGCCGGATTCTGTTGTTGGGCGCCCTGATCACCGCCAGCAACGTGGTGCTGCTGAAATGGCTCGACGGGCGCATCCGTACCTCGATCTATCAGGCGCAAGCCGAGAAGACCAAAAACCTGGTGCAGTCAGCCTGGGGAGTGCTTAACTTCTATGGCGCCGAGGCTACCGCTGGAAGGATGACCGTCGTACAGGCACAGGAAGCGGCGCGGCGCGTTTTGCAGCAGCAGCGCTACGGACAGGGGAACTACTTCTGGATCAACGACGCTGCGCCGGCGATGATCATGCATCCTACCAATCCCGCCCTGGATGGAAAAGATCTGTCGGGCTACAAGGATCCGAACGGACTTCACCTTTTTGTGGAAATGGCCAGGGTTGCGAAGAGTAAAGGTGAGGGAGAGGTCTCCTATCTATGGCCGAAGCCGGGGGCGAGCAAGCCGGTCGAGAAAACGTCCTACGTCAAGTTGTATGAGCCCTGGGGCTGGATCGTCGGCACCGGCGTGTACATCGACGACATCGAAGGCGAGTTGAAAACGCTGCCTTTGGTACTCTTCGGCGCGGCCCTTTCCACTGCGTTGCTCTCGCTGCTGCTGTCCTATCTGCTGGCGCGCTCCATCGCCCGTCCGATCCGGCGCGTGATTTCCGACTTGATGGATACGGCGAGCGGGGTGACGGCAGAGGCCACTAACCTTGCCTCCGCAAGCCGTGTTTTGGCCGATGGGGCGGCACGCCAGCATTCGTGTCTGGCGGAGACCTCCTCATCCACTGAGGAGATCACCTCGATGGTACGGCAAGGCGCCGGCCATATCCAGGCGGTAAGCGGCCACATGCATGAGACCGCCGGCCTGGTGGCTGGGGCGAATAGGGGCCTGGAGGAGATGACCAATTCGATGAACGAGATTCTCTCCTCCGCCGAGCAGGTTTCGAAGATTATCCGGGTGATCGACGAAATCGCCTTTCAGACCAATATCCTGGCGTTGAACGCGGCAGTAGAGGCCGCTCGCGCCGGAGAGGCCGGGCTCGGATTTGCGGTAGTCGCCGGCGAGGTCCGCAATCTGGCGCAGAGGTCCGCCGACGCCGCCAAGGATACTACGGCGTTGATCGAGACGTCCATATCGAAATCGAGAGAGGGGCATTCCAGAGTCGCCGATGTCGTGCACGCGATTCGCGGGGTTGTCGACAGCGCAGCCAAAGCGAAGGCGCTCATCGATGACATTCAAGCCGCCAGCCGGGAAGAGGAAGCCGGCACGGCGCTGGTGGCGAAATCGGTGATGGAGATGGAGCGGCTGACCGAGGGCGCCGCGGCGAGCGCCGAGAGAGGCGCATCCGCCAGCGTTCAAATACTGGCCCAGGCCAAATCGATGAGAGAACTTGTCGAGTGTTTGCGTGGACTGGTGGACGGCGCCGGCAAGGTTGACGAAAAGGAGAAGTACTGAAAATGTCACGACGAAATTTCTGGAGCGGATGCGGTCTCGCTATCGCGCTCGCGCTCACGGCTGTGCCCGCCGCGGCACAACTTACCGTCAGCAACGAGGATGTTCGCTTCCGCTTCGGCGCTCTGGGGCAGTTTTGGGGGGATTGGACCCAGGATCCCGCGACTTCCGGATACTCCCAGAACCTGTACATCCGGCGGGCGCGGCTCATAGTTTCGGGCGAAATCGGGAAGAACCTGACGTTCTTCTTCGAGACGGATGCGCCCAACATGGGAAAAACCCCGAAGGCCCTGGGTTCCGGATTTCTGGTGCAGGACGCCTTTCTCGAATACAAAGTGAACAACGCGTTCCGCGTGGATGGCGGCCTGATGCTGGTGCCGTTTTCGCGGAACGGGCTGCAGTCTCCAGCCAGCTATTCCACGCTCGATATCAGCCCGCTGGCGACCGTCGCCAATGCCCCGACGCAATCGTCGGTGTTGCGAGACGCAGGCTTTGCGGCCTCCGGGTTTTTCCTGGCGGACCATCTCCAATACCGGATTGGAGCGTTTCAAGGACAACGCGACCCCAACGCGCGCAATTCTCTGCGCTCGGCCGGCTACCTGCAATACGACTTCTTCGACACCGAGACTACGTACACCTTTGCGGGTACCGCGCTCGGGAAGAAGAAGATTCTGGCGGTGGATTGCGGCTTCGACAAGCAAGGCGCTTACCGGGGATATTCAGCCAATGTTGCGGCGGCCAAGCCGGTTCACGGCGGCGATGAGATTGGCGGCCAGTTCCAGTTCCTGACCTACGATGGACGCAATAAGTTCCCCGTCATATCGCACCAGAACGATTATGTTGCTGAAGCCACCTACTACGTTCACCGGGCCCGTGTGCAGCCGTTCGGCAAATTCGAATCGCAGAACTTTGTTGAAGCCGCGGCTCGCAACAAGGACATCAATCGCTATGGCACGGGTGTTAACTACTATATCCGCGGACAGAACCTGAAGTGGACCCTGCAGTATCTGCGGGCGCTGCCCCGGAATTCGGCAACCGCGCCGAGCAACGAAGTGACTATGCAGTTGCAGTTCTTTTACTTCTGACCGGACGTTGAAAAGGTTCGTGCACAGTGTGTAGCGCCCACAGGCTAAAGCTTGTGCTACCACGTGCTGACAAGTATTGAAGGGAGCCAGACGCAGATTAGTTTCCGGCCGCCGTGTTCTCCGCCGCCAGAATGTCGTGGTTGCCGTTTACCAGAACCCGCCTGGGCTTCTTCGGAAGCATGATCTTGAAATCCTTCGAGGTCATGTTTCCTCTTAAGCCCACCGATCCCAGGCGAACCAGTTTCCCATCGAATTCCGCATACACCGGTACGGGCATGATGAAACCAGCCGAGACGCCGCTTTGCGTCACCTTGCCGGTCAACAGCACCTTGCCTTGCTCAGCCGGCGCGGTCGAATAGTCCAGCCTGTAGCGGGGAATTTCGTTTCCATAAACCCACTGCCGGACAAACCAGTCCGCCCGGCCGTTGTGTTCCAGGTCGAGATCCGGTTTCATGTGTTTGTTGACAGCTTCTCGAAAGTCCTCAGAAGAAGCGTTCTTCTGGGCGTTGGTCGTGACAAAGTCGTGCATCAGGGCGATGAAGTCGGCGTCGCCGGTTTTGGCGTTCCACATGATCTGCCGGAGCATGTGCAAAATGTATCCGCCCTTGGGATAAACCAGCTTTTGATACGCGCTGCCGGTGCGGAAGGTGTTCAGGCGCAGCCCCATCCAGATCGGCCCGGCGTCGTTCGGGGCGAATCCGAATTGATTCTTCTCGGTGATGGCTTTCCGCGCGCGCTCCCAATACTCGTTGTACTTGTCCGGCTTCTTTTCGGTGCCCTGCAAGAATAATCCGGCGGAGAAATCGGCGAAGCCCTCCGAAAGCCACTGATCATGATAGGTGGCCCAGCCCACCAGGTGCCCCCACCATTGGTGCGCAACTTCGTGTGGCGTTACTTCCTGGATAAAATCCGCGAACCGGAAGGAATTCCCGCCGAGCAGCGCCCATCGTTGCGTCGAGTCCAGAAATGCGCTCACCGGCAGGTAGACCAGCGTGGGCCATGATTGTCCGAAGTTAAACTCGGGCTGCTGCGTGACGGCGATCCGTCCGTACGGCAAGGGGCCAAACCAGTGCTCGAAAATGCGCACCGAGTTCAGCGCATCGATCATGGCGCCTTCGGCCATGGTGGAAGGGGCCATGGTGCCGAATCCCAAGCCGCGCAGGTAACCGGGCACTTCGCTGGTGGCGTAGGCCTCAAACGTGTACTTGCTTTCTGCGTCGTCGCGCTGTTTTTTCTTGTAGTCGCCGAAGTTGAATCCGGCTACTGCCAGCGGAGTATCCGAGACCCATTGCGACGCGGCGAAGTCGTTCTCGCGCCATTGCTTCACCAGCTTTCCGACGCTCACCATGGTGTATTGCTTCGGTATTTTGAAGGTCAGGTCGAACGTGGCGCGGTCGCAAAAGGCATTGACGCTCGGATACCACGATTTGCGAGCGCCAATGGAGAAACTGCCGCTACCCTCGTTCTCAATCACCTTGTTGCCTTCGTACTCAATGGTTAGGGAATAGGTCTGGCCTTTCACCGCCGGCTGTGGCAGCAAGGCATAAAACGAGCCGTCCTCCTTGCGATCTTCTTGAATGAAACTGGCTTCCTTCCCGTCCGGACTGGTCACGCGCGTAACGCGCAGAGTCGGCAGCAGCCCGAAGTCGACAATCCGATCGCCGTCGCGCAAAGCCTCGAATGTCACCTCCGCGCTGGCAGTGAGGCGGCCATTGCGGGAGATTACCGTTTCCACGCGGTAGTGTTTCAACGCGACGATTCGCTTGTCCTCGTTCGAACTGGCGGTGTTGGCCTTCCATTCGCTCTTGAGATGCGTCAGGTAGAAAATGCCCTCGCGCTCGCCAGTCGGATCGACGTGAATCAGGCCGACCTCCTCCGGCGACGGCAGGTGCCGCATGGCCCCGCGAGGCTGGATCAGGAATCGCAAGTCGTGGTAGCGCCGTCCGCGGATGTAGGCGCTGAACGACGGCGATGCGTTGGGATTGTACAGCTCCGCCAGCAGCTCCGCTTCAACGTTCGGGACGTCCTCATACGCCAGCATGGCTTCCAGCATGCTCCGCGGGTTTTCCGTGCGATGCCGCATCCGGCGATGAAAATCGCGCAGTGCCGCGTCCAACCCGGCGCCCGAGGCCACGGCCGTTCCCTGCTTCTTCACTTCGTCGTAAGTACTGTCCGTAAAGCAAAGCACCGCGGCATCGAATTCCTCGTCGAACGTTCTGCTTTCGGTTAACAATTGGAGGTTATTCCCCTCCATCGGAATCGCGGCCTCCAGGTGCAGCGATGCCTGACCGGCGAAAACGGCGATGGCATTTCGTCCAAGAACCGGCGGCAGGAAACCGATGAAGCCCGATCGCAGCCGCAATTCTCCGGCATCGCGATGCAGGGTGATATTCTCGATCCGCAGTATTTCCTTCAGCCCCGAATCGCGGAGCGCACGATAGTTCGGATCCGAGTTGGCCAGCGCCGAGCGCTTTCCCGATACCTCCACGCTGGTTTCAGCGGCTTGGATTCTCAGCTTGAAATCGACCTCCAAGTTTGGTTCCTGGCCGATGGTCGCGGGCCGTTGTTCAATTTCGAAGCCGGGCTGGCGGACCGTGATCAGATATTCACCGGGAGTTAGGCCATCCACCGCGAAATGGCCCTTGGAGTCCGTCTGCACGGTCCTGGAGGCCGATGCGGCGCCAGATACGGTCACCTCGGCTCCCGCGACAACTGCGCCGCTTGGATCCAGAACTGTCCCCTGAATTGTAGCGGCCGAAACAGGCAGTCCGAGGAGAAATAAAAGAACTGGTACGCGCAAATATGACATCTGGATTAACCAATAAGGAACCAAGGTACACAAATTCGGCGAGCGGTGCAACGATATTCACGCGCCAAACGGCGGATGCAATCGGAATTGACCTCCCGTCCTTCTCCCGCCGTTTCTTCTAGGCCCGCCGCAAGATTGCTCTTGCACTCGATCATCTACCGGAGTATAATCGGCTTCAGAAACCGATATGCCAAAACGCAACGCACCCCCGCTGGAAGGCGAAATGCTCCAAGGAACACTGGATATGCTGGTGCTGCGGACCCTTTCGCTCGGCCCCGCCCACGGACACACCATCGCCTATGCCATCGAGCGCGGTTCGGAAGATGTTCTAGAGGTAGAGCATGGCTCGCTTTATCCCGCGCTTCACCGATTGGAAGACCGCGGCTGGATCGCCTCCTTCTGGGGGACCTCGGAAAACAATCGCAAGGCGCGCTATTACCGCCTCACGCCGTCCGGCCGGAAACAACTGGCCGCGCAAACCAGCCGATGGGACGAGCTGGTCCGCGCCATTAACCGCATTCTGCGCCCAGCCACGACGGATTGACCGATGAAGTGGCCCCGATTCTTTCGCCGCCGCTATTGGGATCAGGAACGGTCTCGCGAGCTCGATGCCTACCTGGAAGCCGAGACTCATGAAAACATAGCCCGCGGGATGAGTCCGGATGACGCCCGCCTGGCCGCGCGGAAGAAGCTCGGCAATCCAACGCAAATCCGCGAAGAGATCTACCAGTGGAACACCATCACGCTACTCGAGACCATCTGGCAGGACCTGCGCTACGGCGCGCGCCTCCTCCGGATGAATCCCGCGTTCTCGCTGGTGGCCGTCGCATCGCTCGCCCTCGGCATCGGCGCCAACACCGCCATCTTCCAACTCCTGGACGCCGTGCGCCTTCGCACGCTTCCGGTGAAAGACCCGCAGCAACTAACGGAGGTCGCCTTCGACCACCAGGGCATGTACGCCGGACGCGGACGCGGCCGGTACACCGTGCTTTCGAACGCGCTGTGGGAGCAGATCCGCGACCATCAGCAGGCGTTTTCCGGCATGTTCGCCTGGAGCGTCGACACCTTCAGCCTCTCGCGCGGCGGTGAGGTCCGCTACGCGCAGGGTCTGTGGGTCAGCGGCGATTTCTTCAACGTCCTGGGCGTTCCACCGCTGCTTGGCCGCGTCTTCACCAACGCCGACGACCGCGATGGTTGCGGATCGCCCGGCGTGGTGATCAGTGCTTCGTTCTGGCAGCGCGAGTTCGGCGGTGCGCAGTCCGTCATCGGCCGCAAGCTCACGCTGGACGGCTATCCGGTGGAAGTGATCGGCGTAACTCCGTCGAGCTTCTTCGGCGTGGAAGTCGGCCGGACTTTCGACGTGGCGGTTCCGCTCTGCGTGGAACCGGCGGTGAAGGGCGAGGGTTCCATGCTGGTGCGCCGGGACGGTTGGTGGTTGGATGCGATTGGACGCCTTAAGCCCGATTGGACCCAGGCGCGCGCAACCGCTCAATTGAGCGCCATTTCACCGGCACTGTTCGAATCCACGATCCCCGCCTGGTACCAGGGCGCCGACGCGAAGAAATTCAAAGAATTCAAACTGAAACCTTCTCAGGCCGGGTCTGGTTTGTCTACGCTGCGCCGGGAATACGACCGCCCGTTGAAGCTTCTTCTCTCGATCGCCGGATTGGTTCTCCTGATCGCCTGCGCCAATCTTGCGAACCTGATGCTGGCGCGCGCCAGCGCCCGTGAGCGAGAAATCGCCGTGCGGCTCGCACTGGGAGCATCGCGAGGCCGCCTCATCCGCCAGCTTCTCGCTGAATGCTTGCTGCTGGCCTGCGGCGGCGCGGCGCTGGGCTTGTTACTGGCGCGGAACTTGAGCCAACTCCTGGTGACGTTTCTCAGCACCGAAGGCGACCCGCTGTTCGTCGACCTCAATCTGGATTGGCCGGTCCTGGCGTTCACCACCGCGCTCGCCATCGTCACTTGCGTTCTGTTCGGATTGACACCCGCGCTCCGTGCCACCCGTACCGAACCGGTCTCGGCGATGAAGGCCGGTGGAGGGCGGGGAACTACGGCGAGCCGCGAAAGATTCGGGTTGCGGCGTCTGCTGGTTGTCTCGCAGGTGGCGTTGTCGCTGGTGCTTCTGGTCGGTGCGCTGCTGTTCGTGCGCAGCTTGCGAAACCTGGTCACCTTGAATCCAGGCTTCCGGCAGAGCGGCGTCCTGGTCGCCTCCATGGATCTCACGCGGCTCGGTCTTCCGAAGGAGCGCCGTCTGCCGTTCAAGCGCGATCTCCTGGATCGAATCAGAACCATTCCAGGCGTCGATGCCGCGGCCGACACGGTGCTCATCACTTGGGGCGATTTTTCGAACTCCGGAGTCTTCGGCCAAGGCCCCTCCGATTTCAAAGGCCAGACCGACGAGAACTGGATCAGCCCCGGCTATTTCAACGCTCTGCAGATTCCGTTGCTCGCCGGCCGCGACTTCAACGATCGCGATGTCGCATCGTCGCAGCGAGTGGCGATTGTCAACGAAGCTTTCGCCCGCAAGTTTTTCGGCGGCGGCAATCCCATCGGCAAGACGTTTCGCATGGGCGCTGCGCCCGGCCAGGGTCTGCAAGTCCACGAAATCGTGGGCCTGGTGAAGAACACCAAATACCAGGACTTGCGTGAAAATTTCCCGCCGATCGCGTTCCTGCCCGTCTCTCAGGATGCAAATCCCGGCCCCTTCGTCCTGTTCTACATCCGCTCCGATTCGCCGCTAACCGCCGTAATCTCGGCGCTGAAGCGCAGTATTGCGGAAGTAAGCCCGGACATCAATCTCGAGTTTCACGTGCTGCAAACCCAGATCCGCGAGTCCCTGCTGCGCGAGCAATTGATGGCCACGCTCTCCGGATTCTTCGGCATCCTCGCCGCAGTACTCGCCACCATCGGGCTTTACGGCGTGATGTCGTATTTGGTGGCGCGGCGGAGAAACGAAATCGGCATTCGAATGGCACTCGGCGCGGACCGCCGTGCAGTGCTGGCGATGATTTTACGTGAAGCATCGGTACTGTTGGCCGTTGGTCTCGCGGCGGGCGCGGTGCTTGCCTTGGTCGCCGGGCGAGTGGCCGGCTCTCTGCTGTTCCAGTTAAAACCGCACGATCCCGCGACGCTGGCCATGGCCACGGTGCTGTTGGCCGCGGTTGCAATAGCGGCCAGTTATCTGCCCGCACAACGCGCGTCGAAGCTTGACCCGATGACCGCGCTACGAGAGGAGTAACCCGTGAGTTGGACTCGATTCTTCCGCCGTCGCGATTGGGACCAGGAGCGCTCCCGCGAAATCGACGCCTATCTCCAGATCGAAACCGACGAGAACATCGCCCGCGGCATGTCGCCCGACGACGCCCGATACACTGCACGCAAGAAATTGGGTAACCCCACGCAAATCCGCGAAGAGATCTACCGCATGAACAGCCTCGGACTTCTGGAAACCATCGCGCAGGACATGCGTTACGCTCTCCGGCAACTGCGCCGCAGCCCTGGATTCACCGCGGCGGCTGTACTCTCGCTCGCCCTGGGAATCGGCGCGAACACAGCCGTCTTCACCTTGCTCGATCAAGTGCTGCTGCGGCAGTTACCAGTCCGCGATCCGAAACAACTGGTTCTCTTGACCTGGGAAGGTGCGAACGTCGGCCCGAACATCAGCAGTGATGTCGTCTCTTATCCGCTCTACAAAGATTTCCGAGACCAGAACCAAGTCTTCAGCGGCCTGCTCTGCTATCACGCCATGGACTTCGGCATCGGCTATAAGGGACAGACCGAGCGCGTAAGAGGCGAACTGGTCACCGGTAATTATTTTGAAACGCTCGGAGTACAGCCCGCGCTTGGGCGCTTGTTCACGGCAGACGACGACCGCATCCCCGGCGGTCATCCGCTTGTGGTGCTCAGCTACGACTACTGGATCGACCGGTTCCACGGCGACCGCGGAGTCCTCGGCCAAACCGTCCGCGCCAACGGAGCGCCGCTCACCGTCATCGGCGTCAGCGCCAAGGGATTCGGCGGTCTCGAAGTGGGCCGCCCTGCTGAAATCCGCGTGCCCATCACCATGCGAAGCCAGGTAACTCCGGCCTCATGGACGGAAATGTTCGGACTCGACAAGCGCCGCGGACATTGGGTGCGCGTGGTGGGACGTTTGAAACCGGGCATCAGTTGGCAGCACGCCAAGGCGTCGATGCAGCCGATCTTTCATTCCATCCTGGAGATGGAGGTTCAGCAGAAGGAGTTTGCCATTACCAGCTCCGATACTCGCCGCGATTTTCTGAAATCGTGGGTCAACGTATTACCGATCGCGCGCGGGCGTCGCTCCGGAGTGCGGGACCAGTTCGATACGCCGCTCTCCATGCTGATGGCCATCGTGGGATTCGTGCTGCTGATCGCGTGCGCGAACGTGGCCAATCTTCTGCTGGCGCGCGCCACGGGCCGCGAGCGCGAGATTGCTGTGCGCTTGGCGTTGGGCGCGGGCCGGGCTCGGATTGTGCGGCAGTCGCTCGTGGAGAGTGTTCTGCTCGCGTTCCTCGGTGGCGGTGTCGGTCTGCTGATCGCCTCCTGGACCGATCAGCTCTTGACTCGCGTGATTTCCGCCGCGTACGGCCCGCTCGGGTTGACCACTACTCCCGATCTGCGGATTCTCGGTTTCACGCTGGCCATCTGCACCATCACCGGCATCTTGTTCGGCCTGGCGCCTGCGCTCGGAACAACGCATGTCGATCTTGTTCCGGCGCTCAAAGAACACTCGGGAGCCTTGACTGGAGGAGCTCATGCCCGTCTTCGCCGCCTGTTGGTTGTCTCGCAAGTGTGCCTCTCAGTCCTGTTGCTGATCGGCGCGGGCTTGTACCTCCGCACGCTGGTGAACCTGCGCACGCTGAATCCGGGATTCAACACGCACAACGTTGTCGCACTCGCCCTCGATCCCAGTCTGAACGGCTACTCCGCCGAGCGCCGGATCCAGATGTTCCACGACGCATTGGATAAGCTGCGCGCCACGCCCGGTGTCGAATCCGCTGGGCTCGGACTGGTCCGCCCGATCGACGATGACTGGTGGGGCAGCGACCTGACCATCGAAGGCTACCAACCGAAATCCGGTGCGCCGGCGCGCGCTGCCGCAAACGGCGTATCGCCCGGCTATCTCGCCACACTGGGAATTCCGCTTCTGGCAGGCCGTGATTTTTCGGCGTCCGACGCGGGCAGCAAGCATAAGGTCGCCCTGGTAAACGCAACGTTTGCGCAGAAGTATTTTGGCGCAACCTCGCCCATCGGCCGCCGCTTCGGATTCGGAGCCAACCCCGGAACCAAAACGGACACGGAGATTGTCGGGGTGGTGAGGGACTCGAAATACAGCACCATGCGCGAAAGGCCCCTGGCGCAGATCATGGTCGACTCCGATCAAATGGACGGTATCTTCCACGCCAGCCTGTTTGTAAGCAGCCGCCTGGATCCTCGCCAAATGTACAGCGGCATTCGTCATGCGATTCAACAAGTCGACTCCACTCTCCCGATCGTGGAGATGCGCACCATGCACGAGCAATTGGTGCTGGAGCTCATGACCGACCGCTTGGTTGCGAGCCTGGCTACCGTCTTCGGACTCCTGGCCACG